>CAYOFH010000001.1:0-4045 GCA_964403175.1 uncultured Marinilabiliaceae bacterium
AAGCGAAAGTTACAAGTAGATAGAATCCTTTGGCTCCAATTGTCTTTAGGAAACTCGTCGGGAGACGAGAGACAAGACCCCCTCGATCGGAATCGAGGGAGTGGCCATCTTGATCGGAATCGGGCGGGCATGGGAGAGTATGAGAAGTGATTTTATATAGTTCTTCCCTTTTGCTTCATATCAGCTTCGTATCAGCTTCGTATCAACTCCACATTAAAGTCATAGTAAACTCAAACTAAAGTCATATTAAAGTCATATTAAATTCAATTATAATCGAATTTAATTTGACTTTAGTATGTCTCAAATATATCTTTAAAATATCTTTGCTCCGGCACAGGTACGGAACTGTATCGAAACTGATACGAAGTAACTACAGGTCGAAACAATGATTTTGGATCACATAAGCATTGTTATCCTCCACAATAAAAGCAATAGCAAATGAAGTTCTCAAAAGGTACACCTCTTTAGTTTTACTTAAATTTTGAGGCAACCCGTGCGGAAACGAGAGGCAGGATAAAATCCATTTTACAGTTTATTTCCTAAATTGCACCTCCAAACAGCAATACAATGACAAATACAAACATTAATAATCCCTTTCAATACTATTCCGCGCGCACAAAAGAATACAGCACACAATTAGCAAGGCTGGCACGATATTTTCGTTTTACGGCCCCTGCCCGATTGCTGACTTTTGCTGGTCTGGTCATCTCCGGTTTATGGTTTATCAAATCAAAATTTGACGCCACATTTATCTGGCTCTCCCTGGGTTTTCTCGTTTTGTTTGTATTGGCAGTTATCCTGGATTTACGCCTGGTACGAAAACAACGGATACTCAGGGCACGACTCAAAGTCAATGAAAACGAACTGAAGTTTCTGCAACACCAGTATAGTGAATTCGATGATGGCAGCGATCTGGTCGCAACTGCTCCTGAACTATCAGGCGATTTTGACCTTTTTGGCCCAGGCTCTCTGTTCCAGTATCTGAATCGTTGCATTACCGGGCCGGGACGTACCTTACTGGGTAAGGAGCTAACAAAGGGAAAGAGAACTTCTGAAGAAATCAAAAGGAAGCAGGAGACCATCAAAGAACTTTCTGAAAACCCGGAATTCATGGAAGATTTCCGCTCTACGGGACTGCAGAGCAACATGGAATCAGACGAAATTATAAAACTAAAAGAGTGGCTGAATAGCCGGTCATTCAACACCTCCTTCTTTAAATGGGCAGGAATACTCTGGCCTTTTCTGTTAGCCGGTTGGATTGCAGCCACCTCAATGGGTCTCATCAGTCCGAATCTCATTTTTATCCCCATCATCACTCCCCTGTTTCTGGTGGATCGTAAAAAAAGGATTACCCAAAAATCCCACAGTCTCCTGGGACGAAGCGCTAAAACACTGAAAAAATATGCCGGGCTAATCAGTCTGGTTGAGAATTATCACTTTTCTGCTGAATTATTGATATCGCTTCAAAAACAGCTGTCCGGAAGAAATAAAACCGCAAGCCGGGTACTCAAAGAACTTTTCAAATTGCTGGAACGTTTCGATTTCCGGCTCAACTTAATTGTAGGAACACTTTTAAACATCCTGTTCCTGTTTGATTTCCACATGCTGGTGGCACTTGAAAAGTGGAAAACTGCTCACAAAACCGATGTTTTCGAATGGTTTGATGCCATAGCCCGGCTGGATGCAATGACCGGCTTTGCCGTGTTTGCTTTTAACAACCGGGGAAAAACCATCTTCCCGGAGATTCCGGATGCACCTTTTAGCTATGAAGCGGAAGACCTGAAACACCCGTTATTGCCGCCCAATGAATGTGCAGGCAATGATATTTCTTTCTCGGGACAGCCAAAAATCCTGATTATCACCGGAGCCAACATGGCCGGCAAAAGCACTTTCCTGCGAACTCTTACGGTCAACCTCATTCTGGGAATGAGCGGAGCACCGGTGTGTGCCCGACAGATGCGATTTTCGCCCTGCGACATTCGTTCAAGTATTAATATCCGGGATTCACTGGCCCGCCATGAATCCTATTTCTATGCAGAACTGCAAAGACTTAAGGGAATTGTTGATCATGTAGAAATGCAACCCAACACCTTCGTCGTGCTTGATGAGATACTGCGTGGAACTAACAGTCTGGACAAACATAACGGGTCATACGGATTATTGGAAAAGCTCATCAGACTCAATGCCATCGTGGTCATTGCCACCCACGATCTGGGCATTGGAGAACTGGAGAAACAGTATCCCGGAGTTGCCCACAACTACTGCTTCGAAGTAGAACTGGAAGGCGACCAGCTGGCTTTCGATTACAAACTAAAGCCCGGTGTTAGCCAGAAACTTAATGCTTCGTTCTTAATGAAAAAAATGGGGCTGGTTAAATAAAAAAAAGAAGTTGTCTAAAAGGTCAAAATAACTGCAGTTTTTGTCATTATGAACGCAGTGAAGAATCTTATTGTCAATGCCTTGAAATCTTTACTGTGTACAGGGAAATAACGCTGAAGACTTTTGGGACAGCCTTTCCATCCCAAAATTTAAAAAGACATTATCGTTTTAATATACCAGAACTCTTTCAGCTTAAATGGTTTGGTAAAATATGTTAATTTCAATAATCAAAAATACCAGTACCTCACTAAAAAACTGCGGGCAATTTTTCAAAAGGGAGGGATGAATTAAAAAACAAACATCATTTATACGAATCTTTTAATCCCCAAAAAAAACGGATTCATCCATCTCCAAACCTCTCTTAGTATAAAGAAGTCAGCCATAACTAAAATAAGGGTTTCCTTTGGTTTGCTTTTGCCGTAATTTTACTTTATAGTTAACGGTCGATTCATTCCATTGCTCTAAACATAATCAGAATTATCATGAACCTGAATAATTTTGTCAAATCTATAATATTATCTTTACCTATTCTGCTGTCTGGCACCTTAAGCTCTGCACAAAACATCTCTCTCGAACAAACAGGAAGTCCTTTTGCCGAGGAGGGGGGGACTGCTACCATAATTGCCCGAACCGATTTAGTGGATGATATCAATAACATTACAGTGAATTTGGAGTTTGCCGGAGACGCAAGCCCTGGTGATGATTATTCTCCTGATGCGAACGCCATTACCATTCCCGCCGGCAGCGAAACAGGGTCAATCAATATTACCGGACAATCAGACAATATCTATGAAGGAACTGAATCCTTTACCGCTTCTATTCTTTCTGTTTCGGGAGGCACAGCAACTGTTGGAAGTCCCTCATCCGTGGAATTTGAAATTACTGATACAGAGGATCTCCCCGAAGTCAGCATTTCTGCTTCTCCCTCTTCTTTTGATGAAAATACAGGAACAGTAAATCTTACAGTAGAACTAAGCAACCCGTCTGTTCAAACCATTACACTAAATCTGGGGGTTACCGAAGGGACTGCAGAACCGGATGACTATGACTTCTCCGACAATCAGGTTTCATTCACTTCTCAGTCCACCTCGGAGACTGCCTCCATTGATATTAATGATGACCTGATCTATGAACCCGCTGAAACACTGACCATCGATGTCACGGACGTTAGTGCGGGAGAAATTAATAATGAAGCTACTTCTGCAGTCACGCTGACCATCAACGACAATGAAGCCATCCCGGTGGTTAACCTGCCGGAAACGACCGCTTCTGTCGATGAAGGCCAGAGCATTGACATTACAGGATCTATATCTCCGGCTACTTATGAGGATGTTACCGTGAATTTGTCCATTATCCCCGGTACAGCCATTGCAGAGGATTACAATTTCACTGACGAACAGGTATTAATTCCTGCGGGAGAAACACAATTTCAATTCAGCATTGCTGCAGAAGATGACGACCTCTCAGAACCCACCGAAACACTCTCAGTGGAGATCACCGGCATCGAAACCGGAGAAGCGAACTTAGGAACCAACACGACCCGGAGCATAGAAATAATCGATACTGATGATGATCCCACCATCAGCATGACAGCCTCCGCATCTACTCTCTCTGAAAATGAAGGTACTTCAACCATTACCGTATCAGTTGATCCTCCTTCTTCGGA
>CAYOFH010000001.1:4145-87333 GCA_964403175.1 uncultured Marinilabiliaceae bacterium
GAAATTGAGGATGATGAAAGTGCCCCTCAGGTTACCCTTTCTGCTGATCCTACCACGTTTGCGGAAGGAGAAGAAACAACCATCACCCTCTCCATGAGTGCCGAAGACACCGAAGACGTTACTGTCACTTTGGGTACCACCCATGGAACAACATCAGATGATGATTACTCTTTAGCCGACAATTCCTTTGTAATTCCTGCCGGGGAAACAGAACAACAAGTCACCATTTCTGCCAACTCTGACAGCTTCTCTGAACCAGATGAAACTTTCTCTGTCCGGATAACAGATGTTTCAGGAGGAAGTGCCTATTACAACGATCCTGAAATTGAAGAATTAACCATCACCGACAATACCGGAACACCCACCATCAGCATGACAGCCTCCGCATCAACTATCGCTGAAAATGAAGGTACTTCAACCATTACCGTATCAGTTGATCCTCCTTCTTCGGAAGATATATCGGTAAATATTGGCCAGGCAGGAGGGACAGCATCTGCAGACGATTATTCTCTTTCCACATCAACCCTATCCCTGACGGCAGAGCAGCCATCCCGGACTGTTACACTGACAGGAGTGCCCGACAATATTTTTGAAGGAACCGAAACACTCACACTGGAGCTCAGTTCTCCCGACGGGAGCGGTGCAGTCATCGGGTCTCCCGGATCTCTCGACTTTGAAATTGAGGATGATGAAAGTGCCCCTCAGGTTACCCTTTCTGCTGATCCTACCATGTTTGCGGAAGGAGAAGAAACAACTGTCACCGCCTCCCTTTCCCACGCTTCGACGCAGGACATAGAGGTAACACTTGAAGTTGCTGATGAGACCACGGAACCGGACGATTATACAATTTCCGGCAACCCGATAATCATCCCTGCAGGCTCCCAGTCTGCAACGGCCACAATTAGCGGAGAAGAAGATGACTTCTATGAAGAAAATGAAAGATTGCAGATAACCATTTCCGAAGTTTCAGGAGAAGTCAACATTGGCGACAATCAACCAGTCACACTTACCATTACCGACAACCAACCAGCACCAGTTGTTTCATTGGATATTTCTCCGGCCAGTGTCACAGAAGGCGGGAGCAGTACTATATCAGCCAACCTCAGCATCCCGACTTTCGAAGATGTGACGGTAACCCTGGCAACAGGAAGCGGAGCCACCCTGGATGAAGATTATTCGTTAAGTGCTGAAACAATAGTGATCCCTGCATTCTCATCATCTGCATCTGTCACGCTTGATGCTATTGATGACAATATTTATGAAGGGTCTGAAATTTTCACTGTCTCCATCGGGAATGTTTCGGGTGGCTTTGCCAACGAAAACGGGGATCAGGAAATCAGCGTTACAATTATTGACAACGACAGTCCCCCCCAGGTCACTCTGTCTGCTGATCCGGAAAGCATTGTTGAGAATGGCGTCACCACCTTAACCGCCTCTTTGAGCAACCCGACAACACAGAACGTATTGGTCAATCTTGACGTTAATTCTGACAATGCTGATTCTGACGATTACATTCTAACCTCCACGTCCATAACGATTCCAGCAGGTGAAACCGAAGGCTCCACGACTCTGGAAGCGATCAGGGACAACGTATTTGAAGGAGATGAACAGATAACGGTGAGCATTTCGGATGTCGGAGGTGGTGAAGCATCAGAAGACGGAGATCAGGAAGTTACCATTACAATAGAAGATGCACAAACAATGCCAACCGTTTCCCTGGATTTTACAAATACTCCATTTTCGGAAGACGAAGGTGTTGCTGTATTAAATATTGAACTGAGTAATGCCAGCTACCAGGAGGTAATTGTAGATCTTGCCTTTGAAGGGACAGCATCCTCATCAGACTATTCCGGAGCACAGGAACAGGTTACCATTCCTGCCGGCAGAATGTCGCAAAGCCTGAATATAACCGGAATTGATGATCTGGAAGCAGAGGGAGAAGAAACCATTGTTGTAACCATCGTTTCGGTTACCAATGCCGTGGAAGATGGAAACCAGTCGGCTTCTGCAACCATACTTGACGATGACACTCCCGGTATCAAACCAACTGTTTTCGAATCCGGAAATATTACCTCGGAAGATGGAACACAGGACGCCTTTACGGTAGAACTCAACACCCGCCCCACCTCTGCCGTGGTTATCGAAGTTACGGGGTTGGATACTTCAGAAGGAACTCTGAGTACTGAAACCCTGACTTTCACTCCCGACAACTGGGATCAGGCACAAATTATTACTATTACAGGAGTGGACGATGACCTGGTGGATGGAGACATTACCTATACGCTCACCCTCACTGTGGTAGATGAGAGTTCGGATACGGCCTATCACGGGCAATCAGTCCCTGTTGAGGTAACCAATAGAGATAACGACAGTGCCGGTTTTGAACTAAACCCCACCAATTCGCATACCCAAACCAGTGAATCGGGCTCCCGGGATGTTTTCACCCTGGTTCTTCTCAGCCAGCCCACTTCCGATGTGGTATTTGCCATCACCGGACTGGATGAAACTGAAGGGATTTTGAGTACATCAGAAGTGACATTCACCCCTGACAACTGGAACACTCAACAAACAGTGACCATTACCGGGGTGGATGATGATGAGGTGGATGGAGACATCGATTACACCCTGACCATCGGGGTGGTTAACGAACAATCGGATGCCACTTATCATGATCAGAGTGAGACACTTACTGTTACGAATTTAGATGATGATTCGTCCGGCATTGTGATTACTATGCCAGGAGATGAAATCTCTACTGATGAATCCGGAACAAGCGACTCTTTTGAGGTAATGCTTAACAGTCAGCCAGCTTCCGATGTGGTCATTTCCATTTCCGGATTAGACGACACAGAAGGGGAATTGGACGTCAGTCAACTCACATTCACCCCGTCCAACTGGGATCAACCTCAGACTGTTACTGTAACAGGAGTAGACGACCTCCTGGTAGACGGGGACATCCAATACACATTAACACTTCAGGTAGAAAACACTCTTTCTGATGCTACTTATCATGATCAGGAGACTTCGGTAGTTGTAACCAATACAGATGACGACACTGCTGCCATCAACATTACCGAAACCGACGGACAAACACAAACCACAGAAGATGGCGGTACGGACAGCTTCTCAGTAAGCCTCAACAGCCAGCCGCAGAATCATGTGGTCATTGAAATTAGCGGACTCGATACATCGGAAGGAACACTTAGCACAAGAGAACTGATTTTCTCTCAGCAAAATTGGAACATTGAACAAACTGTAACCATTACCGGTGTTGACGATGACCAGATTGATGGTAATGTTGAATATACGCTGATACTGACGGTTGATTTTGTCAATTCGGATGTCACATACCGGAATATCTCCAACACTCTTGACGTGGTAAACACCGACAACGATGATATAGAGGAAAACCATGCCCCCGAGCCGGAAAATGATTTTTTTGAAGTGGATCAGAACGAGCTGCTTTCAGGCACCTCTTTGATACTCAACGACAGTGACCCTGATGGCGACCAGCTCGTCATCAATGAGACCCCACTGGTGGATCCGGAAAACGGCGTTCTTACCATTTTCGATGACGGGACTTTTGAATACCGGCCTGACCAGGGTTTTTCGGGAACTGACACCTTTGAGTATGAGGTCTGCGACAACCGATCATCCCCTTTGTGTGCTTCTGCAACCGTAAGCATTACCATTAATCCCACAATGGATCCAACAGGAGATACTGACAATGACGGAATTCCCGATATGGAAGAAGGAGATGGAGACTGCGATAATGACGGAATTCCCGATTGGCTGGATCCGGATCCATGTTACGAAGAGTTTGAGGTAACGCGGGGCTTTTCACCCAATGGAGATGAAATTAGTGATGAATTCAGTATTCCCTGGCTTCATGAATACGATCGGGTAGGAATTATTATTTTCAACCGCTGGGGATCGGTGGTATATGAAAACGACCGGTACGACAATTCATGGACAGGAATTTCCTCTTCCGGATTAGACAAAGGAAAAGGATTACCAGTTGGAACTTATTACTATGTCATCACCATTTACGACATTAACAAAAAACTTAACGGATACTTTTATCTGGCCAGGTAATAACAGATCGTAAGATTTTTAGATATAAGATTTAAGATGAACCGTATAATACTAAAAAATGAGTCTTAGCAGATAATATTTTAATCACAAACATTTAAGAAAAAGGCTCATGCAAAAGATTAGCGAAATGTTGCAATAAGTATCCGGCGTTATATAAAAAGCGATAAAAATAAAAATATGAGGCTATTACCTAATAAATATAAACGAGTATATGCTTTGTGGGTGATTTTACTCCTGATGGGCAGCGGGGCTTCTGTTTTCGCCCAGCAAGAGCCGCAATACACACAGTATATGTTTAATACCATGTCTGTAAATCCGGCTTATACAGGAACCCGCGATGCCCTGAATGCAGTTCTTATGTCCAGGCACCAGTGGGCCGGACTGGAGGGAGCGCCCCGCACATACGATTTTTCAGTCCATACCCCTGTCAGTAACTACAATATGGGATTGGGATTTTCACTGATTGCCGACAATTTCGGGCCCGTCAGCAACTTATTTCTAAACGTCAGTTATGCCTACCGGCTACAACTATCTTCAAATACCACACTATCAATGGGCATCAGGGGCGGACTGTATAACTATCATGTAAATCTGAGCGGACTTAATACCGATATGTCTGACCCGGCATTTGAGAAAGATCTGGAACAAAGCTTTAAGCCCAGTGCCGGGGCAGGTCTGTACCTCTATTCCGATAATTTCTATGTTGGATTATCGGCACCCCGGCTTATTGAAACAGATCTGGAGGGAAATCAAACCACCACAGGAACCGTTTCAGAGCTTCAGCGGCACTTCTATTTTATGACAGGGGTGGTTATCGGACGCCAAAGCACGTTCAAATTTAAACCTTCCTTCATTGCCCGGGCCGTGGAAGGAGCCCCCTTTTCGAGTGAAATTACCGGACAGCTGATTTTTAATGAAACCTTATGGGCAGGTGCATCATACCGGTTCAACCAGGCAATTGGTCTCTTGGCAGGGCTTCAAATATCGCCACAATTGATGATCGGTTATTCTTTTGATTTTCCGGTTTCGGAATTAAAACCTTTTGATACCGGAACCCACGAAGTAGTTATCAGCTATGATTTCAGAGGGTTTATGAAAGAAAAACTGATATCGCCCCGATATTTTTAAAACATTTTGATAATGACTAAGCTTCAGCTCCATAGATTGTTTTATTTTCCAGGAATCCGGGTAAAGATTATAATTATTTCTCTTTTACTGCTGGCAACTCCCCGGTTAAAAAGCCAGAACAATGATTTCTCATTCGATGTGGAAGCTTCTTCGAGTCGCAGCGAGAAAGCAATTCAGGCCTTTAAAAGCATGGCCTATCCCCAGGCTGTACGAATATTTGAAAAACTCAACAACAAAGAAAAACTCAACAATTCGGAAAAAGGGCTTTTAGCAGTTGCCTATTACAGGCTAAATGAACCTGAAAAAGCAGCAGCCATTTTTTCAAACATTGACAAAGAAATGCTTTCCGGAAACTTTTTATACTCCTATGCACGGGTTCTTCAGACACTTGGCCAATACCGTCAGGCCGACGAGGTTATGAAACGCTATTTATCAGAAAATCCGGATGATTCAAGAGCACGAAAACAGGTTAATACTTCCGAATTTGCAAAAGAAAGTATGCACAACGAACGCTACAAAATAAAACCGCTGACCTTTAACAGTCCTGATTCCGAATTCTCACCTATTGTGCAGAACGGTGTCCTGTATTTCGTTTCCGACCGGGATACAAAACCGGCGATCAGACGAAAGAACGCCACAAACCAAAAACCATTCCTGAATATTTTCAGGGCTGTCCCGATGGAAGATGACTTCACCTCTCCGGAACTGTTTTTCTCCCGGTTTAAGACCATTTTCCATGATGGCCCCCTTTGCTTCAACACCACCGGCACGGAGGTTTTTCTTACACGAAACACCTTCCATTCGGTTTTGAAACAAAAAGGGAAAGATGACTATAATCGCCTTAAAATAGTCCATTCCTCCCGAACCGATCAGGGAACATGGAGCGATCCTGTCGATTTACCTTTCAATGAGGCCGGCTCCTCAACCGGTCACCCCTGGCTTACACGGGACAACAACCGCCTTTATTTTGCTTCTGACCGGGCCGGGGGTTACGGAGGAAGTGACATCTGGTATGTGGACCGGTCCTCCTCCGGATGGGGGACCCCTGTTAATGCCGGGGATAAGATTAATACCCCGGGCGATGAAATGTTTCCGTTTGTCGACCACAGGGGGGATCTGTATTTTACATCAAACGGGCACCAGGGACTGGGAGGTCTGGATCTTTTTGTTGCCCGAAACACGGAAGGAAATTACATAGTGAAAAACATGGGACATCCCATCAATTCAGGAAATGATGATTTTTCAATTTTCGTTAACCCTGATGGGAGCACCGGATATTTTGCATCCAACCGCCCAGGAGGCCGTGGAGATGATGACATCTATCACTTCGAAATAACCAATCCCGTTACTTTTGAGGAAATAAAATCAGAACAAAAAGAGGATTCTGGTAAATTCTTTAAAATGATGGTTATTGACCAAACTTCTCAGGAGCCAATACCGGAAGCAATTGTAGCGTTACTCAACAATAAAGGTCGTTATTTGGGCGAAGTAACCTCAAATGAAACCGGACTGCTTCATATCAACGATTCCATAAAAGGCGAGATTACTGCCATGACAACCGTTGAGAACTACTCTCCCTATGAAAACACCTTCAATTTGAAAAATAAAGAAGACACTCTTTATCTAATGTTACGTCCAATGCCCGCTTACGGCATTTACGGCCAGGTAACCAATGCTAACACCGGAGAGCCTCTCCCCGGTGTTAGCATTGCTGTATCCTCTCAATCACAGGAAGCAAAAACGTTTACAACTGACAAGGATGGAAAATTCAGAATCAGACTCAGTTCCTATACTAGTTTTATTATTGAATTCCGACATGAGGGATTTGAAACCATACAAACAGAGTATTCAACAACCAACAAAGCTGCAAGATATTACAATCTTAATCAGGAAATAAGCCTGAAAATGAAACCCGATGATTAACTCGTCGCCATAGCAGCAAGGCTGCTGATGGGAGCAACAAGTGCATGTATAAAAGAATTATGAGTTCCACCCGCCCCTGAAAAAGTAATTTTAATACGTATAAAAAGAGTCTGGAAAATTAATTTCCCCAATTCCTGCAAAGCCCATTATCAAATGGGTTTTCTTGTTCCATACGATATTGGAAACTATTTTTGTCAACATGAATCTGACCATTGAAAATATATTATTAATCGGCTCGGGCCTTTTGTTTATAAGTATCATAGCAGGTAAAACCTCTTTTCGTTTCGGGATCCCCACTCTGATACTGTTTCTTGTTATTGGTATGCTGGCTGGTTCTGACGGCATAGGGGGTATACATTTCAACGACCATGAAACAGCCAGATTTATTGGAATTATTTCCCTGAACTTCATTTTGTTCTCGGGAGGTCTGGACACCAACTGGAAATCAGTCAGACCTATTCTTTGGCAGGGCGTATCACTATCGACATTAGGAGTTTTACTCACTGCGGTATTGCTAGGGCTTTTCGTGTGGCAAATCACCAGTTTTTCCATATATGAAGCTTTGCTACTGGGAGCAATTGTCTCTTCTACTGATGCTGCCGCAGTTTTTTCAATCCTGAGGTCGAAAAAAATGGGCCTGAAAAGCAATCTAAGACCCACATTAGAGCTGGAAAGCGGAAGTAACGATCCTATGGCCTATGTATTGACCATATCATTCCTTGCGCTTGTCCTAAACCCGGATAAAGGGTTAATATCAGTGTTATATACTTTTCTCTCCCAAATGATTATCGGGGGAGGTTTGGGGTATCTCATGGGGCGTGTCAGCAAATATACAATAAACAAAATAGGACTTGATTTTGACGGATTATACCCTGTTCTGGTTATAGCCCTTATGTTTATTACTTACTCCATTACCAACGCGATAGGAGGTAACGGATTTTTAGCCGTTTACATTTGCGCCGTTTATCTGGGAAATCAACAATTAATTCATAAAAAATCAATACTCCAGGTATTCGACGGACTTGCCTGGCTTATGCAAATTGTTTTATTCCTGACATTGGGGCTGTTAGTTTTCCCAAGCCAGATTATTCCGGTAATGGGAATAGGAGTGATCATTTCCCTGTTCCTGATTTTTATTGCCCGTCCACTGAGTGTATTGGTCAGTCTCTCTTTTTTTCGCATGAAAATGAGGCGCCGGCTGTATATCAGCTGGGTCGGACTTCGAGGGGCCGTGCCCATTGTTTTTGCCACCTATCCCCTGATGGCAGGGATTGACAAAGCCAATATTATTTTTCACATTGTTTTTTTCGTTTCGTTAACCTCAGTCATTTTGCAGGGAACAACACTTACCCTGCTGGCCAGGTGGCTCCATGTCATTCTTCCCGATAAAGTAAAACCCAGACGCGGGGCATTTGAAATTCTAATGTCGGAAGAAACAAAAAATATGATTCGGGAAATAAAAATCCCTGAGAACAGTTTGGCAGCAGGGAAAAAGATCGTTGAACTGGGGTTCCCGCAATCTGCAATTATTGCTATGATCAAACGCGGGCATAAATACATTACCCCAAACGGCTCCACTGTTTTGGAAGCAGGAGATAATCTTGTAGTTTTGTCTGACAACAAGGAAAACATCAAAAAAGCGACCAATTGTATACAGAAAAACCAATCTAAAACATTTTAATCATGGAAGAAATATTCACAAACGATTTCTGGGTCCGGCTTGTTGATGGCACCAGGAGTTGGGTCATTAACGAATTACCAGGTCTGATTATTCTTATCATTGTCTTTCTGATTTTGATTAGAACTGTCAGGTTTTCCATCAACAGACTCAAGAAAGTTCTTCTCAGGAGGGCCGAAAGCGATCCGTCAGTTGACACTGCCGAAGCCTGGAAACGCATCAACACCCTTACCGGAATTGTTCTTGGTGCGGCCAACATAGTTTTCTACACAGTCTTTTTTATTATGCTGCTGAGCAAATTCGCCATCAACATAGGCCCTCTTCTGGCCAGTGCGGGTATCCTGGGACTGGCCATAGGGTTTGGCGCCCAGGAACTGGTGCGTGATTATATCTCCGGATTTTTCATGCTACTGGAAGACCAGGTGAGAGTAGGCGATGTGGCAATCATAAACGGAACCGGCGGGCTGGTGGAAAAAATTGAACTCAGAACTATAACATTGAGAGACTTTGACGGCACCATCCACATTACTCAAAACGGAAAAATCAACACCATGGCCAATATGACAAAAGAATGGTCGGCAATGGTTTTCGATATCGGAGTTGCATATAAAGAAGATGTCGATCAGGTAATTCAAATAATGAAAGATGTAGGCGAAGACCTGCAAAACGATCCGGAATTTGGAAGCAACATCCTTGAACCCATCGAAGTATTCGGGCTGGACAAATTCGGAGACAGCGCCCTCATCATTAAGGCGCGCCTGAAAACCAAACCCATCATGCAGTGGAGTACAGGCCGTGAATACCGCAGAAGACTTAAAAAAGCTTTTGACAAACAAAACATTGAAATACCATTTCCACATACAACCGTTTATTGGGGAGAGGAGATCAATCCACTTAAACTTTCAATGGACAAACCCGAAAAATAACATTTTTGAAAAGAAAAACAGGTGATTAAGCGAACAGGAAGGAAGGGGAAAGACTGGTAAACACCAGCACAACTTAAGCCCCCTTCCTCTTAGTCGTTTACACAAAATCGCCTGTCAACCCGTAAAAGCCGGCATAACTGATTGCTGTGATGTTCAAACAATGCGGTTTAATCTATGCTATCTCATTTTAATTTAAGTTGCCGGTAACAATAGATAGTTAGACTTTTAGATATAAGATATAAGATAAATCATATAACATTGAAAATCTGTACTTTAAGGCAAAAACTCATTCGCTTTCAAACGTTTGAATTTTAGGCTTATATAAAAGTTTAACGGAGTATTGCGGTAACGGACGACTAAATAATATTCATCCTTCATCCAGCCTGATTAATTCATATTCACCAAAGCAGAACCAATACCTTTGAATGCGAATTATTCCATTTGTTTGACAAATACATCATTTTCGATCACTAACAAACACTTCTTTCCTGCCAAAAACAAATCTCTGTTTTAAATTTTTAAGGTTTTTTTTCTATTTTTGCTCACATTCGTATTATTTCTCCGGAAAAGAACAACTTTTTTTAAAAATTTAACGTATTAAACTATAAGGGATTTTATACCCTTTAAAAAAACCTGATCCACCCGTGTTCCAAAATGCCTGTTCAGGGCATTGCTTTTTTTCCGGAAAGGAATGAATACCCTGCTTTATGTAGCCTAAGTGCCTAAGAATAAAGATCTTTAACTAATACCCCATGAAAACTAACTTTTTTACTCAACCCCTGCTAATTGTTTTTTTCTTTTCCTTTTTTATTGCTGGAACAAATCTGAATGCCCAGGTGGGCCAGGAATTTTGGTTTGTGGCTCCGGAGGTGACCGAAGAACATGGAGACCGTGAAGTTGTATTTCATTTTACCGCTTTCGATGAGGCTGCAAATGTTAGCATCTCAATGCCCAGAGAAAACGGATTCACAGAAACAACCATCGCAGTGCCTGCCAATTCTCATCAAACTGTGTCTTACAATTCTCCTGATATTTTTGAAAACTACCCGCCGGGAGAAGTTTTAGAAAAAGGTATTCTAATAACTTCTGATGCTGACATATCAGCTTATTATGAAATTGCCCACCCCAACAATCCCGACAAATTCACTTTAAAAGGGGACAATGCTCTTGGAACAGAATTCTACATTCCTTCACAGAATGAATTTCAGAATCACGCAACATACACAGGAGCAAAAGAAAGAGTTGATATAGTTTCTACCGAAAACAACACTACTGTTGAAATCACTCTCCCATCAGATGTCAGCACCACGAATCATGCTGCAGGAAGCTCTTTCACAATTACACTTGACAGAGGCGAAACCTATTCTCTGGAAGCTCCGGGTAGTGATGCTGACATTCATTTGGGAGGCATCCGAATCTCTTCTGACAAAAAAATTGCGGTTACTATTTCTGATGACTCCATTGAATGGACCGGGGATGAGAATGAAACTGCAGGCCACTGGGACTTAATCGGAGACCAGCTAATACCAACTGATGTCATCGGCACGGAGTACATTGCGATGCATACCACATACGGTGAATCCATTACAACCGACCAGAAAGTTTTTATTCTTGCTGTTGAAGACAACACCTATCTTGAAGTTGACGGGCAGTACAAAAAAACACTATCCGAAGGAGAGTTATACGGAATAACCATTAACGAAAATGCATCCTACATTAAATCAGACAAACCTGTTTATGCCTATCAGGTAACCGGCATACCACCAGGCAGCAACAGCAATGCAACCAGAGGCACAGAGCTGGGTAGTGCCATTCTCCCGGGGATCAGTTGCACCGGATCCACAAGTGTCTCATTCACAAGAATTCTTACAGACAGATTTTTTGTGCAGTTAATGACCAAAGACGGAAACAAGGACGGTTTTTCAATTGAAGGTCCGCAAAACAATGGTGTACCTGCTTCCCATTATTTGGACGATCTTACCTGGACTGAAGTTGAGGGATCAGGAGAAAACGGAGAGGAACCATGGGTGTCTACAGTAATAAAAATGAGCGACCCCGGAATTGCCACAGGAGATCCATATACCATTTCCAACAATGGCCTCTTTCATATGAGTATTCTGGATGAAAACGGACTCAGTATGAGTTTCGGCTATTTTTCGGATTATAGCAGCCTCAGAATCGACGGACCCGGCATATTTTGCGAAAGCGACAACAAAATCACGCTGACCACGCAGGAGCCAATGGAAACTTATACATGGTATCATGAGCTGAATGAATATACGGATACAATGCTTGTCACGGGAGTTCAATCAATAGAAGTGGACAGACCCGGGAAATACTGGGTTACCTCAGATGTCAATCCACAATGCCAGCTTACCGATACCGTTGAAATACTTTCTGTAACACCCGAATTCTCTCTCGGAGAAGATACGGTTGTCTGTCCCGGCGACCTGGTCACTTTCGATATTACAGCCACAAATGCCGACACCTACCTGTGGCTCCCTGATGGAAGCACGGGCACCAGTTATTCAGTGGCACCGGATCCCGGAGAAGAGATCGAGGTACAACTAACAGTTGAAAACTTCATCACCAGCGACAAAACCTGTTCCAGATCTGAATCGGTAATGGTTACCGGACGAACAGTCCCTGAATTTGAATGGAGCGTTTCAGGAAATGAAATATGCCTGGGAGATACCCTGAAAGCTGTCATTACATCCGAAGAAGATATCATCGCGGAGTATCAGTGGAGCATCGATGGAACTGTAGTGCCTGATCACAATGAACCCTTCATTGTCCCTGCAATATCAGGAGCAGACTACATGTTGACAGTGATTACAGATGATAACTGCGATACCGGCAAGTCGATCAATCTGACAGTACATGACTTACCTGACATCGACATTTCCGATGCAGCAGTTTGTCCGGGAGAAGATTACACTTTCCAGGTTGAAACAGGGTTCAGCAACTATTTATGGCAGGGAGAAGGACGTGCGAACACTTTATCAACAACCAACTCTCTGAACATTAACAGTTCAGATTCTATCTACGTTCAGGTTACTGACAATAACGGTTGCATAAACCAGGACAGTGCATTCTTTGAAATCTACAATGAGCAGGTTTTCTCATTTGGAACTGACACCAGTGTTTGTATTGGAAGCCCTATTGAAATTGAAATTCTTGACGATTTCACCGATTATCAGTGGGAGTTTGAGGGAAATCCGCTTACCACTTCACCAGATCACATCTATTCCATTACCAGTGCTGACAATTCAGATGAAGGAACTTATACCATCACCGCCATCGATCAAAACGGCTGTGACGTTTCAGGTTCATTTAACCTGGATGTGCAGGAATTGCCCGACATAGGCATTGCCCAAAGCACCAACATCTGCGAAGGCAATATGATTGAAATCGGGATAGACAATCCTCTTTACACCTCTTTTGAATGGATCAACACCAATGACCCAAACAATATTTTGAGTGATGAAAGCTACCTGTTAATTGACCAGAGTGGAACATATCAGCTTACCGCCACTCAGGACAACGGCTGTTCCAGAACAGCCACAACCGTAGTAAATACTTTTGGAAATCCTACTTTTGATCTTCCTGACGAAATATCTTATTGCCCTAATGAGCAGGTAAGCCTGGAATTTAACCCTGATCCTGCAGCACACAACTGGCAGTCAAATCTTCCATCAAATGCAGAAAGGACTCCTCGTAATCACATCTGGTACACACGAAGTGAAAATGGAGATACCATACGTTATCATGAAGGAATCGATCTGGGCGAAAAAGATGCCGGGAATCCCGAACCAGGTGTTTATTTCCTGAAAGTCAGCGATGAGTTGTGCTCATTCATTGATCAGGTAGAGATTTCCTACCACGAGTTAACAGAAGTGGAACTGGAGGACGCCGAAATTTGCGATAATGAAACCTATTCACTGGAAATACCCACAGCATTATTATCCGAAGTAGATTCGTATCAATGGAGCCAGGATGGAACATCCAATCATGGTGCAGCAAGCAGCAACTGGACAGTTTCCGAAAATGGTAACTATTCACTCAACATAGAGGACAACAATGGTTGCTCCAACTCGGGAACCATGACACTCACCCACCTTCCGGCCCCAAAATTTGTATTGGGTGCCGACGATGACAAATGTCTTGGTGACACATTAATGGTCATGACTGAGCCGACATTTATCCGCTACGAATGGAATGGCAATACCGATGACGGACAAACCAACGTTCATACCACAACTGCCTCCGGATACGATTTGGATTTCTCCCTGCAGATATGGGACAAAAACGGATGTACAGCCACCCAAACGGCAAGTGTTGATGTATTTGCTTTACCTGATGTTGACCTGGGAGATGATCGAATGGAATGTCCGGGACATGAAATTACATTAACAGTACCTGATTTTGAGGAAATCTACTGGACAAACAAAGAACAAAACGTTACCTCAATAAGGGTTGCAAACGGAAAACACAAGGTAAAGGTTGTGGACGAAAACGGATGTGTTTCCAGTGATTCCATGCTATTTTCATGGCACAAAGTTCCGGAAGTAGATCTGGGACCTGACATTCATATCTGCCCGGTAGAATATCCGGTACAAATTGAAGCTCCTGAAGGCTTTGAGAGCTATACCTGGCATAATGGTTCACAAGGCCGCCTCATCACAGCCAATTTGATGGACACTCTTAACACTGTTCACATAGTTGATGATCATGGATGTATCGGCTGGGACACAAAAGTGGTTTCAATACTTCCGAATCCCGTTTACTCACTTGGAAATGATACAACCGCCTGCGACTCGGATGAGCTCATTATAAACGCCGGGAGTGAGCGAATTGCTGAATATGCCGGGGAGCAGACAATCACTCCTTTCATTGACTACCGGTGGAATACGGGCAACGATCAACAATTTCAGGAAATAACTGAACCAGGAAATTATTGGGTGGAAATATTTGATGGTTGTTTCTACCTGAGAGACACCATGCATATTGATTATTACCCTACTCCTGAAATCATTCGCCTTGATACGACCTACTATGCCCAGGTTACTGTGTTGGCCGACAACGGCACACAACCCTACCAGTTTGCACTGGATAATGAAGACCGCTTGCAAAATGATAACACCTTCAAGAATGTTGAAAACGGTGAGCACACCGCATTTGTTGAAGACCGGAACGGGTGTAAGGCATATACGGTTTTTACACTAAATTCGCAATACGACATAGATGTTCCAAACTTTTTCACGCCCAACAACGATGGTTTTAATGACACCTGGGTCATCGACGGACTGGAGCGGTTACCCGACTCCGAGGTTTCAATTTTTGACAGATACGGAAAATTGTTACGCAAATTCAATGCTTCAGAGTCGATATCTTGGGATGGAGAATATCAAGATAAACCGGTCCCATCAGACGATTACTGGTATGTAATATATCTGCAACCCATAGACAAATTAATCAAAGGAAATGTAACTGTTAAAAGATAAACAACAAACTTTACCGAAACCGGAAATATCGCTCCGGTTTCGGTAAAATTTCACAACCCCCAATCCCCAAAAAACTAAGTTAATGAGAAAACTTGTTTTATCCCTCTGCCTCCTCCTCATAAGCCTTACCGCCCCGGGACAAAAATATTTCATAACCAATCAATATACCTACGATTTGTTTTTGGTTAATCCGGCCGATGCCGGCAACAACAGTAAGTGTATTACCTTCAATGGTTTTTTTCAAAAACAATGGTTGGGCGTGGATTTAGCTCCGACTACCCAGCTATTCTCATTTCAGGCACCTTTGATGAATAATCTGGGCTCCGGAACATATATCTTTAATGATCGTAACGGCAATTATAACCGTATGGGAGTGCAGCAATCCTTTTCGGTGGAAGTAATTCTGCGCGAAAACAGACATGGCTTCACCTCCCTGCACATGGGACTTTCTGCCCTTATTGAACAATCCTCTATCGATTACGGCAACTTTACCGACGGGGCCGCTTTAGATCCCATTATTGCCGGATCTACCGAGAGCGGCACGGGCTTCAATGCCAACACCGGTATGATGCTCGAAGTAAATAATTATCATGTGGGAGTGGCAGTTTCTGATCTTTTTTCTCAAACCAACCCTATGTATAACTCGGATTGGGAACCGACAACGGGTCCTGCCATTCATGCACATGCAGGAACTTCATGGAAAATACCTGACCGTGATATTTACGTGGAACCCTTAATCTATTATCGCAGAGACCAAAATACAGATAGTCGTTTCGATGCCAACCTCAAGCTTTACATGCCCACCATGGACCCCAATTTTGCCTTTTGGGGAATTATGTCGTACCGCCGCTCAATGGATGAGCAACTGGGACGCGATCTGGGGCTGGCCACCACAGTGGGCATTGATTACCGAAGTTTCTCATTTGGCATTGAACACCAACTGGGACTAACCACTGCTCAGTCCAGTTTTGGAAGTGCCTTTGTGGTTGTTGCAGGATACCGTATCTGCTCTGACAGAAGCAAGAGGGCCTTCCCATGCACCCAGAAAGATGCTATTATCAAAGCTGCACAAAGAGATAAAAACAGAGGACTGAAAGGAATCAAAGATGCTACTGCAAAGTAACATTGTATGATAAATAACACATTCAACTGACAAACTTATATTTTCCCCGCAAAAAATGTAAGTTTGTTCTTGTTTATGCGTTATTAATAAGAGAAACCCCATAATGAATGGACGCTAATTCATGAAAAAATATTTAATTTACATACTTTCAATATTTTTCCTGCCTGCCATTTTTACGCATGCCAGGGATACCAGAACGTCACCTCTGAAAAATAATTTTTCTCAAAACACCGGCATCCGGGTCACTGCTAACGATGACTTCATCTCCATGTATGAAAACACAACATGGAAGTCAAATGTCACCAATAATGATTACGGCCTGCAAAACGGTGTTAAATCACTGACCATTGTCACTAAACCGCAAAATGGAGAGACTGAGGTATTGCCCGATAACAGCATCAAATATATTCCACACGAAAGTTTTGTCGGTTCCGACCGGTTTGAATACAGGGTTTGCAACAGCGAAGGAAACTGCGATGTAGGAGAGGTAAACATTTCGGTTTCTGATTTCGACTACACGCCTGAGCTTTACAATGATACAGTGGTCTATTACGCCGACTCCGGTTCGGTTTTCAACGTTCTTATCAATGACAAAAACCTGTATGACATACCACTGGAGATGAGCATACTCCAGGATTTATCCAAAGGGTATGCGGAAATTACCGACCAGATGAGTATCAAGCTCACTTTCACCAGTTTCCTGTATACGACAGATTCACTTATCTATCAGATTTGTGACGTTGAGGGAGACTGTGATCAGGCAACCCTTTTTGTTAAACCACCCAAAGAGGTAGATCAGCCTTATGTTGTCCCCGAAGCATTTTCGCCCAACGGAGACGGACTTAACGACACTTTCTGGATTCCCCAATACGATCATTTCCAACATCTTTCATTCATTGTTTACAATCAGAACGGTATAAAAGTTTATGAAGATTCAAACTATGAAAACAACTGGAACGGATATGCCAATACAGGTACATTGAAAGGCAAACTGGTTCCCAAAGGAATCTATTTTTACGTCATTACAATTGCAGGCAGTTCGGAAGAAAAAACAGGAAACGTATATATAAGCTACTAAGAAAGTGAAAAACACAGGAGATTGATAAAACGATGAGAAAAGTAAGGTACACTGTTTTAATCATATTTTTTATCTGGCAGGGGCTTTCTTTTAGCATCTTGTCTCAGCAAAGCCTGCTTACAACTCAGTACATGGACAATCCGCTTTTCCTTAACCCGGCTTTTGCAGGAAACAGGAACTCCATGGCAATTGATGCTTTCTCCCGTCAACAATGGGTTGGAACAGAAGGAGCACCATCCTCTTATTACGCAGGTTTTCATTTACCTCTAAACCATTCTAACGCTTCTGTAGGAACAACCGTATTGAGCAATCAGACAGGACCTCTTAATTACAATAAACTGTCTTTCGATTATGCTTACCTCTTAAGAACATCCCGCCGTTCTTTTCTATCGCTTGGCTTTCGTGCCGGTGTTGACCATTTCAACTTCAACCTCACCGGGCTGCCGGTAATCGACTTTAATGACCCCGAGTTTTCACAAGGAATAACCCATGAGTTCCGACCTGCTTTTGGTGCAGGGTTAGTTTTTTTCAAACCCTCATATTACTTGTCCGCTTCCCTTCCTCATTACTCTCTGACTTCGGTTCCATGGGCTTCTCCCGAGGCGGAAAGTTTTAAACCCAAAACCCAGATTAATTTTACAGCTGGTTATCATTTCAATATTACCCGCGACGTGGACATCAAAATATCGGGAATGCACCGAATGGTCTTCAACGAAATTTCTACCACCGATATGAGTATCATTTTGCGACATGACCAGGGATTACGGGGAGGTATTACCCACAGGCTAAACCAGGCAGCAGGATTATTATTGGGAATGCAGATTACGGAAGAAACAGGTTTCCTGTATTCTTATGAATTCCCCATGAGTACAAATCCCCTTGTTAAAAAGGGAGTCCACGAAATATCACTTTCTTTTAACTTCACAAGACACATTATTCCCAATAGAAACAGGCGCTTCCTCCATCGAAAGAAAAAAGAGAAGCAGGAGGATGAGGAAATGAAATCCATCCGGTATTTCTAGTGAAAAAAGTTTTAACAGAACTATCTGAAATTTTCAATAAAGTTTTTCTTTTTTCAACACAATCTTTACAGGCCTAACTACAGCAAAAAAATTAAAAAAAAAAAAAACGATCAAACGCTGCTACGAAATGAATAAAGGGAGAATTTATGGATGTCTCCGATCAGGTATTAATGCATCACTTGAATTTGATCAATTTTTGACGTAATATTTGGGTTCATTAGGATTTTTCTTTTAAATTGACTATTATAACAGTTTAAGCCTGATGCATTTTTTAATAAAAGTTGAATCATAAAGCAAGACTGCAAATTTGCTTTTTGTTACCAAAACATATTTCCATACACCCCTGGCTCAGAAAAACCCTGAAAAACAACCCGCTGACTATAAAGAAGAAAAAATATATCACACACAGAGACTGTTTCATTCCCAAGGCATTGGTGCAACTTCATCAACCCTGATTATATCAAAAAATAAAATATCCCTCTCCATGCCGAACTCATTGAAACAACCTCCGGATTAATAAAGGATAAAAATGACAAAAGAGAGAAAAAATTCAGACACCATAAAAATATGGCCGGGCAAACCATATCCATTAGGAGCCAGGTATGACGGCCAGGGTGTCAATTTCGCCCTGTTTTCAGACAATGCTCATAGTGTTGAGCTGTGTCTCTTCGATGAGAGTGGTAAGGAAACCCGGATTAAAGTTAACGAACGGACTCATAATCACTGGCATATATACCTTCCCGGCATTCTGCCCGGACAACGCTATGGATACAGAGTGGACGGACCCTACGAACCGGAAAATGGATTCCGTTTTAATGCAAATAAACTCCTTATAGACCCCTATGCAACAGCCATTGACGGCACCATCACCTGGAACGAGTCTCTTTACGGTTACAAACCGGGCGCTGAAGATAAGGATTGCTCGTTCAATGATGCTGACAGTGCGCCCTACGTCCCGAAGTGCATGGTTACCGACGGACAGTTTGACTGGAATGGCGACTATCGTCTGGACATTCCCCATCATGAAACCATCATTTATGAGATGCACGTAAAAGGGTTCTCAAAGTTATTTGCCGAAATACCTGAAGAACTTAGAGGTACTTATGCAGGCCTGGCCCATCCCAAAAGCATTGAATACCTGAAAAACCTGGGTATAAATGCCGTTGAATTGATGCCGGTGCATCAGTTCGTTTCGGATCATCGTCTGGAAAAAATGGGCCTCAGCAACTACTGGGGCTACAACACCATAGGGTTCTTTGCCCCTGATGTTCGCTATTCTGCCTCAGGCAAAAAAGGAAGGCAGGTTGCCGAATTCAAACAAATGGTTAAAGATCTGCACAGAGCAGGGATTGAGGTTATCCTTGATGTAGTTTACAACCACACAGCTGAGGGCAACGAACTGGGGCCGACACTAAGCTTCCGGGGTATCGACAACGCTGCATACTACCGCCTGTCGGAAGAAAACCAACGATTTTATGTGGATTATACCGGAACGGGCAATACTCTAAACACGGTTCATCCCACCATACTGCGCCTCATCATGGACAGCCTCCGCTACTGGGTCACAGAGATGCACGTTGACGGATTCCGCTTTGATCTGGCTCCTGCCCTGGCACGCGAGTTTAATGATGTGGACAAATGGGGATCTTTTTTCGACGTATTACACCAGGATCCCACCCTTTCACAGGTAAAGCTCATTGCCGAACCCTGGGATTTGGGAGAAAACGGCTACCAGGTGGGAAATTTCCCTGCCGGATGGATGGAATGGAATGCTAAATACCGTGACTGCATTCGCGAATTCTGGAAGGGAGATGATGAGATGCTCCCCGAGTTTGCCAACCGGATAACCGGAAGTTCGGACCTTTATTTCGACAACTGGCGTACACCAACTGCAAGCATTAACTTCATTACTGCACATGACGGATTTACACTGCTCGATCTGGTTTCGTACAACAAAAAACACAACCATGCCAACGGGGAAAACAATAATGACGGCGAATCGCACAACCGCTCCTGGAATCACGGAGTAGAAGGTCCTACGGATGATCAGGAGATCAATACCGTGAGAAAACGCCAGACACGAAACTTCCTGGCCACTCTTTTCCTGTCCCAGGGTATTCCGATGCTTGTTTCAGGCGATGAACTGGGACGCACGCAGCAAGGAAACAACAACGCCTATTGTCAGGACAATGAGTTGTCGTGGATAAACTGGGACAAGAAAGACAGCGAATTAATTGAATTTACCTCAAAGCTAATTAACTTCCGCAAGCGCCACCCTGTATTCTGCCGGAAAAAATGGTTTAAATATCAACCCATCAAAGGGAAATATGTTACAGATATAGAGTGGTTTACCATCGAAGGCGAGGAGATGAGTCAGGAACACTGGAATTCCGCGTATGCAAAATCCCTGGGGGTCTTCCTTTCGGGTCATGGGGTAAGAGCGGTTTCGGATAAAGGAGAACCTCTTGTGGATGAAAGCTTTTATATCATGTTCAATTCGTTTGATGGATCGCTTCCATTCAAATTACCTAATGAAAAATGGGGTAAAAAATGGAAAATAATCATGGATACCTTCGATGCCTCCATCGACGACAACGGGATTGGAGAGAACATCCCCGCAGGCAATACCATTGAAGTTCAGGGGCGATCTGTTGTATTGTTACAGCAATTAAAATAAACCAAACCCGGCACCAGTTATGAGCAATCATCATTACCAACAACGTCCCGGCATCAGCCTCAATGCGGATGGAAAAACCTCAACCGCCATAGTTTGGGCACCTTTTGCCAAGTCTGTGTCCCTAATAATAAACCAGGATAACCGCATACCATTAACGCAATCCTCAGGAGGATATTGGGAAGGCCACGAACTTCCATTATTTCAGGGAGATCTCTATAAAATCATTCTTGATGATGAGCAATTACCCGACCCGGCATCTCTCTCCCAGCCGGAAGGAGTTCACGGTCCATCACAGGTAATTGACCTCCACCAACATCAATGGAAAGATAATCATTGGAAAGGATTAAATCCCGATGAACTTATAATTTATGAATTACACACCGGAACATATTCACCTGACGGAACTTTTGAAGGCATTTCTGCAAAGTTACCTGAACTCAAAAATCTTGGCATCAACGCTATTGAGATAATGCCGGTTTCCAGCTTCCCCGGTACCCGAAACTGGGGATACGACGGGGTATTTCCTTATGCGGTTCAGGAGTCTTACGGGGGGGCGGTCCAATTACAAAAACTGGTTGACGACTGCCATAAACAAGGCATCGCTGTAATCCTGGATGTCGTGTATAATCACCTTGGCCCCGAAGGAAATTATCTCCCAAAGTTTGGGCCTTTTTTTACCGGTAAATACAAGACACCATGGGGAGAAGCCATCAATTTTGATGATGCTTTCAGTGATGAGGTACGCACCTTTTTTCTGGAAAATGCTATGATGTGGATACGCGATTTCCATATCGACGGACTCCGACTTGACGCAGTGCATGCGATTAAAGATCTCGGGACACAACATTTTCTTGCTGAACTAAAAGCGATAGTAGAAAATTACAACCTGAATTCCGGGCGAAAACATTTTCTCATTGCCGAGTGCGATTTGAATGATGTAAAATACCTTAATCCTTTCGATAAAGGGGGATACAATATGGATGCACAATGGTGTGATGAATTTCATCATGCTTTACATGCCCTTACGACCGGTGAAAACAAGGGCTATTACAGTGATTTTGGGGGCATTGGCCCTTTGGTGAAATCGTATAACCATGCATTTGTATATGATGGTATTTATTCTCCCCACCGCAAAAAAAACTTTGGCAGCAGTACAACCGGACAACCTGGATATAAATTTGTGGTGTTCGCTCAAAACCACGACCAGGTTGGCAACCGCATGTTAGGCAAACGCCTGAGCGAAATGGTCAGTTTTGAGATGCAAAAGCTCATTGCTGCCGCTTATCTGCTTTCTCCCTTTATCCCTATGCTATTTATGGGTGAAGAATATGGCGAGCACAACCCTTTTCTCTACTTCGTAAATCACAATGATCCTGAGTTAATTAAAAATGTCAGGGAAGGAAGAAAAAATGAATTTAAAGATTTCATGAACGGGCAGGAAGCGCCGGATCCACAAGCTGAAGAAACGTTTCAAAAATCCATTCTTACACCCCCTGAAAAACGAAATATCACCCAGGCAAAACTCTTTGATTGGTACCGGTTTTTAATTGACTTCAGAAAAAATGAACCTTTCTGGCGAGAAGATGCACGACAGGGATTCATTGCTGAAAATCATCATGATCAACTGATTCAGTTAACTCTGACGAAAAACCACAGAAAATTGCTTTGTCTGCTAAATTTCAGTAAGGATAAAACTTCCATGAAGGTTTCGGGAAAAACAATCTCCTGTTCTGCCTTTCTCTCCTACGGAGGCCATCTGGATGATGATAAAGACCTTACTCAGGACGACTGCATAAATCTTCCACCTGAATCCTGCACTATCATTGAATCGTTTTAAATTGAAAACAATCAGATTATAGTCAACAAAACATCACAGATTAACAAACAATATCCACCTATGTACCAGCCAATTTCCACATACAGACTGCAGTTCCACAAAGACTTTACATTCGAAGATGCCGGTTTGCTGACCGACTATTTCCATCTCCTGGGCGCGGGCACTATATATGCGAGTCCGGTATTTCAGTCCACCCCCGGCAGCAAACATGGATACGACATTACCAATCCACACCTTATCAACCCGGAGCTGGGAACAGAAGAACAATTAAAAAAATTAACAAAAAATCTGAAAAACAAACGGATAGGCTGGCTGCAGGATATTGTACCCAATCACATGGCTTTCAACCAACACAACATGTGGCTGAACGATGTATTGGAAAAGGGAAAAGATTCCGAATATTCTCATGTATTTGACATTGACAGACAACATCCTAAATACCGCAGCAAGCTAATGGTACCCTTTCTTGGTGAAGATGCTGAAAAGGTTCTGAAAAACAAAGAACTTAAGTTGACATTTTTCAACGGAGGTTTTTTTCTGGATTATTTTGGTAATACCTGGCCTGTGCGATTTGAGTCTTTTCTTTGGATTTTGGAACAATCAGAGGACAATCCGCCTTCGCAACTCTCCCTTTTACTGGATCAGTACAGGCTGGAAGAAAAATCTCCCGATTATCTGTTCCTGAACGGCGAATGGGAACGCTTCAAGGAAGATCTCAACAAAATGGCTTCTGAGAATTCAACTATTTCGGCCTTTTTTGACAATCTTGCCCTGCGGATATCCGAAACTCCCGACTCCCTCAGAGCATTGTATGAAAATCAACACTATATCCCGGTCCACTGGAAAGAAACCGAACACACAATCAATTACCGGCGTTTTTTCACTATAAATGACCTCATTTGCCTGAGAATGGAGGATGAAGAAGTTTTTAATCTCTACCACAGGGAAATATACAGACTTACTTCCAATCATATTTTTAACGGATTAAGAATTGATCACATTGACGGTTTAAAATACCCAACGGAATATCTTACCCGTCTTCGTAAGTTAGTAGGATCCGGATGTTACATCTCCACCGAGAAAATACTGGAAAATCACGAAAAGTTGCCTGATAAATGGCCTGTGCAGGGCACTACCGGCTATGACTTTCTGGGACAGGTAAATCAACTCTTTACCCGGCGAAAAGGAATGAAATCCCTACAGGCTTTTTATTACAAAATATCGGACAGCGAGCCACCTGTGGGAGACATAATTTATGAAGCCAAAAAGTTAATTTTAACCAAAAGGATGCAGGGAGAACTCAACAACCTGGTTTCTCTTCTCCTTTCTTTAAGGCTTCCGGAAGGCCAAATATCCGGGCTATTCACCCGTGATGATTTGAAAAATATCATTTCCGAATTATTGCTGGCTTTCCCGGTTTACCGAATTTACCCTGAATCACTGCCACTAGAGGGAACGGATCGTGATGCAATGCAAAAAGCCATTACCAGTGCCGTTACCAGAAACGATCAAATAGAACCTCTGTTACCGATTTTCGAAGAACTCTTCTTTAAAAAAGAGCGGGCAAAAGGGGATCGTGACCAGCGAATATTAACATTCCTGGCGCGAATGATGCAACTCGCAGGCCCCCTCATGGCCAAAGGTGTGGAAGACACTGCTATGTACCAGCATTCATGCTTCATTGCCCACAACGAAGTGGGAGATACTCCAAAAACAGAAGGTAAAACCATCGATAATTTCCATGCTGCCATGCTGATGCGTCAAAAAAGGTGGCCGCTTACGATGAATACCACCTCCACTCATGATACCAAACGAGGTGAAGATGTGAGAGCAAGACTTAACACCATAAGTGAGTTTCCCGAAGAATGGGAAGAAACAGTAACCCATTGGATGCAAATCAATCAGCCGTTTCGAAAGAAAATCGGAGATCAGTTAGCACCTGCACCTGAGGAAGAATATTTTCTTTATCAAACACTCATCGGTATTCTTCCTTTTGACGGAACCACAGATAAACACTTTCTGCAAAGGGTCAGCGATTATATGCAGAAAACGCTGCGCGAAGCAAAAATTCATTCTGCATGGAATGCTCCAAATGAGGAATGGGAAAATGCCGTAAGAGATTTCATTCATAACATCTTCAGTCCGGTCCATGACTTCAGTCAGTCTCTCCTTGCCTTTCACAAAAAAATTTCACATTACGGATCTTTCAACAGCCTGTCGCAGCTAACCTTAAAATGCACCTGCCCCGGAATCCCCGATGTATACCGTGGCACCGAAATGTGGGACCTTACGTTAGTAGATCCGGACAACCGGCGCCCGGTAGATTTTGGTGAAATGCACCGCACTCTGAAAAATCTTAAAGAACAATATTCCCTTAGTCCTTCAAAACTATTTCCCTCATTAACCAACAACCGGGAAAACGGCCACATAAAGCTTTGGATTACCCACCGGCTGCTAAGACACAGAAAAGAAAACCAGTCCCTGTACTCGTCAGGCGAATATATCCCCTTGAAAGTAAAAGGGATCCACAAGAAAAAGATACTGGCCTTTGCCAGACATCACAAGGATAAATGGCACCTAACCATTATCCCGCTTCATATCTCCTCGTTCTGCGAAAGTAATAAACTCATAAATCCCGGTGACATAGACTGGAAAAACACCAGGGTATCACTACCCCCGGAAGCACCCGAAGACTGGATTAACATTTACACCGGGCGCCCTTATTCAACAGACAAAGAAATATTTATCTCTGAAATCTTCGAGATGGCGCCTGTGGGAATTCTACATGCCAATGCAGGCCGAAAATCCCGATCCGCAGGAGTTTTGATGCACATAACCTCCCTGCCAGGACGTTTTGCCACAGGCGATTTTGGTTCTGAAGCATATCGGTTTGTTGATTTCCTCAAGGAATCAGGACATTCCTACTGGCAGGTTCTCCCCTTTACCCAAACGACCATTCAAAGCGAATGGTCGCCATACTCGTCCCCGTCAGCTTTTGCGGGAAACACGCTACTGATAAGCCCACGAAAACTGGCCGAGGAATCACTTATATCCAAAAGGGAGTTTAAGGCAAGTGAGTGTGCCCTGTCGGAAAAAGCAGACTTCAGAAAGGCATATTCCATCAGACAGGAACTAACGCGGTCGGCCTATGAAAATTTCATCTCCCATTGCAGTACCCCTCAGCGACAACTCTTTACTGACTTTTGCAAAAATGAAGAACATTGGATAGACGATTATTCCCTTTTCCAGGTTCTGAAAAAACAATTCAATGATCAACCCTGGAATGAATGGCCCAAAGAATACAGAGACAGAGACGAAAAGTCCCTGAAGAATTTCAGGGACGGCAATCAACGAAAACTGGAGCTGGAGAAATTTCGTCAATACCTCTTCTCACAGCAATGGCATGAATTGAAACGTTATGCCAATCATCATGGAATCCGGATCATAGGTGATGTTCCCATTTATGTAAGCTATGACAATGCTGATGTATGGTCACATCCCCATCTTTTTAAGCTTCACCCCGATAAATCCATGAGCGCTGTAGCCGGAGTTCCGCCTGACTATTTCAGTGAAACAGGCCAACTTTGGAATATGCCTGTATACAACTGGAAAAAGATGGAAAAAGAAAACTTTAACTGGTGGCTCCGAAGAATTCGCAAGAACCTGGAATTATACGACCTTGTAAGGCTTGATCACTTCAGAGGTTTTGAAGCTTACTGGGAGGTTCCTGATCATGAGGAGACTGCCGAAAACGGCACATGGATTAAAGGTCCGGGCAATTCATTCTTTCAGGCATTAAAAAAAGAATTTCCTGCCATGCCCTTTATTGCTGAAGATCTTGGTGAGGTAGACGACAAAGTATATCGCATTCGTGATGAGTGGAATCTGCCTGGCATGAAGGTCCTCCAATTCGGCTTTGGTAATGACTGTCCCGAATCAGTGCATATCCCCCACAATCACACATTTAACAGCGTTGTTTTTACCGGAACTCACGACAACAACACGGCACAGGGATGGTTCCGTTACGAAGCCGATAAAGCAATGAAAAAACGAATAAACCTATATACCGGAAATAAAATAAAAACAAAAAACATCCATAAAGTACTTACACGCCTGGCATGGGCATCTCAGGCCAAACTGGTGGTTATTCCCACCCAGGACCTTCTGGGTAAAGGTCCTGAGGCCCAAATGAACAAACCGTCGGTTGCCAAAGCCAACTGGACCTGGCGTCTGAAATCGATGGATGAACTTAATAACATTGCCGGAGAAATCCGGGAGTTATTAGGCCTGTTCAACCGATAACTCCAAAACAAAAGATGATTTAATTCATGAGCCAGCAATCCGACGACAAGTTTATCCAGCAAGCAAGGCTTAACCAGCTTTGCCTTGACTATGCCGGTGTGGGCATATTTCAAATATCTGAAGATGAAGGTCAGATTCTTTCTGCCAACCGAGAGGCCTGCCGGAGTCTGGGCTATTCAAAAGAGGAATTGGAAAGCATGACCATCTTTGATATTGATCCCAATTTTTCAAAAGAACAAATAGACAAATGGCATAAACATCGTAAAAAAGTCAGAAATAAAGGCACCAAAACCATAGAAACGCTGCACCAAAGAAAAGATGGAAGCATTCTGCCGGTAGAAGTCACTATTTCATATTTTGAGTTTGAAGGCTCCCGATTTTCATTCTCATTTGTCAAAGACATATCGAAAAGAAAAGAGGCCGAAAACAAACTGCGCGAAAGGGAACAACTTTTCAGAACAACACTTTACAGCATTGGTGATGGTGTGATAATCTGCGATCAAAACGGAAACATCCGAAACCTTAATGCTGTAGCAGAGAAGCTCACAGGCTGGACTGAATCAGAAGCCTGTGGGCGGCCTATCGAAGAAATTTTTGTCATTATTAACGAAGACACCCGAAAATTCGTGGCAAACCCTTTAAAAGAGGTTTTTGCAAAAGGTTGCATTGTAGGACTGGCCAATCACACCTTACTCATCTCCAGATCGGGCAAAGAAATTCCCATTACAGACAGTGGAGCACCTATTTTTTCGGAAGACAGTACAATAGTTGGGGCGGTACTGGTATTTAGAGACCAAACTGAAGAACGCCGTCATCAGAATGAATTGAAAACAAGCAGAAACTATTATTCCAGCTTGCTCAATAATCTCCCGGGAATGGCTTTTCGCTGCCTGAATGAGATAAAATGGCCTATGAAATATGTAAGTGCAGGGTGTAAAAAACTAACCGGATACAGTCATGAAGAGTTTGTTGATCACCAAATAATCAGTTTCGGAAGCCTGATTCATCCCGAAGACCGAATCCGGGTATGGGATAAAGTTCAGGCAGCCATTACTGAAGAATCATCCTACCAGATTGAATACCGTATTATCACAAAAGAAAAAGAAGAAAAATGGGTGTGGGAACAAGGAAAATCTGTACCCGGTAACATCAATCAGGAAATAACATTGGTGGAAGGATTTATTACCGACATCACAGAGCACAAGCTAATGGAGCACAAGCTTAAAGAAAATGACCGCCTGAAAACTTCCTTTTTACAGAATATGTCGCATGAAATCCGTACTCCTTTAAATGCAATACTGGGATTTTCGGAGCTCATCAAACAACCCGGATTACCCGAAAGAGAAAGAAATGAATATATCAACATTGTTCAAAACGGAGGAGAAAAGCTCCTGGCTATTTTAAACAATGTGTTGGAACTTTCACGTATAGAAACAGGAACTTCTTCCATTGAGAAATCAGATTTCTCCCTTAATAAAATACTAAACGAATTACATGCCCTTTTTCTGCCACAGGCAACTGCTAAAGGTCTGAAATTAGAACTTCTAAACAGCCACGAAGAAACTACAATAAAATCAGACTACACCAAACTGATCCAAATTCTAACCAACCTAATCAACAACGCACTGAAATATACGGAAAAAGGAAAAATTGAATTTGGTTATGAAAACAAAAATGACCAAATCCTGTTTTTCGTTAAAGATACTGGGATGGGGATATCCAAAGAACAACAATCTAAAGTGTTCGACAGATTTTACCGTTCAGATGACCCCAGATTTCTTATTCATGATGGTGTGGGGCTGGGACTATCCATTTGCCTGGGATTTATTGAAATCCTTAATGGAGAAATATGGCTCGAATCAGAACCCGGAAAAGGCACCAATTTCTACTTTTCATTACCTCGTTCCTGATTATTTTTTTACTTTTAAGGTTAAACTTCAACAATAAGCCGTGAAAAAAGGCTTAAACACACTGAGCCTAAGCGTTAATTAACAGAACGTTAGCGGGTGACCGTCATGTATCAAACAGCTTATTATAAGATGCACGCAGGAATTTCACGCAGTATTGATATCAATTAAACACAAAAGATGAAGCTGAACCGCAAACAGAAAGAAACCACATTAAAACTGATTGACTGGTGGGAAGAACAGGATCTTCTGGATGGCAGGCAGAGCGATAAACTCAGAGAAAGCCTTGAAATAAAATCCATCAATTGGAAAAAAGTAGCAGAATATCTGATGATTCTGGCCATCATTAGTATTGTAGTGGCTTTCCTTACACTGGTAGCTGATGACTGGATTCTGAGTGTGCTGGAACGCCTCTTTCAAATTTCCGATCTGGCCATTGTCATTCTTCTTATGGCACTCTCAGGAGGCTTTATTTTTGCGGCATGGAGTATGGATTCACACCGGAAAAAACAACGTATCTCCATGGAAACACTGTTGCTTCTAAGCAGTCTCTCTTTTGGAGGAGCATTAAATTACATCAGCAAAATGACCGGTCTTTCGGGATTCGGAGAGACTTTTTTGATTGTACTGTTTGCAATTCATGCATTTACCCTGTCGAGGGTTTTCAAATCCATTCTTTTTTCCGGTGTAGGATGGGCAGCGCTCATGCTTTGGCTGGGCATTGAAACTACCAGACAAAGTTCTCCCGGATCCGGATGGTTAGGAATGAACCTTGCACTTCGGTATCTGTTTTTCTCTTTAGTACCCTTGTTTACCGGATTATGGCTTAAGCAGCGCGGGAAGTTGATTGAATTTGCGTGGTTAAGTGAGCGTACCGGATGGTTGTTCCTGTGGCTGGCATTATGGGGTGTGGCCCTGTTTGGAAACCATCACAGCATGTCTTCCTGGAACCAGGCCTCATCCATCTCACTTCTTCCATGGGGAATATTGATGGCCGCAATCAGTTTTGCCGTATGGCTGGCAGGACGAAAAAGCAGTAATAAGGAATGGATGTGGATGGGAGGACTTGCATTGATTGCCGATGCTTACACCCAGTTTTTCCTTTTCCTCTGGGAACCCCTCCATCCGGCACTCTTTTTTACTATTATGGCTGGTTCATTCTGGCTTCTGGGTAGAAGAGCTGAAATGATAAAACGATGAATATCTTTGCAGGAAGATGTCAAATACTAAAATTAAATAGCATTCTTAGCTGGCACTAAAAAAAAAGCACCATGTTCTCAAAAGAAACTTACGTAAACCGACGCACCAGCCTTAAAAACAAAATAAACAATGGAATTGTACTGATTACAGGAAACAGTGATTCCCCTATGAACTACAAATCCAATACCTACCATTTCAGGCAGGACAGTACTTTTCTTTACTTTTTTGGCATTGACCTTCAGAGGCTGGCAGGTATCATAGATGTCGACAATGACAAAGAAATTTTATTTGGAGATGATTACACTATCGATGACATTATCTGGATGGGACCACAAACACCGCTGAAAGAAACAGCTGAAAAAGTCGGAATATCAGAAGTGAAACCATTTTCAGAACTTCAAAAAACTATTGAAGAAGCTGTTCAACAAAAACGAAAAATTCATTTTACACCTCCTTACCGGGGAGAAAATATAATGCTGCTGGCAGATTTACTCGGGGTTCATCATCGTGAAGTTGAAAAACAATTTTCACCTGAATTGACCCGTGCCTGCATTGATCTACGCAGCATCAAAGAGCCATGTGAAATAGAAGAAATGGAACGTCACATGGTCATAGCAAGTAAAATGCATACCACCGCTATGAAGATGGCCCGTCCCGGCCTTACCGAACAGGAAATAACCGGTGCCATCGAAGGTATTTCAATATCGGGAGGAGGCATGGTTTCCTTTCCTGTAATTTGCTCGGTCAGAGGAGAAACGCTGCATAACCATTATCACGGAAACACACTGAAAAATGGCGATCTGCTGCTGGTAGATGCAGGGAGTGAATCTCCGTTGCATTACGCCACCGATCATACACGAACCATACCCGTATCAGGAAAATTCACGGAAGAACAGCAGAAAATCTATGAAATTGTGCTGGATGCCAATAACAAGGCCAGAGAAGCCATGAAACCGGGAGTTCCCTACCGTGACATCCATTTACTGGCCTGCCGGGTTATTGCATCAGGACTAAAAGAGATGGAATTGATGAAAGGGGATATTGAAAAAGCGGTTGAAGCAGGAGCACACGCCCTTTTCATGCCTCACGGACTGGGACACATGATTGGCCTGGATGTTCACGACATGGAAGATTACGGCGATACGCTGGTGGGATACGATGAGGAAATTCAGCGCTCTGAACTATTTGGTCTGGCCGCTCTTCGCCTCGGTCGCCGTCTGCAACCGGGATTTACCATTACCAACGAACCCGGAATCTATTTTATTCCTTCGTTGATTGACAAATGGAAAGAGGAAAATAAATTTTCAGAATTCATAAATTACGACATACTGGAAGATTTTAAAGGGTTTGGAGGAATACGTCTGGAAGATGATATTCTGGTAACCGAAAACGGATGCAGGATTCTTGGGGAACGTATCCCCATTACTGTGGAAGAGGTGGAAGACATTGCCGGAAAAGGAGAAAAAGATGAAGCCTGAGATTAAGGTTAAAACCCTGTGACACTGAAGCAGGAATTCCTTACCCCCTTAATTTATAAAATAAAAAATAATGGAAAACAAAGTGCAGATTAACAGGGACAAGAAACGCTTTGAACTCAAAGCTAATGAGAGCACAGCTACTTTGTATTATGAGCCTTACGAGCCGTCAGTGTGGTCTCTTACCCATACACTGGTTCCCGATCCTCTGAAAGGGAAAGGCATCGGATCAGATCTTGTAAAACAGGTGCTGGAATACTGTAAAGAAAACCAGATACGGATAATTCCTGAATGTCCTTTTGTTGTTTCCTATATCAAAAAGCATCCTGAATGGAAACAACTGCTTTATGAACAGGAATAATGACACCGGAGATTTAATAAAAAACTGAGATGTTTTCGGCAAGGTCTAAAGCGCCTTCTTTTTAACTCTCCCATGAACTTCCCGTCCGTGTGAGTTTCTGAATTCACATGACTTGCGTTTTAGCGATGTGCGTTATATGCTACAAAAGGCTGTGGAAAGGAATAAATACCGCCCCCGGAACCGGCAAAAAATCTTTTGCAGACAGGAGATCCGGCCCCATCGACTTATGGTCTTAAGTAATTCACACTTGACTTGGTCAAAAGTGACAAGGTCAAAAAGAAAATTAGCACTGCTACCTGCCATCAGCTACCGGGTTCCCGCGGCTTCAAATCTTTTCATTTTTGCTGTCCGGCCCGACCTGCCGGAAAAAGATGTAAATAAAATTGTGATTAAGTCTGAAGCTTTTTCCATTCCTGCACAAGAAAAAGAGCACTTATCACGGCTGAAATACTGTCTGATATAGGGGCAGAAATCCAGACCCCTAAAAGTCCTAAACTTTGAGGCAATACAATCAACAGGGGAATCAATACAATTACCTGACGCAACAATGTCAGAAAGACTGCTCTTCCTGCTTTCCCAACTGATTGAAAATAATTCCCCACAACCACCTGAAAACCTACAATTGGAAGAGCCATCAAAAAATAGCGAAGCCCTTCCACTCCGTATTTCATGATTTCGGGACTATCGGAAACAAAAAGACTGATTACCGGCCTGGGAAACATCTGAATTAAAACCCAGGATCCTACTGAAATTGCAGTAGCTATCGTAACACTTATTTTAAGGGCCTGCCGAACCCTGCTGAAGTTAAGAGCTCCGTAATTATACCCGATAATCGGCTGACTGGCCATATTCAACGCCACTATGCTCATCACAATGAGCACTACCACACTCATTATGATCCCCATAGCCCCCACAGCCAGGTCACTTCCATATTTTATGAGACTTAAATTCAGCAATCCCTGCACAGCACTATTGGCTATCTGCATGGCAAAAGGTGCCAGTCCGATCGTGACAATGGAGCCTAAGATACCGGAGTCAATGCCTATGTACTTTTTTCTCAGCTTTACCACACAGCGATTGCTCTTAAAGTGTATTAAGACCCAGGCCGACAAGCAGGCCATTGAGATAATGGTGGCAAGAGCGGCTCCAGGAACTCCCATATCCAGATAAATGATAAAAAAGGCATCCAACGGAATATTTATGCCTGCACTGATAAGCATGCTAATCATGGCAATGCGGGCGTTCCCCTCAGCTCTGATCAGAGAATTCATAGCAAAACCGAATTCATGCAATACCACTCCCCACAATATATAATTCAGGTATTCATTGGCATATTCAATGGTCGTATCTGTGGCACCAAACATCCGGAGCATAGGATCTTTTATTGCAAACCCTAAAACTGTAACAAAAACAGAAACTAAAATAATCAACACCACAGTATTGCCTACCACTTTTCCGGCCCGCTCATAATTTTTTCGTCCCAGATTTAATGATAACCGTACACTTGCACCCACGCCTATAAGCATTCCGAAAGCCATCATAATTACCATGACCGGAAAAACGGCGGTAACTCCACTCAAAGCCTCAGGCCCTACAAACTGGCCAATAAATATACGATCTATGATATTGTACAACGAGTTGGCCATAACGCCAATAAAAGCAGGCCAGAAGTATCGCCACATCAAAGCACCTACCGGATGGTTTTCCAATTCCAATAGTTTCCCGTCTTTCATCTTTTTCTCAAATCAAAAAATAAATAATTCGCAAAGATGCAACTAATATTTTCCCGATTATCCGTTTATAAAAATAAAGATTACAAATCACTCATAATCCCATCAAACCATCTCACAAAACGCTTTACGGTGTGGAAAGTAATCACTTTTTCTCTTGCAGCCCTGCCCAATTGGTTTCTCAGGGATTCATTTTTCAACAGCCTACGTATGGCATTGGCAATTTCCCTGTAATCGGCTTTTACCAGCAAACCCTCTTTTTCACTTACAAGCAGTCTGGTATCGCCAACATCAGTTACCACAACCCCATTCTCGCAGGCCATTGCTTCTATAAGCGACTGGCTGGGATAGTTCTCATTACATTGCAATGAAACAAAAACGGAAGATTGTTGAAGTATTTCCCATGGACGTGAATGTAAACCGGTAAAAACAACATTTTTTAGATTCCGGTCATTGGTATATTGCTGAAGCCGGGAATATTTACTGCCGGTCCCCATCATAAAAAATGTCACTTCTTTGAAATCTTCCTCTTTAATAAGCAGGTTTGCAGCTTCCAGAAAAAGAAATGGATTCTTGATGGGCTCAAGCCGTGCCAGAAAAACCACCCATGGCTTCTTCTCTGCTGCAGCAAAGTAATTAGAATAGTCCACAAAACTGCCGGGAGTAATCCTCACTTCCCCTTTCATCTTTTGACCCAGAGAGGTCTGATATCCCGCGACCAGGGATGGAGATAAAAAATCCAGAATCTGTGCATATTGCATCACCCGGTATTGGCTATCAAAAAATTTGGTGATATTCCGATAAAGCATCAGTTTATCTGAAGCATTTACACTGTAAGCCATGGAAACACCCATCCATTTACACCACATCCATGTCCAGATACCTCCCTGCCATACAGAATATATTTTCTTAATATTTAATCGCCTGACCTGTTTGACGAAGAAAAAGGAAAAACGCATCCACAACACAAAAGTCTTAAGAAAATACTTCCACCCACCAAAAAACTTAATCAATTGGTTTTTAGCTGACTTTTCATCCTCCGAAGGGCGTAGATAGCTGTTTCTGATTTTTACCCGCTGCTTGCCGCCCCCATCGTCAAACAAAACAATGCGTTCATGTGGCTGCAGGAGTGAATTATTAACAAAAATCCTGTAAAGGCGGGTGTTCATAATCAGATAATAATCTAATCCATCCGCCATCAAACGATTAAACAGGGCTGCATATCGCTTCTCTGCCCCCCCATACCGCCCTGAAAAATTCAGGACACATAATGCTCTGTTTGATGAACCGGTTGCCATTATATTACACAGATTTAAGAATTTCGGCCAGCCATGGGGCCCTGTTTTGCCAGGATAACTCTTTACGGGCAAAGGCAGAACAGCGATTCTTGGCGTCCTGATTGTCCCGGTAATGTAAAATCCGCTTGAAAAGGTTCTCCTGTTTTTCAGTGTCATCCCATACCTCTCCCAATTCATTTTCTTTCACCATTTTTTCCAGGGTATGGACATGGGGAGTGATCAGAACGGGAACCCCGCTTGCCAGGTATTCGGGAAATTTGGTTGGAAAAGCCTTATGATTTAATGGTAAATCCTGCCTGATTAGAAAACCGAGGTTGGCAACCATCTGGTAACGATTGAGAGTTGGCTGATCAAGTTGGAAAATCCCATAAGAATTATCAGAAATTCCGTATTTTTTTAATTCTTTCAAAAATACCTCCGACTTATTGGGCAGGTTAATCATAAAATAAGCATCAGGGCAGGTTTTTAAAAAGCCGGAAAAAAAATGAACCATCTCCGGAACCATTTGATAATACTTTTCGGTTCCACTGTATACCAACACAAAACGTCCGGTTAAACCCAGTTTGGCCCTCATGTCTATCGCAACAGATTCGTCAAAATAAAAATTCCGGGCATCGTAAAAATTAAATTTGGAAATATGACGTTTGCCTTTTGGAATGTCTTTCCAGGTATCAGAAACGGTAAAGATCAGATTGCTTTTCTTCAAACAAAGGTTTCGGATAACTTTGTAAAGCTGAACTCTCCACCCGGGAGCGCCCTGCACTGCTATTTCATTCACCCTGTCTCCCCGCATATCATACACCAAACGAAAACGGAAAAACAATTTAAGAAAGACGCCATAGAGGGCGCCCACATCATTATATCCATATACAACCTCGGGTTTGCGGGCTTTCATAACCCCAATAAGATGATTAAGGTTAAGAATAAACTGAATCAACTGAGGAAGAAACTTTCCCCGTCCTGCTTTCCGTTTAAAGAAAAAAGCACGACAGGACAAATCCTGCCCTGAGTGCTTCATATAATCTTTTCCATTATCAAACTGCCGGCCATTATTATTCAGCGAAATCAAAGTCACCTCCATGTCCCGTTTCTTAAGTTCAGGCAAAACAAAACCAAAGGCAGTTCGGAAATTCAATGTTTGAACCTGAAATCCGGGCTCATCAGGTTGCTGGACATAAGCAACAGGCAACAAATACAAAACAGATCCGGATTTGGGCATATAATCAATTTAAAGGCTCCAGTATGTCAAATCTTTTATTTTCTCTTTAAAAACACCTTTCACATCTACAAAAAGGGCATTATCCACAGTAATCGACTTAAAGTAATCCTCATCCAGCTTCATATATTCATCATGATTGACGGCAAGGATTACAGCATCATATTCCTTTTTTATTTCATCTACAAGCCCGTAACCGTATTCTTCCATCAGCTCCTCCGATGAAGCATAGGGATCAGCAACATCCACATCCACACTAAAGGAGCAAAGTTCTTTATATACATCGGCCACTCTGGAGTTGCGAATGTCACTTACATTCTCCTTAAATGTAGCTCCCATAATCAGAACTTTGGAGCCATTGATCTTATGTCCTTTGGATATCAGTTGCTTGACCACCTGCTTGGCCACATAGGGACCCATGGAGTCATTAATAACGCGTCCCCCGTTGATAATTTTTGAATGATAGCCCAGTTCGTTGGCTTTGTACGTGAGATAATAAGGATCCACACCAATACAATGTCCTCCCACCAGACCCGGGAAGAACCTGAGGAAATTCCATTTGGTTCCGGCCGCTTCGAGCACCTCATATGTGTTGATATTAAGCCGGTTGAATATCAGGGACAATTCATTCATCAGGGCAATGTTCACATCACGCTGGGTGTTTTCAATAATTTTGGCAGCCTCAGCCACTTTAATCGAGCTTGCCTGATAAATACCGGCTTTTATAATTGAACCGTAAACTTCTGAAATTACCTTTAGCGATTCATCGTCGCTGCCTGACACTATTTTCAGTATTTTTGTCAGGGTATGCTCCTTATCTCCGGGATTTATCCGCTCCGGAGAATAGCCAACTTTAAAATCCACATTAAACCTCAGACCAGACTCCTCTTCCATAATTGGAACACAATCTTCTTCGGTACATCCCGGATAAACAGTAGATTCAAAAACCACATAATCTCCCTTTTTCAGAATTTTCCCGACGGTACGGGAAGCACTAAGGAGCGGATTAAGGTCGGGTAAATTATGTTTATTGATAGGTGTGGGAACCGCCACAACATGAAACGTAGCCTCCCTCAAATCTTCCGGATTGCTGGTAAATTCGATATCGCAGCCTTCAAAGTCGGAAGCCTCCAGTTCATTACTGGGGTCAATTCCTTTTTTCATCAGCTCCACCCTTGATGGCTTTATGTCGAAGCCGATAACTTTCATTTTACGGGCAAACTCCAAGGCGATGGGAAGCCCTACATAGCCCAGACCTACTACTGACAGTTTAGTCTCTTTGTTGATTAGTTGTTGAAACATAAGTTCTCAAAAATTTATTTTTCCTGTTTTGATAAATTCTCTCAATAATATCGACCACTTTTAATCCCTCTAACGCATTGGTGGTAATATAAGTTCGATCCCTCAGAGTCTGAATTACATTATCAATCACATATTCATGATTAGCAGCCGATCCTTTATAGATTCCATAATCGTTAGGTGGATTAGATGGCGGGAAGTCAGGCATCTCATAATCCCTGATATTACATTCCACCACTTCATTCATATACTGTCCGGCCACTTTGACCGTTCCCTTCTCTCCAATAATGGTAATGGTACTTTCCAGATTCTTATCCCAAACGGCTGTGGAGAAATTAATATTTCCCATTCCTCCGTTGACAAAACTAAAAATTACCGATCCGCTATCTTCAAAATCAGTAGAGTGCTGATGAGCAAAATCATTAAAACTTGCTTTAATATCAGTAATATCACCAAATAACCAGTAGACAATATCAATAAAGTGGGAAAACTGAGTAAATAAGGTTCCCCCATCCAGTTCGGCATTGCCATGCCAGCCATTGTTGAGGTAATACCTGTCATCCCTGTTCCAGAAACAATTGAGCTGAACAAAATAAATTTGTCCAAGCAATTTCTTACTTATGACCTCTTTGAGCCAAACAGAGGGGGGCGAATATCGGTTTTGCATCACCGTAAACACATGCCTTGACACCTGTAGCGCTTTAAATATTATCTCCTCCCCATGATGGCGGGTCAGGGCCATGGGTTTTTCAACCACTATATGTTTTCGTTTTTCCAGTGCAGCCAAAGCCTGGCTTGCATGCAACCCGTTGGGCGTACAGATATTCACAACCTGACAATTATTGATCTTCTCCAACATCTCCTCATAGTCCTGATAATAAGGCACGCGACCATCCACCCAACCAGTCTCCTCAGCAGGACGAACATCACAAACGGCACAAAGCTCAGCCTCAGGATTATTCCTGATCATGGAGGCATGCCTTTTCCCTATGTGGCCAAGGCCAACAATCGCAAAGTTTATTTTATCTGATGTTATCATATTACAGATGGTTAGATTCTTAGAGGTTAGTTATAGGTTAGATAAATCATTTATTGCCGGACATATATAACAATAGATCGTTAGACTTTTAGATATAAGATTTAAGCTAAATCATATAATATTGAAAATCTGTGCCTTAAGGCAGAAACTCATTCGCTTGTAAACGCTTATAATTTAGGCTTTTATAAAAGTTTAACGAAGTATTGATATAAAACAAACCTTAAAAAGAATTGATAAACAGGCTTCTGTTACAAAATATAAAGCTAATAATCAGAATTCTTAATTTTTCGTACCCGCCCATCTTCTAATAAATATTTTTGTCCGCTCTCAGGACAAACAGCAGTACGTTTGTTATCAAACACCAGTGGATGACCAAATTCACTCATCCATCCGGTATGACGGGCTGGGTTTCCCACCACCAGAGCATAATCAGGAACATCCCGGGTAACTACTGCTCCAGCCCCGATAAAAGCATACCTTCCGATGGTATAACCACAAACAATTGTTGCATTAGCCCCAATAGTAGCCCCTTCTTTCACAAAAGTCTGCTCATATTGATCACGCCTGGGCACCGCACTTCTGGGATTGGAAACATTGGTAAAAACGCAGGACGGTCCTAAAAATACATTATCTTCACATATCACACCTGTATAAATAGAAACATTGTTCTGTACTTTAACATTATTTCCCAGCTTTACTCCCGGCGAAACCACCACATTTTGCCCAAGACTGCATTCAGCGCCAATGCTGCATCCACCCATAATATGACAAAAGTGCCATATCCTTGTTCCCCTTCCTATTTCACATCTGTCATCAACTACAGCTGTGGGGTGAATTTCGGGTAAAAAAAGTTCTTCCATATATGCTGTTTTCTAGTTGTTTTCAAAAAACTCTTTAATCTTACGAATAATAAAATCTTGTTGTTCTTCCGTTAACTCTGTATGCATAGGTAACGATAATACCTCATCACACAACATCTCACAAACCGGTAAACCATAATCTACCCTATTATAATATTTGTATACAGGCTGGAGATGCAATGGAACGGGATAATAAATCATAGATGGTATTCCGGCATCAAACAACCAACTCTTCAGAGCATCTCTTTTAGCATCAGCAACCCGCAGGGTAAACTGATTGAACGAGTGATCAGTTTTACTGTCGTAAAGCGGAAGTTTAATTCCTTTAAGTCCTGAAAGACCTTCAAAATATTTTAGGGCAGCATTCTGCCGTCTCAGGATAAAATCATCCAGAAATTTTAATTTCCCGGTTAAAACTGCAGCCTGTATGGTATCCAATCTGGAATTCATCCCCACCCGTTCATTATAGTATTTTTTTTTGGATCCGTGATTCACAATCATTTTCAGGCGCTCAGCTATCTGAGCATCATTAGTAAAGCAGGCTCCTCCATCTCCAAAACACCCCAGATTTTTGGTTGGAAAGAATGAGGTACATCCAACATGCCCGATGGTTCCCAGCTTTTGAGAATTCCCGTTAACCCTGTAATGCGTCCCAAGACTTTGAGCTGTATCTTCAATTACATAAAGACTGAAATGCCGGGCTATTTCCATCAAATGGGTCATTGCAGCACCCTGTCCGAATAAATGAACAGGAATCAGAACTTTGGTTCTCGGGGTCAGGGCTTCCAAAACTTTGCCCGGATCAATATTGAAAGTATCGGGATCAACATCTACCAATACCGGTTGAAGTCCCAATAAAGCAATAACTTCCATCGTTGAGACAAATGAAAAAGAAGAGGTAATAACCTCATCACCTGGTTGCAGATCGAGAGCCATCAGCGCAGCCTGAAGGGCATCTGTTCCATTGCCGCAGGGAATAACGTGCTGTACTCCCAAATAATTGGCCAAAGCATCAGAAAACTCCTTTACTTCCTGCCCGTTGATGTAGTTTCCCTGATGCAGGACTCTCTGTATGGCCGGATCTATACTACCACGCAGACGTCCATACTGACCGGCAATGTCAACCATCTGGATATCTGATCTTTTATTTTTGACTTCAGTCATTCTGCTGAATTTAATTTTTTCAATTTTTTCAAAATCCATAATTAACACCAATCCGCCCTGTAAATTTTCCTTCCCTGAAAAACGGAGGAAGATAACGTTCCCATTCAGGTCCGGTGATATTCTGACAACTCATTGAGAAAAACAAATACCCGTCATTGATAATCTGCCACGAGCCTTTGATTGCAGTCTTTTCCATTTTCCATCTTACCTCATCCATAAATGGCAGCCCCCACCGTGGTTCATCCTGATTGATCTCATTGTATTCAGACTCTCTCCCTTCAATCAGAATTTCCTGATAATCCTCCCCTTTGCGCGCAATCAAATGAGACAACTCCAGTGTCAAACCGCGAATGGGCCTGTATTGAAAACTTAAAAACAACTCATCGCTGTTATCAGCCAAATAATGTCCCATATTATACCGGTTGGATTCCCAGGTAGTTGTAGGGATCTTATGCCGGAAAACCATGGGGTGATTTCGGGTATACTCAAATGTAAAAGTACTGCCGGGAAACAAATTTGTGGCTCTTACACCGGCTTTAAGACTTATATAATTGGATTGCTGTTCTTTATCAAACATTCTGTTGATGGAAATTTCATCCACAAAAAGTGTTGAGTAAAGATGCAGTTTATCAATTTGACGACTGCTTATGCCAAAAAACATCTGTGCATTTTGTCCAACCTCATTGGATGCCCCGTTGTAAGTATGATCTACTGATTTATAAAACAATAAAGGATTAAGAAAAGCGGGGTTAACGTTTGCATCTGCATAAACAATGCTGTTACCTGCAGAAACATATAAACGTGGCATCGGACGTATGGTTATTAAATTGGCTGCCACATATTTATTGGCAAACAATTCACGTGTTCCGTCATAATAATTAAAAGATCGCGCGCTGTCCACGACTTCTGAAACCAGCCATCCATGCATATACTGTAGCTCAAACCAGGGTAACGGGCTGATGGAAAGAGACAAATATGCATGCGAAGGGGTGTTGCCAGAAAAAATATTAGCCCCGTTGTAGCCATATCCCCAACTGAAATGGTCTTTGTGCAACCCGATTTTCCCCCAATCCCACGACCAGGTTATACCCCCACGAGCCTCACTGTAATCGCCACTGTGATCATCATCTTTGTAAACTGCCCCTCTACGGGAAATAAGATAATCAGGACCTCCGAGTATTTTTGATTCATGATTATCGCGCAGACCGCCATAAAACCCAAACTGACTACCGATGGTGCCATGCACCTCACCTCCGTTAAACCGGTGGTAAGCCATTTCGTCTCCCGAAAGAAAAACTTCCAGTCCCAAAACAGGATTTACTGTAAGCTGAAAAGCAGAATCAGAGTAATAGAAGAGATCAAAACGTTTGTTCTCCGGCCTTGATCTTGTTAATTCTTTTGCATAATCACGAAGATAAAAATCAATCTCCTGTTGCAGTCGCGATGAAAGTCCCTGTTCCTGTGATGCGGCAACTAATTGTTCTGAGATAAACTTTCGTCCGTAAGGTTTTACCATAGTATTTATATCTATAACTCCAATCGCCGCGAGTTCATCCAGCAGTTCATAAATCCCGCTGTTATCCATATGCACAGGAACATACTGTCCTTTAACATCAGTGCAAAGACAGGAGACCAGCCATAGCAGGAACAATCCAAATTTTATATTATTTTTCTGATTCATTAAGCAAAAGTATATTTGAGCCAACTCCAAAAATTTATTCTGTTGTCAATATCTTCGCCACACAAAACCGCACTCCTCATTACCAACAAGATAATTCATATTCACAAATCCTCTACAAAAAAGCTTCTTGGAGAATACTCATTTATCTTCATTAATTCTTTTGTTCTCAAAAACATCAAACATTCTTTTTCCCACAACCTGTGGAGTGGCATTCTCCCGAAACCATCTTACCGAAGCCGCTGCAATTTCCTGCATTTTTTCCGGATTCTCCAGCAGCCCGGCGATGGTTTCTTCCAGATCTTCCGGATCACAACTAACCACCGGGATATCAGGATAACATTTTCTTGCCCAATCCTCCATTCTGCAAATTACCACACATCCACGTGAAAGACCTTCAATGGCGAGCAATCCGAACGTGTGAGTAAACTGATCCACAAGAATATGGGCTTTCTCAAGATTTTTTAAAACTTCTTTGTTGGTCATCCTCCGTGAAACATACTCAATATTAAACCCGGAGTTTAGATTTGCAATAGCCGCCTCCACGTATTTTGTTCCTTTTAATTCCAGATGAGACGGAAAATGCATCACTTTCCATTTTTGAACGTTGCAATAACGTTCCAGATTTACCGGTTCTTCGGGCGGATCAGCCATTAACCACATAGGTAAAGCAAGATATGGTTTCTTTAGATATCCGGAAGTGTTGGGTCGGGAAAAAACATAATCCGCTTTAGCTTCAAAATTCTCAATTTTTTTTCGTTTACTTTCAGGCTGATGACATAAGCAATAGTGTTGTTTTCTTTCGTCGTTACAGTACCAGCAATCGCTGTATTTTTTCATATTCAACTCATCGTGAGGATTTTTCTCTGCGCACCCCGGAAAAAAAAAGGCCACTCTTTTTCCAAAAAACCTGAGAATAGACAGATCCCTGTGGTTTTCAAAAAAAGTAACAGGGGAAACAAAATAAAAAAGATCATATTTAAACAAAACCGACCAGAAAAAAAAGAACCTGATTATAGTGTTAACAGGTCTTAGCACATAGCGGTTATTAACAAGTTTAATCAGCCCCCGTTTTCTAACCGATCTAAATTGAATAATTTCTTTATCCACAGGATAACCAAACTCATGAGCACGATACACAAAGCTGCATGCCCTGTACCCGACGCTCCTCAGGGCACGCGCTATGTAGCGGGCATTCCCTGCAGTGTTGCCGGGCCCAACAAACACCCGGGTTCTAGCCCCTTGTTTTCCTGTACTCATCAACTAAATCTTCCAATTTGACAAATTCAATATCTTTTTCCAACAACTGCTCCAGCAAAGTGGCAGATCCCTTTCCCAGATTCCGGAACCCCGACAAATGCTCAGGATCCTGATAAAAGGCTTTTGCACCTTTATATCTTTCCAGACTCTCTGTATTAATGAATATATGAACCGGATGAAAATTGACAATATTCAAATCTGCACCGGGATCCAGCTCCATTTCTTTAAATGATTTTCTGAAAGAAAAATGCAAATAATCTTCCCAGTTGAACGGAATTCGCAAAAGATCATTCCAAAGAGGAAGAATTTCCAGATTCCGGCTATAGGGCAAACAAACATTACTCTCATATTCAAATCCCATTCTTCCAAACAGATCAATCAACGCATTGCTTACCAGCGATGAATGCGATCGAATGCCACGAGCCTGCGGAAACTGTTGCCTGAGACGCTCAACAATAACTTCCGGTTTATCTTTTTTCCCACTCATTAAAGGATTGAAATTAGGATGTACACCTATCTCAAACTGTTTTTTATCAAGCCCGTTCAACAAGCCGGTGGAATGAGTTGCAAAAAGGGTGCAGGGTACTCCCGACTTGGAAATAAGTTCCAGCGTGTGTCCCAAAACCTTATCCGGGGCCCAGTCAATATCGATGGTAATAACTGTTTTCATAATTTACCCTTTTACCCATGTTTTTATTAAATTAAGAAGTCCGAGTTTGGATGATCAGGGATCAGAAGTTAGAAAAATCATATAAAACTGAGATTTCAAACTCTTACCGAAACACCCTTTTGTAAACAAACAATTTAATTTACCTCATAAACATTCCATTCTAGTTTTATCTCATTCATTTTCCAATTTTCAGCATCTGCCCTTTAACTTCCGGTCCCCGGTATTAAAACCATTATCCGTTACACACCCATCCCGAGGTTCAAATGGCCCTGAATTTAGCCCACTTCCTCTCCAAACACTCTAAGCCACCATTCAAAACTAAGCAAGGACCAGATAAGCAGGCGCCGGTTTTGCTTTCCACTCATGTGTTCATTCATCAGCCTGCGCGCCACATCCGGATTGATGTATTGATATAATCTGGCATCATCACTAAAAAGCAACCGTTTGATATAGTCCATACTTTCCCCTTTGAACCAACTGGCATCCGGGGCTGAAAAGCCCTGTTTATGTCCTTTGCAATAATCTGCCGGCACATATTTCTGAAGCATCTGTCTGAGTAAAATTTTTCCGTCGGTAGATGGAGATTTAAACTGGTAAGCTTTACTGGTCAAATCATTTTCATTAATACGGGTAATCTTTTCCCAATCACGTAACTTCAACTCGACAGGAACCTGCATGGCAAAATCCACTAAATCGTTATCCAGGAAAGGCAGCCGCGTTTCAAGTCCATGTGCCATGCTCAATTTATCTTCGACCAAAAGCAGTCCGTGCAGAAAAGTCTTACTTTCAAAATATAAAGAGTTATTGATAAAAGACTTCGGCTCAGAACCTCCCGACAAGTGATTGTCGAGAAGGTTTTTAAAAACGCGGGCAGGACGCTCAAAATCCCATTCGTCTCCCGTTCCGGCATTAAAAAACGACTTCCGCCATTCATCAGGCACCAATCGTTGCCAGTATTTAAAATAGTGGTCGGCAAAACCATTCTGGTATCCATTGATGGTATTATGATAATACCGCCAGGGATAGCCGGCAAACAACTCATCGCCTCCGGCCCCCGAAAGACAAACTTTCACGAAGCGCCCGGCCAGACGTGAGACATAGTAATTGGGGTATGATTGCCCCACCCTCAAATCTTCCAGATGACTGGTCAGTTCAGGCATCACACGCTCCATATCCCCTGCTTTGAGAACCACCTCATAATGTTCTGTTTTATATAAATTGGAGAGATATTCAGAACGATTTCTCTCATCAAAATTAAGTTCGAGTCCTGATGCCGATGACAAATCAAAGCCCGCTGTAAATGATTTCAGGTTTTTAAATTTGCGTGAAGCCACACAGGTAATACCGCCACTATCCATCCCACCACTTAAATAAGCCCCGACTTCCACATCAGACATCAACTGTCGCTCCACAGCCATTTCAAAAAGACGCTGAAGCTCCTTTTCCGCTTCCTGCCGGTCCATCGAAACAGGACTAAAGTCAAAATCCCAGTATTTCTGAGGGGTTGACATATTATTCCCTGGCCTTATCTCCATAAAATGGCCTGCCGGCAGAAGTCTGACATTTTCAAAAAGTGTCAGGTCACTAAAGATATTCTGGAAAGAAAAGTATTCCATTAACGCATTATTGGAAACATTAAAACGGAAAGCCGGGTGCTGTTTCAAAGCCTTAATTTCTGACCCAAACAGGAACACTTCAGGATTATTCATATAATACAGCGGTTTTATACCATACCTGTCACGTCCCAGAAGCAACTTGCCATCTCGAACAAACCACGCGGCAAAGGCAAACATTCCGTTAAAACGCTCAATAGCACTGGTGCCCCAGAAATGTAGAGCATTCAGAACCACCTCTGTATCAGAAGTACCACGGAATTTATACCCTTCGGATTCCAACTCTTTCCTTAATTCCGGATAATTATAGACTTCTCCGTTATAGGATAATATCACCTGCCCATCGAAACTTTTCATTGGTTGATGACCCGTTTCACCAAGGTCCAGAATGGCAAGCCTTCGATGGCCCATCCCAACAGGGCCTGACGTCCAAACACCTTTTCCGTCGGGTCCCCTGTGGGCAAGAACCGCTGCCATTTTATTACAAAGATCCCTGCTTACTTCCTGATTTTTATGATTTAATACACCTGCTATTCCACACATTCGATCAATTTTTCAACAACTTCATCCTGTTCGGCATTTGTCATATCATGATACATGGGCAAAACCAGGGTTTCTTCAAATGCACGTATACTCCCGGGAAATTGTCCGCGTAAGCGGGCCCCTCCATCCTGAAAAGCAGGATGCCGGTGCAGGGCAAAAGTCCCGATTTGAACTTCAATTCCCAGAGCCCTCATTTGCTTCATTACTTTATCACGTCCGCGAATCAACACCGCAAAACTCTGATAAGAGTGAGTTCCCTGCTCCGTAGTTTTTTGAACACTTATATTATCATGTCCCTCAAGCAATTTGATATAGCGATTGGCCAATGCCCGTCGTTTATTCAGCAGGTCGTCAATCACTTCCATCTGGGCAAGCCCCACAGCTGCCAGAATATTACTCATTTTGTAGTTCGACCCGGTACTCAGAAACATTATTTCTTCTCTATCGGCAGATAAGCCCATTCCAAAATGCTTATATCGCCTTAAAGCCTCTGCCCAAGCAGGATGCTGAGTGGTTACCATTCCGCCCTCTCCGGTGGTAATAAATTTCCGTGGATGAAAACTAAAAACTGTCATATCACTCCACAGCCCGGTTTTTTGTTTTTTAAAAGAACTTCCAAGTGCGCAGGCTCCGTCTTCGATAATCAATATTTCATGCTTTTCTTTTATCTCATGAAAATGAGTGTGATTAACCGGGTTTCCAAACAAAGAAACAGGAACAACAGCCTTGGTGACAGGCGATATGGCCTCTTCCATTTTTCTGATATCCATCAGCATTGTCTCCGGATCAACATCCACGATGACAGGAACAGCTCCCACAATATTAACGGCATGGGCGGTGGCGGGATAAGTAAAATCCGGAACAATAACCTCATCGCCCGGGCCGATCCCCGCCACCCGGAAAGCTGTTTCCAGCCCGGTAGTACAAGAGGTAAATGCAACAGCATGCTTCACCCCCAGATAATTTGCCACAGCCATTTCAAACTGACCCGTTACAGGCCCTTCGGTTAAAAAACCGCTATCCAGCACATCATTGACCAGCTCTTTAACGCGGTTATTGATAAATGGTCGTATCAGGGGTATCCTGTAGCTCATCAGTTTAATATTTGGTTTACCATAAACTCTGTAACATCCTGGTGATCTTCAAGTATTTTTTCTGCCTGCCGGGATCCATTGCTTTTGGTACCAGGCCGGCTCAACAACATAGCAGCGCTTTTTAAAGCGATTCGCTGCTCCTTTTCTGATGTACCGAAATTCAGTACCATTCCATATTTCTCTTCAAGATAAATAAGGTTTCCCAGTCTGAAATCAGCCAGATAGATCGCGGGAGTACCCAGGATGGCAGCCTCTGTAGCCATCGTTGCCCCCTCGCCTACCATAACAGTCGCATAAAACAATAAATCGTGAATCTGATGTGATTCCAGATTAAGCCTTAACGGCTCCAGTTCTGCCGGAAGTGCCCCTTCCGAACTGACAAAAACACGACCAAACTGCTCCAGGCTCCTTACCAGCTGGATTTTTCCATCGTTGGTGAAACCATGTTTCCCATGATCATGCACAGCTGACCAACCAACAAAACGTACAATGGCAAAAGAGTCATTGGGCTTAAGATTCAAAAGGTCCAGCACACTTGGATCAGGCGAGAAATATCGTGGATGCAAATAACTAAGCTCCATCAATCCGTTAAATCGCTTATGCCCTAAACCCAAATCTTTTAAAAAGCACTCCGGGGTATAGACCTTTTTGCTGAATGGTTTTATAAAAAACCGGTAAATTCCTGTGTTTTCTGTATCTGTAAAGGTGATGTAAGGTTTTTTCAACAGCCAGGAAGCAGGTCCCGAATAAATTGTGCTAAAATCAAGAAACAAATCGGGTTTAAATCTTTTGGCCCGCAAGTATTGCCTCCATGAGGTAATCAAAAGATACCAGATTTTCCCTATAGAGGTGCGCCCCCCTTTTCCTCTGTTAACAAACGGGATCTGATAATAGTTAAGCAAATTAACCACATGTTCACGATCACGGGCAGTAACAAGGAAAATATGTCCTTTATCTTCCATGATGCGGATAAAGTTCCGGAAATAATGTACGTGAGCCGGATGGCCTATATCAAGGAAGATCCTCATACACGGCAATAATTTTTGTAATAGAACATTCTGATCCGCTTGTACCAACGATAAAATATCCGCCCCAGATTCCAAAGAAACCAGTTATGCACAAAAATATACCGACCTGTTTCCTTAATCATCCCTCCATACGATTTTTTATATTGACGGGTAAAAAAATCCTTTCCGGGACGCCCTCCGCTTCCCAAATCCACATAGCGAATTCCTTCACTCTCAAGCTCCTGAAATACATTCCATAAAAAACCATCATATATCCACTTAAAGGAAGCACCCAGGCATTCTCCCTCAAGCCACACATAAGCCTTGCGCTTGAATTTCAAAACAATAATTACTGCTTTTAATCGATCTTGTAGTTCTAACCCTTTAATTTTCACATACGGTTGCAGCATTTCCAACTCTTCCAGCACCTTAAACATTGATCTGTGATGAACCGGACGCCCTTTTCTCCCAACAGAACAACGGAGAATTTTCCACACCCCCTTCATGTCTTCAGCGCCGCGCATATCGCGAATCGTGTATAATACAGTCCCCATTCGCTCAATATTAGTTCGTCGTTCAGGAGATAAAGATTCCCATAATTCTCCCGACTTACGATTCATGTCAACACCTATTGACAGATAAGATTCGTAATAAAAACCGGCATCTTCAAACACGGGCTTAAGCGACAACCCAAGACGGAGATTCCGAATTTCTGAGAAAACCACCTGACTCCCGTTTCCCTTAACCATTGCCTCCAAAACAGCAAGCAAAACACCTCTGTCATTTTCCTCTACCAAAGGTCCTCCGAAAACGATTTGCCGCCGGGTAAACCAGGACATCGGGAAAACTGCGTTGCGAAAAATAACGGCAAGCATTACACCAACCATTCTTGTTCCGTCGAAGGCAAAAAAACCTATAGGCCTCTGACCATTGGTAAGTCTGTGCAAATCGAACATCCATGGCATTTGAAAAACACTGCCATCAGGATGATTATTCACAAAATCAGCCCACACCTGTCGGTCGATCTTATCTGTATCTGTAATAACCTTTAGTGCCATCTGTTTTCTCCCTCTGTTTTTCTCCTTTTTCTGTTTATCACATCGTCTTCACAATCTGCCAACAATAAAACTTTAATATGCTGCATCATCAACCAAGCATTGGTTTAATATTCCCTTCAATAAATGCAGTGTCATATTCATTTATCAGTCTGTCAGACACCACGTCAATATCAATACTCCTAACTTTTTCCCGACCTTTCACCCTCCCCTTTCGCCGGAGTACCCGTCTTAAAGCTTTTGCAACGGCTTCAGCATCGGGGGGACAAACTTCACACCCGTCGATTCCTTCCAACCAGTCTTCAACATCACCTACCGGAGTAGAAACCACCGGGACATTACATGCCAATGCTTCTTTTACCACATTAGGTGAACCTTCCCATCTGGAAGTAAGTAAAACCACATCAGCAGCATTATAATACCAGGGCATTTCCTGCTGGGCAACATCAAAAATAATTTTCAATTCCACCTCTGCGTGGTTCAGCAACTGGATGGCCTGGTGTGCAAGAATTACGTTTTTTACTTCTCTGTCAGGATTTGCAGGCCACAAAACTATTTCTCCACCGGAAAACCCAACTTTCTTTCTGGCTTCCTCTTTCACAATTTCCTTAAACAACGATATATCTACCCCGTTGGGAATAACCTTTGCATAACCTGGTCCAACACGATTCAACATCTGTCTGCTCTTTACAATAACATCCGCCCAAACAAACTGAGAAAAGAACTTAACCAGCATTAATAACCATTTTGGGCCATAAACATCACTCCCCATGAGTGACACAACTAACGGCTCTGCACCTGCCATACTAGCCATCACAGCACTTAGTCCGTAATGAGCATGCACAACATGGAAATTGTTTTGTCTTAGGAACTTGCGGAGACGAAAAATACCTTTCAAATACCCACTAATTCCCGGTTCCTCAACGCAGAAAAAAACCACTTCAACCCCTTTCTTTTGCAGTCCTCTTGCCTGTTCAGCAATAGCTTCTGTACAGCGCCCCTTCCTTGCAGCACTGCAAACAAAAAGTACTCTTCCCGAAAAAAGATTGGTCGTTATGTTCATGCTCGTTTCAAATATTTCAGATCCGGAATTTTATCAACAACTAAATTTAAGGAATTCACAGACCAGACGCTGAGAAGACTGGTCAGTGGCAGTCAGTATTTGACCAATTAAGGGATTTTGTATATAAGTGCAGTGTTTACCCACCTTATACTTCTCCGGAAAGGAAACGCCATGATTTTGGGAGGCCGGTCATGTTCATGAAAATGGAAACTAAAAAAGGATTGCATTTTTTTTTGCATATTTGAATCCGGAGATTCCCCGGTGAAACGAGTCTGACAATAATTGCCGCACATATATAAGCTCTTGCATGCGAGTTCCATCAGACCTTAATAAAAAAAATTCTTTGTGGATAAAAAAACACAGAAACCGGGTCTTTGACGTTAACAACTGAGACCGGGGACAGGAACAGGTTGATTCGATGGTTGGAAAGTAGAATAATATAATTCTAAATTAAAATGCAGGTGATTAGATCTGGATATTTTATTTTTATGACCTGAAAAATAAAAGTAATTTGGCCCCGGGCCAAAACACAAGGATTGTCACACTTCGTTTCTATTGAGAAAATTGTGACTTTATCATTTACCGGAAGAGAATTTTTTTGATGCAGATTGACCGCAAAAATCTTAATACAAATTTATACGCATAAAACAATGAACATGGGAAAAACCAGCACGGCCGAAATTTCAAAAGAGAAGGGCAGTAGCTTTCTCGACTGGATAGAAAAAATGGGCAACAAATTACCGCATCCGTTCTGGATGTTTGTTTGGATTACCATATTTATCGTTCTCATCAGTTTCATTACCTCCTTTTTGGGTGTTAAAGCCACCGACCCTGGCACCGGCGAAATTGTAAGAGCACAGAACCTGCTATCGGGTGACGGGCTGCGCCGCTTTCTGGAGGAGATGGTTACCAATTTTGCTCACTTCGCTCCCCTTGGACTTGTGCTGGTAATGCTCATGGGAGTTTCAGTTGCGGAAAAAAGTGGTCTGTTATCCGTGGTCATGCGAAATCTGGCCTTCTCCGTTCCCCGAAAAATTGTGTTACCCGTAATCTTCATCATTGGTGCGTGCGGAAACATTGGTTCTGACGCCGGTGTTGTTATCGTTCCCCCCATCGCAGCTCTGATTTTCAGCCAGATGGGATTACACCCAATTGCAGGTCTGGTGGCCGGTTATGCAGGGGCTACCGCAGGATTTACTGCCAACTTCTTTATCGCGGGCACAGATGTGCTTCTGGCTGGTATCAGCAGCGAGGTAACCTCCAAGATACCCGGACTTGGAGAAGTGAGCGCCACGGCCAACTGGTATTTTATGATTATCTCCACCATCTTCCTCGGTCTGGGAGGAGCATTTGTAGTCACACGCTATACCATTCCCCGCACCCGACGGTTCTCAATGGGCGACACAGGCAATATTATAGTTCCGGACACCCATTCCCTTACCAAAGAAGAAAAAAAAGGCCTTAAGAAAGCCGGCATTGCAGCACTAATTATCATTGCGGTAGTGGCCCTGCTTACCATTCCGGACTGGGGACCATTGAGGAATCAGGAAACAGGAGGAATTGTTCCATCGCCGTTCCTTAGGGGATTGGTACCTATCCTCTTTTTTCTTTTTGCCATTCCCGGCTATTACTATGGAAAATCCACCGGAAGCATTAAACATCCTGATGATGTCATCAAATACATGGGAGAAGGAATGAAAGATCTGTCGGGATATATTGTGTTAATGCTTGTGGTGGCCCAGTTTATCAATCTTTTTAACTGGTCACAGCTCGATAAAATCCTTGCCATTAATGGTGCCGGGTTTCTGCAGGCAAGCGGACTTACAGGCCCATTCATGTTCACCCTTTATATGATGCTGGTGGCTTTTATCAATATTTTTATTGGCAGCGGCTCTGCCAAATGGGCCATTTTCGCTCCGGTATTTATCCCCATGCTGGCACAACTGGGATTCACTCCGGCATTTGTGCAGCTGATGTATCGCGTTGGCGACAGTATTACCAACTGTATTAGTCCGCTCTATGTCTATTTTCCTTTATTAATTGGCTGGATCAGACAATACGACAAGAAAGTAGGCATCGGAACAGTCGTTTCGTTACTAATCCCTTATGCAATTGTTTTATTTCTGATATGGCTGATCCTTCTTTTTGTGTGGTTCTGGCTGGATTTACCTATTGGTGTAGGCGAGGGAATATTTATTTAGGGTGATTGCATTTCTTGTTTTTTGAGCATATCATCACGAAGATTTAATGAGTTAATCAGCTTAAAACACCCTTGTACCAAATATAAACTTATCCTTCCACCAGGTGTTTTCCAGGGATGTGACTGTCACTCCCTGGCTGGAGGAAACATGTAAAAACTGATTGTCACCAACATAAATGCCAGAATGCGTTATAAAATGTGACGTACGGTAAGTGCGGATAAAAAACACCAGATCGCCTTTGCGCAGATTTTCTTTCCGTGTTATGATTTTCCCATACCGTGCCTGTGCTTCAGAATTATGAGGTATACTGATGCCGTATGCATCAAAAACCCGAACCAACAATCCCGAGCAGTCCATGCATTTAGCTGTTGTACCTCCCATGCAATGAGGTACACCCATATATTTGCGTGCTGTACGAATAATTTCTGCGGAACTTGCATTTCCGGTTTGCAGTTTTTTCTCAACCCCTCCGTTCAAAAATCTTTTATACTCCCTGCTTCCTCCGGGCCCATCAATCTTTTCTAATGAAGAAACAGGATAAGAATTTTGAGAACAGGAAATACACAGGAGCAGACAAACCAAAAAGAGGACAAATGCAGTTTTCTGAATATTTTTCATTCGTATAAAATTTATTCAATAAGACCGGTTGGAACTCGCATGCAACAACTTATTGTATTGTTTTTAGACAAACATTGCCATGCTCAATTTCATTCCTATTGGGTTGAAACATTATTAAAGGCAACAAAGTTAAAATATAAAATCGTTGTGTGCGGGAAAATTTATTTTCAAACTGATAATCATTGGAATAAGCATTATACCATCATCAATTGAAGTCCTGAAAATCCTGTGCATTCCGGTTAATTCTTAATACTGAACCGTTCATTCATCAAAGGGTAATTATCCCCGCCCTGCATTTTTTTTTATCTTTGTGCCTTCGGAAACAAAACAGATCGGGCATCTGCCCGGAAATCAACCATAACGCAGTCTTATCATGAAATTAAAATATGGAATGAATCCATATCAGGATTTTGCTGAAGTAATTGACAACTCCGGCGCTTTCAAAATTCTGAATGGAAACCCCAGCGTCATCAATGTTCTGGACGCATTAAACTCATGGCAACTGGTCAGAGAAGCCTCCGTAACACTGAATAAACCTGCAGCCACCTCATTCAAACATGTAACCCCATCGGGAATGGCTATAGGAAATGGGTTAAACGGCCTGGAAAAGCAGGCATATCTGGTAAAAAATGAATCCTCCAGTCTGGCCTCAGCCTATGCCCGGGCAAGAGGAGCAGATCGCCTGGCATCTTTCGGAGATTTTATTGCCTTGAGTGAAACAGTGGATGTTGCCACTGCCAAAATGATTAAAGCAGAAGTTTCGGATGGAATTATTGCACCTGACTATTCACAGGAAGCACTGGAAATTCTCAAATCAAAGAAAAATGGAAGTTATGTGGTCTTTAGTATTGATAAAGACTACCAACCGGAAGAAATTGAATCCAGAGAAGTTTTTGGAATCACTATTAAACAAAAACGGAATAATCTTCATGTAACCGATGAGTTACTTCAGGACATTCGGACAGAATCAGGTCCGGTTACTCCGCAAATTGCTTCCGACATTAAGCTGGGGATACTCACATTGAAATACACCCAGTCCAATTCCATCTGTATTGTAAACAAAGGACAGGTAATTGGCATTGGTTCAGGCCAGCAATCACGAATTCTTTGTTCGGGTCTGGCGTTGAGCAAAGCCAATATCTGGTATCAGAAAATGAAACTCGATTATTCCTTCCTCAAAGAACATGAGAGCCTTAAGCGAACAGAGACAGATCAGCTTATTGAACAAAAAAGAGAGGAAACTTTTGGCAATGAGGTGGTGCTAAACCAACTTGACGGTTCCTGTCTGATATCTGACGGATTTTTTCCGCAAAAAGATAATATCGAACTGGCAGCTAAATATGGAATCAAATATATTGCTTCACCTGTCGGATCTATCCGTGATCAGGAAATAATGGATACTGCAAAAAAACATGGCATTACCTTCATAAATATCGGAGTTCGTCTATTTCATCATTAAAACCAGAAAACTGTTGTTATGTGGATAAGAACACAATGTAAAAAACAATTGGTTAACGTTATCCGAATCACCATTGAAAGAAATATTGGCAGTAAAAACAAGGCTGCACTTGTTGGGCAGTACGCTGACTCATCATTTTTTCAGAGTAACCAGGTGGTTTTGGGAGTGTTCAAATCCAAAGAAGAGGCACTTGCAGAGCTCTCCGCAATTGAAGAGGCTATAGCAAACAATGAAATCAGGGTTTATTCCATCAAATAAACCCTGATTTTATCTTAGTTGACCGGCAATATATCCGGTAGTCCACGCTGCCTGAAAATTAAACCCTCCGGTAATAGCATCAATATCAAGAACTTCCCCGGCAAAATAAAGATTGGGAGCAACCTTACTCTGCATAGATTTCATATTCACAGCAGAGAGAGCTACTCCACCGCAGGTCACAAATTCATCCCGAAAAGCGGACTTCCCTTTGACAGGGTATTTGTCATGCGTGAGTATTTCAACAAGTTTGTTAACACCTTTTTTACCCAGCTCTCCCCATTTTTTGGTTCCGGAACAGCCGCATTTCTCAATCAGAAATATCCACAACCGCTCAGGCAGGAAAAAAGGACGGTAATTGGCTACCATTTTTTTTGGATGTTTACGAACGGTTTCATCCAATTGTTTGGCCACCGCATCATGGGTGGCTTCTCCCAGCCAGTTTACATAAATATTAAATTCATAATTGAGTTTATTCAGATGCCGGGCTGCAAAAGAAGATAATTTGAGGATGGCCGGCCCGCTCATGCCCCAATGTGTAATGAGCAATGCCCCCAAAGAACTGAATTTGCTTGCTTCCACACTTACTTTCACATCAGCCGCCACAACTCCCATCAGCCGGGTTACGCGGGCATCCGGAAGGTTAAAAGTAAAAAGAGAAGGCATTGGGGGCTCTATCTTGTGTCCCAGATTTTTAAGCCATTCAAACCCTTCAAAGCGGGAACAACCACCGGTTGTCACAATCACTTTGTCAAATATTCTGACAGACCGGTCTTTTGGCTCAAAAAGAAGCTTCCATTTCTTGCCAGGAGGCACCAAATCCGTAACTCCTGAGGATGTCTCAACATTCACTCCCAGGCGTTGAGCTTCATTTAGAAAACAATTAATAATTACCTGAGAGTCCTGAGCCATCGGGAAAACACAGCCATCGTCCTGAACTACCAGAGGAACTCCCCGCGATTCAAACCACTGCATAACATTCTTGTTACTGAATTCATGAAACGGTTTTTTTAAACTATTACCTCCGCGCGGATAAGCTTTTATCAGATCAGAGATGGTCGCAGCGGCATTGGTAACATTACACCGCCCCCCTCCTGAAATTTTGACTTTTGACAGAACTTTCGAAGACTTCTCAAAAATAGTTACCCCGGCAGCAGGATATTTCCCTTTTACCGTAATGGCAGCAAAAAAACCTGCTGCTCCACCTCCAATAATTGCAACTTGCATATTTTTCCTTTTCAGGCTACAAAAATAGAAAAAAGCGGGTTTCGATTTCCAGGGAAGAGAGCGAAGCAGCTCCATCCTTTCTTAAAAATAAGTTTTATGCGGATAAAACGAGCATAAAAATTTTCAAGCATAATATCACAACTTTCCCCAATTATTGTGGTACGAAGCAGCTCCATTCGTTCTCAGATCTTTAATTGTGTTTTTCAGGTCAATACAAAATTTAAAAACATAAAAAGAAGAGGGTAACAACCAACAGTGTCACCCTCCGTAAAGAACATTTCACTTATTATTTCCCATAACAGTAATATGCACATTTTTTCGGATAATAAAGTTAGCAAATAATTCAAAAGTGACAAATATCATCTTTTGAGATGGTTTTATTAAGGGTGTTCAATCTTTTACCAGCAACCAAATCATTCCCTACAATCCGAACAAATCAGGACATGAATTCATTTACAATTGGGAGAAACTGAAATATTTCATAAATTGTAAATTCAAAATAAATCTTTAAGCCTAAAAATAACACTCATGAAACTACACATTATTAGCCTCATACATGGAATCATCCTTATGATAATGGGAATCTGGTCGCACCTGTGGCCTGAATCACCGTCCCCGACAGCCCTTATTCCTGTTGTTTTCGGTGCTGCCATACTGGTACTAAACAAGGGAGTACGCAACTATCGCAAAGCAATCTCCAACACGGTAATGGTGCTAACCTTTCTTGTTTTAATCGGATTAATATTTCCTTTGAGGGGTGCAATTGACCGGGGAGATACTCCGTCACTTATCCGGGTTATTATCATGATGAGCGCATCACTAATTTCTTTATTTTTCCTGGCAAAAAGATTCATTAACGACCGCTTTAATCCAAACAAGGAACCAAAGTTTTAGATATTTGGATTTCTACCCGTTTTGTTTCTTAAACCATGCCATATTCCCAGCCAGTAATAAAAAAACAGGCTGGGATTTTTTTTGCGAATCACCCAAATCAACGTAACAGGAATGCTAATTATTTCCGACATCAGAAAGGATATTAACCCTCTTTTCAGCCCATACTCTTTAAAAAACAACACTTTGTTACGTCGCAAATAATAATACTCACGGTAAATATCTTTTTTCTTCGCCCTGGTCCAGTCATGAAAGTGCCAGCAGACAGCCTTTCGTGTAACCATTGCCAAACGGTTTTGCCGGGAAAAACGAAAAAAGAAATCGCGTTCTTCACCATAAAGAAACAGATGCTCATTCCACAAATGCATATCACTAAAAATTTCGGTTCTGAGCATCATTGCCACCCCTGAGAGATAATCCACATCGGCTGAAACAGGCAATTGCCTGCAGGTTTGAAGTTTTTTTCCTGAATCGGGAGCTTTTTTTCTTCCTTTACTAAAATTCATATAAAGCCGAAAATTTTGCACCACTTTGTCACTTTTATTTTTAACTCCATCATAGATCAGAGGTCCACAAGCATCAACCCCGGGAAAAAATTGCAGGTGATTATAGAGATGTTTAAGAAAATCCTTATGAAGTTCCACGTCTGTATTAAGAATCACAACATAAGGCACCCCAAGTTCCAATGTTCGCCTGAGCAAACGATTATGGCCCCCCGCAAAACCAAGATTGCTACTATTCGGCAGAACCTCCCCCCGCGGAAACAATTCTTTAAATAAAACAGACGATTCCTCATTGTCGCTATTATCAATGGCCACAACATGAAAATCAGTAAAGGTCTGTGCTTTCAGTGACTTTATCAATCCCGGAAGAAAACAGGAATCGTGATAAAAAACAAGTTGTATGACGATCTCAGGGCTCATAAACAGTCAGGTTTTCCGGATTCGGTAAATCAGAGCAGCCAGTATCCCGGCATAAAGATTAATCAACAGGGTTCCGGTGGTCAACTCGTTAAACAGGTAATTAGGTTTAAAAAAGAATGTTTTAACCATCCAGGCAAATACAACAAAGAACATAGCAACATCCAGATCATTAAGTTCATAAATCCTTTTTTTTATCATTCTGAATGCTAGTAAAAGATACCGCCACATTTGTATATACAGCAAGCTGTAAATGGCCAGTCCGATGATCCCATACATTGCCAGATGTCCTGTTACCGGCAAGTCAGTAACTTCATAATCGGATGGATGAAACCTCAATGAAAAGAAATCAGAGAAACCGGCACCTGTTCCAAACCATGGCCGCTGATAAATGAGAGCCAGATGGGCAGGCCACTGATTAACCAGTCTGCCCTCTACCACTCCGCTGGTATAGGCATCGCCGGTGATAAAAAGCCAAAGATCCGCGACCTGCCTCCAAACCAAACCGGGATATTCAGGAAAAACCGCCACCATAAGCAGGAACATGATAATACCCGGTCCTAAAAGCATGCCCAGCAACCCCCGAAAAGAAGCACGATAAAACCTGTAATATAAAAACAATGAGGCCACAACAAGTCCTGCCACATTAATATAACTACTCTTGGTCAGGGATAACAATACAGCCAGAAGCATTAATATTGTGCCTGCGAAAAGAAGATTTCTATACCTAAAATCAATGCGCCGGGCGAAAACAAAAATTGATAGTGGGATCAGCATATCCGAAAGCCCGGAACTAAACATCAGATAACGCAAAATACCTGTTCCCCGATAGCGCTCGGCCTGCCAAAGAGGCAGCAACTCCAGATTGGTGGTAACGGTAATGAAATACATCACATATACCACCACGGAAGTAGTGACCAACACATTCACAAAAATTGCCAGATTACGCCGGGCCATAATAAATACAGGCACAATCAGGAGAAACCCGAAAACTGTCATTCGCTCGCGAATAAGTACATACCGAAGGACATAACCCCATCCTTTTCCCGGTTGCAAGTATCCAAAAACAAACACATGATACAGGAAAAATAAAATCTGAACCCCTAATAGAATCTGAAACGGACTGAAGCCAAACATCCCGTGATGATTAACCCGCGAGGATAAAAGCGGCATAAAGGCCAGCATAAACAGGAAATCACGAAAATAAAAACCTCCAAGCGCTTCCTTACCAAAATAGATAGTCAAATGCCCTGTAGGATCGAACAAAAGAACAATCACTATCCAGAAAAAATAATCGGGCCACCGGTTTACCAAAAGAAGTCCGGCACCGGTTACAGCCAACAATAACCCGATCAACAAAAACATACTCATCTATGGTGCGGTTTTATAATTTCAACGATGGCGACCAAATCATCCCATTTTAGTAATTTAAGCAAAAATGCGGTAGCTGTGATCACTCCCAGGGCTGCAAATCGGATTTCCCAGCCGGCCCCGCCGGGCCAGAATACTACAATAACTGAAGCTCCAAGTCCCAAAAAGAAAAAGAACATAATCCTGAAAAAAGGATAAGCAAGCGGAAAATACCTGGCTGCTACCCATACTTTTATCTGCCAGTAAACAACGAATGCTATAAGTGTGGCCAACCCGGCTCCTAACATTCCAAAGCGAGGCACAAGAAGAAAGTTAAGGGCAATATTCAGCAAAGCTGTGAGTCCGGTAATCCAGGTAAAATGCCATGTTTTCTCAGCAAGTGAAATTCCCGGCCCCATGGTTTGATAAGATTGAGCGGCAATATAGGAAAACACCAGAAAAGGTACAACTCTGGCTCCATTGGCATAATCGGGCGTTGCAACAAAAGGAATCAGCAGGTCTGCAAATACAGATAGTCCGGTGGAAAAGATAACTCCACCAGCCAGATACAACACAAAAATATCAACGGCCATTTTACGGGTTCGGGGTTTTTCCTTATTCTGCTCGCCATAATACGACTGAAAAAAAAGCACTCCGAAACTCATTTGCACTGCCATATTTAGCAACAACACCGGCTGTGAAAAAATAGCCCCGATAGAATAAAGCCCCACTTCATGCAAATCATGATAATAGAGAAGAAAAAAACGATCACTGCTATTGTAAATCCAGGCAGCCAAACCGGCCCATATCAGTGGAAAACCATATCTCAATAAACGTTTGGCCCATTCCCGCGAAAAACGGAAGCTGTATTTTCGGTAGTTAAAAAGCCCAAATGAAAGTGCCACAACCAGCAAACTGCTGCCAACCCGGGCCCACATAGCTCCTTCCACCCCTTTCTTCAGCCATATTACCAGAGTTATCCCGAGTCCTATATTGACCAGTGATTTGAGAATAGTCATCAGATTATAACGCCAGGGCTGACGAAAATAACGAAACAAATGTGACTGTTCACTCATCAGCAGATTTACCGGAACCAGCAAACTCAGCAAAACAATCAATGAACCATAATCAGGAGTATCAAAGAGAAGAAGAGATAATGAATCCTGAAAAAAAAGTATGGGAACCAGCCCAAGAAAAGAAATCAATCTAAGATAAAAAGCAGTAGACAGTACATCCCTCTTTTGGTTTTCAACAGCTTTAAAATAATAAAAACCTCCGGCCGACTCCAGACCTACAGATAAAAAGCCGCCCACAAGAGCGGCTGCAGTGCCCAGAGTCTCAAGCATTCCAAACTCACCCACACTTAACGCACGGGTATAGAAAGGCAATAAAAACAGTCCTATAAATTTCTTTAGACCATTCCCCAGACCGTAAACAAAAGTATCCTTAACAAATGCCTTTTTCTCGCCCATTCAGAGTTCTGTATTTCTATTTACTTCGGGCTCCGTGAAACAAAATATTTTTTAAAACCCGAAAGAAATAAACCAGATCGGTTCGCAGGGGAGCTTCCTGCCACTGCCGGATATAATGAACTTCCGACTCCTGAATTTCTTTAAGCGTAACAGGTAAATCAGCATAGAATGGCGGAATTAAACCTGGTTTCACAGAAGTTCGCAACTTGACAACCTCCGGATCGTAAAGCGACAAGTACTGCTGACTAACGGGACGTACTCCCACGAGTTTTATTTCTCCTCTAAGCATGTTATAAATCATTGGTAACTCATCGAGCCAGAACTTGCGAAAAAAACCACCTAAAACAGTTACTCTTCTGTCATTCTTAAATTTACCTTTTTCGCAAAGATTATTTCTTCGGTAAATATGCTCCTGAACATATTCACTGAAAGCCACCATCGTTCGAAACTTATAGATCCTGATTTTATTTCCGTTCCTTCCTATTCTGTCCAGCCCAAGCAGAAGACCATAACGTTCCCTTATTTGAGCAGGAGGCTCTGCTGTTTTGCGGGCAACCAGATAGTGGTGCCCGTTAATTTCTTCATCCCGGACGGTTTCGAAACCACAATAAGAAAGACGACCTACCATCTCATAATAAGACACAGGTCGGTTACGATTTGACGACAGGTCATTAATCCATCTAATACCGGGAACTGTAGGAATAACCCGATAAAACAGGTAGTCAAAAAAATAAATTATATGACAAAGAAACCGTGGAAATATATTAAAAATACGTTTCCGGCGCAAACGGGTGGTTTCCAGACAACAAACAAACTGCCCGTCATCCTCCAGCTTACGGTTTACACCGGCAAGAAAAGCACAAAGATCCGGCACGCTGTTTGCCGGCTGAAGATTTACAATATAACGATATTTAAAACGGGGCTGAACAGCAATATTGAAAGTATGTGAAGTTGAAACAACTAATGATTCGAGTGCCCCGGGATCGCCAAACCGGGAAATAAACCGGGAAACCGAATCTCCGGAATTCCTGGCTACAAGGTGCTGCACATCCACCTTCTCCCTCAGCTTTAGCTTTGGCGATGCATCCGGCGACACAACAGAATTCTCATAAATTTGAAACATAAGTCATCCCTGATTTAGTTTTTATCAATACCTTCCTGCAAACGCCAATCAATCAAAGCATCCAAACCGTCCTCCAGTGTATACTCAGCCATAAACCCCAACTGTTCTGAAGCTTTGCGAGTATCCCCGATACGGTTTTTCACCAGACGTCGGTTATCATCTTCCGAATAAGGACGATACTCCACACGGAGTCCGGACTCTTTCAACCGTAAAATTGAGTCACAAAGTTCGCGGATCGTTGTTTGAATTCCTGTTCCCACATTAAAAAACTCATCCGTTTCATCCGAAGCCAGTGCAAGCACATTTGCCCTGGCCACATCACGCACATAAACAAAATCATAAGCCTGAGAACCATCCCCGTTAATTACCGGAGATTCATTTCGGGCAATCTTATTCAGCATAACAGGAACCACTCCCGAATAAACGGCATTCTGATCCTGACGGGGACCATAAACATTCATATACCTCAATCCCACATAATTTAAGCCATAGCGATCATAAAATGCCCGGCACATAGCTTCTCCGGAAATTTTCGTGGCCCCATAGAAATTACGGTTATTAAAAGGGTGTTCCTCATCCATAGGCACTTTTACGGCATCTCCGTAAACCGAGGCTGATGAAGAATATACCAACCGCTTAACTCCGTGCTTAGCACAAGCTTCAAGAACATTAAAGGTTCCGCCAATATTGACATCAAAAGCCGTACGGGGAAAATCCCGGCAATGCAAAAGCCACATAGCAGCCAAATGAACCACATAATCAGCCTCTGCCACAGCATTATCCAGGATATCCACATCCCGTATATCTCCCCCATACTCAAATATATGGCAACGGGAATCCCGAAGACTTTTGTCAATATTCTCCTGCTTTCCTCTCACAAAGTTGTCGTAAATCACCACTTCTCCCACCGGGTACTTCAGCAGTTCCTCCACCACAAAGCTTCCGATAAAACCGGCCCCTCCAATTACAAGAATCTTTTTATCAGTTAGTTTTTGGTTGATGTGTTGCATTGGCTGTTGTATTTAGTAGTCAGGGTATAAGCGTTAGAGTATTGCTACAAAAAAGCTGAATGTGAATTTCTATGTTTCCATTTTTCAAATTACAAACGCACATTTCCAACAACATCTTTTAATCAGTATTTTCCGTTAAAAAAATTTACAAGCCCGGGTAGCGGATCATCCAGTTCATCTACTCCGTTAATAAAATCAAAAGAAAGAGGCTCCATAAATTCACGGAAACTCATCTCTCCATCCTTCATTTTACGAATACCGGCTGCAATATCCCCCCAGGCCAGCCACCATCGGGGCCCGTATATCTGGACCGGCATTTCCGTCAGGAGTTTTCCCATTGCATTCAGAATCGCACAATAGTTTAGATTAATACCACAGTGAGTAGCCAGAGATTGCGTCTTATAAAGCCGGGGATTCAGTTCCAGGAACATCAGTTTTTTCTGATCGCTATTGTAGATAAATTCCAGCTCACAACTCCCATAATAATCAATGTGATTAAGTAATTTTTCCGTCATCTCCAATCCCAGAGGGCATGGCTCACTCACGGAAAGTGCAGTACTGCCAAACTCACGGGTGGAACGCAACCTCCGTGACGAAAACAAGACCGGTTTCCTGCTTTTTCGATCCCTGTAAGCCCCTATACTGAACATTTTTTCCTTCCCTTCATCACTGACCTTCTCCTGCACCATAAACCCCGGCTCCAAATTCAATTCCTTTTTTACCTTAAGCAGTTCACCCCACGATCTAACTTCGAAAGCCTGCTTTCCGGTATCTGAAAATATCTTTTTACCCCGTCGCTCTTTTAACAATACCGGATAAGGCAAATCAGGTTCCGTCTTCCAAAAGGCTTCATCAGCAACCCAGGTATGTGGCATTTCCACCCCAGCTTCCCGGGCCAGTTCATATTGCCGGAATTTATCCATCAGCTGTTGCTGCTGATGATAATCCTGGTTAAAAACATATACTTCATTTAATTTTTCAAGTCCGAAGTGTATCATAGAATCCAGCAACCACTCAGCATCTCCCACTGTCAGCACAGGAATTTTTCCTGCATCACGGATCTTCTGACCTGTCTGAAACACAAAGTCCCAAAAATCCTGTGATTGGGTTTTGTAATCGGGCGAAAGCACCGGGATGGCAAAACGAGAAAAAAAAGTGAGCGCCCGGGGTTCAGAATCCAGAACAACAGTCATTAATCCTTCTTTACCATGTCCGCGAACAATTGCCAGCTGATTGGCAAAAGCACCGTCAGTCAGAACCGGTACATAATTCTGACGTAGTCCTTTAATAGCCGTATGCATACCATCCGGATCCAAAGGAATAAGATTTCGGTAATCGGTCTGCATTTGCCCGATTTCACGGGAAAGAGATTGAAAAAAAGAATATGGTGAAGCGATCATAGAATAAAAAGCTGCTGGTTAACCAACCTGAAAAATCAACGCGATCATTCAGGTTTACCTGTTTTTTCTTAAAAAATACATTTCCTCAACGGCTTTATCAACTACATTTTGGCTAACATCATGTAAGTAAGTATTAAATGAGTGGAATGAACGATAAAGAGTTTTAGCCTAATCACCTGCAACTTTCTGCCATCAGATTTCAGACCGGTTAATGCTCATCAATTAAAAACAAAATGAGTCACCGCCGACCTTATTTATACCAGACTCAGATATGCGATGAAGCACCTTTGTTACAAATCCGTTAACAAGACAATATACATTCAACTTAAAGTCAGATCAAATTCAATTATAATTGAATTTAATATGACTTTAAGTTGACTTTAGTATGACTTTAATATGACTTTAATAAAATTCTGATTCAAATCAGTTACCAATCATATCCGGAGAACAATCGAACGAAGAATTAGAGCTTGCTGAAAAAGTAAGTTCGCTGGAATTTTCGGGAGAAGCAGGCTGGTAAGGAAAGTTAGCCGCAATTTATGAACACCACGATAAATAAGAGTGCTAATCTCATAGATTTTTCTATGTCAAAAGATTTTGTATCATATGAGATTAGCACCCTGCTTCAGGAGGGTGTTTTAAATGGATCACAAACACCCATCTCAGCCCGCTTCAGCAGGCTTTCCCAGATGAAACGAGAATGGCAGTGTTTGCCTCAATAGTAAAAAAATCCTCAAAGGGGGAAGTAAAGATGTTATAAAAAGAATAAGGGCTGTTTGATCAAACAGCCCTTATTCTTTTTAAATCTCTGATGAATTCTTCACATTAAAGGCCAAAAGCCTCTTTTATCTTGTCTACATAATCGAGTTTTTCCCAGGTAAAGAACTCAACTTCACGTTCCACCTCCTGACCATTCTCTATGAATTTCACTTTTCCTTTGTATGGATCGCGTCCCATGTGCCCATAGGCTGCAGTAGGAGTGAAAATTGGATTCTTAAGTCCGAGACGACGAATGATCTTTCCGGGACGAAGATCAAACAACTCATTAATCTTCCCGGCTATTTCACCATCTGTCATTTGCACAGTTGAAGTCCCAAAGGTGTTGACGTAAAGACCCATAGGTTCGGCTACACCAATGGCATAAGCTACCTGTACAAGCACCTCATCAGCTACTCCTGCTGCCACCATATTTTTGGCAATATGACGTGTGGCATAAGCAGCAGACCGATCTACTTTGGAACTGTCTTTACCTGAAAATGCACCACCTCCGTGAGCTCCTTTTCCTCCATAGGTATCCACTATAATCTTCCTTCCGGTAAGACCGGTATCACCATGGGGGCCTCCGATAACAAAGCGTCCTGTAGGATTCACATGCAAAGTATAATCTTGGAAAAGCTCCTGTATATCCGCCCTCACTTTAGATTTAACCCTGGGAATCAAAATGTTATCCACATCTTTTTTTATTTGACCAAGCATCACATCATCATTATCATCGAACGGGTCATGTTGAGTGGAAATTACGATAGTGTTGACATGAATAGGAGTATTGTCGTCATTATATTCAATGGTCACCTGCGATTTGGAATCGGGACGCAGATAGGTCATATCTTTCCCTTCGCGACGAATTTCTGCCAGTTCCTGTAGCAACAAGTGCGAAAGATAAAGGGGTAAAGGCATATAGTTTTCGGTGTCACGGCAGGCATAGCCAAACATCATTCCCTGATCGCCGGCTCCCTGATCATCCTCGCCAGTCCGATCTACTCCCCTGTTGATGTCATCACTTTGCTCATGAAGTGCAGAAATCACACCACACGACCCGGAGTCGAACATATAATCGGCTTTTGTGTAACCGATACGTCTGATGGTGTCGCGAGCCACTTGCTGAACCGGAACGTAAGCAGTAGTCCGGACTTCACCACTAACCACTACCAGTCCGGTAGTTACCAACGTTTCACAGGCCACTTTTGAGTTCGGGTCCTGACGTAATAGTTCATCAAGAACAGCATCGGAGATCTGATCGGCAACCTTATCAGGATGTCCTTCTGAAACAGATTCCGAGGTAAATAAATATCCCATAACATTACAATTTCATTAATTTACCACCTTGAAGCAGCAAATCACGATTAAACAATAAAAACATGAAGGGATGGAAAAACTAAAGGCAAGCTAAAATCGCATTTTAGCATTGTTTTATAGTGGTTGCAAGCAGGCAAATCCATCCACTTTGAGAGTACAAATATAGAGGTTATTTAGAATAATTCAAAAAAGAAATATTTTTTCTTCTAATCCCCTGTTCCAAACAGGACTATTCACAAATTATTTTTTTGATGCTCAAATTCCTTCGAAGTATTCTGCTTCAGTGATTCTTATGCTAAATGATCCCTGTCCGTTTCATCGGAAACCACATACATCAGATATAGTATTTAAGATTTTCTTTCATTACCACATCCAAAGGGAGGTATTTGATCTGATCAACCGCTTTTCTGAAAACAACGTGATCGGCCATTGACATAACAGCCATATATCCCTGACCATGGGGATTTTGATTAATCAAAAAATCAATGACTCCCCGGTTCAGGAACTCCCTGTTTTTAGAAAGGAGATCATACCCGACCAATTGCAGATCTTCAACACCTCTTCTTTGCAAAAAATCCCCAATCACAAACGATCTTGAATTAGTTACAAAAAAGCCCCGTAAATCCGGATATTTCTTATACAAATGTTCCAGATGATTATGGCAGCGCTCCTCATCTTCCCAAAAATCAATCTCGGTGCGCACCACATTAAACCCCTCAGCCCCCAAATTTCCGAAAAAATCAATAAATCCCTTCTCCTTTTTAATTAAATGAGAGGAATTGGTCACTTCATCATCGATATGAGTAACAATAAAAGTTCCGGGTTTTTTACATCCGTAATGCAGAAGTCTGCCGGCCAGCATCCCGCTTTGGTATGAATCCTGCCCGACATAGGCAACAGGCTTATAGTCCGGAATATGAGTGTTGAAAAGACAAAGAGGAACATTCCAGTCATTCCACTTTTTTAAATAAGCCAGCGATTCACGATAGAATAAGGGAGCTGTAACAATGCCCCTGTAATCACAAGGATTAATTTTCTGTGCTTCATTTGTAAACGATTGAACATCTTTCTGATTAAAAAGATATTTATCAACCGCAACTCCATATTGCCGCAATTGACTTTCTGCCATCTCCACCCCGTTGAAAGGTGCTTCCCAATATTCATCATTAGAGGGATCCGGAATCAGAGCTGCAATGCGCCATTCATGCGACGAGACAAGGGCCCGGGCCAGAATATTGGGCTCGTAATTTAACTCCTTCATGGCATTCTCAATACGATCCCGGGCTTTCTCCGAAACACGGCCTCTGCTGTGCAAAACCCTGTCCACAGTTCCGGGAGATACTCCTGCTCTGATAGCAATATCTTTTATACGGGCAATCTTTTTCAAATCAGGTTAATTTAATCTTACCGGACTGATGTTTCCCAGTGTTAGAACAGATTATTAAAAAGTCTAATTTCTGATCTTATGTCCCTTCAAAGCATAATAAAGAATATACAAAAACAAAGGAACACAAACCCAATATGCGTTTTGTGCTCCATACAGATCTTTTAGAAAACCATAAAGAGTAGGTATCAATGCCCCTCCTACAATGGCCACAACCATTAAAGATCCTCCGGCTTTGGTAAAACGGCCCAGGTCGGTCATCGCCAGGGGCCATATAGCCGGCCACATCAAAGCAGCTCCCAGGGCAATCAGAACTACAAAGAATATTGAAATTTCTGATGGGGTTAGTACCACCAGAAGTGACCCTGCTATAGCGGTAACAGCACTTACCACCAAAGCCCTGGACTGACTGACATATCCGGGAATAAGAATTATTCCGGCAATATATCCGACCACCATACCCACCGGGGCTATCCAGGCATACCATTCCGGATTAACCAGACCAATACTCTCGGCATAATCGACAAGTGTACCCAGGGCAACTGTCTCTACACCTACATAAAAGAACAATGCCAGAACTCCAAGCAGTAAATGAGGGAATTGAAACACGGAAGCCTTTTTGGCTGCATAAGGACAGTCATCTACACTTTCTTCATCTTCACCCACAGCCTTCACTTCCGGAAGCGGCGCTATTAATGCAATCAGGCCCAGCAAAAGGAAAACTCCTATAATAATATAAAACGGAAGTGTGGTGTCGGAAAATGTTACCTTATCCACACTCTTTCCGATCACTAATGCCAGAAAAAAGGGAGGCACCGGCCATGCCAGCTTATTCAGGATTCCCATTATGCTCATGCGCCGGGCAGCACTCTCAATTGGACCGAGAATAGTTACATATGGATTCACGGTTGCCTGAAGAAAGGTGTTTCCCATTCCGCTGACAAAAGAAGCTGTAAGAAAAAGGGGCAAACTCTCCATCTGTCCCGACGGGATGTACAGGTAAAAGCCTATGGAAAACAAAAGAAAAGAAAGCGCCATGGTTTTTTTATATCCTAAGCGAGCAATTACAAACGATGCAGGATATCCGAAAATCAAAAATGCTGAGAAGGTGGCGGCCAGCACCAGATAAGATTCTGCAGAACTGATGCTCAACTCACTCTTGAGCAGTGGTATCAGGTAACTGTTTATTCCCAGGGCAAACCCAATGGAGAAAAACATCATCCCCAGGATTGCCAGGGCTACCATTTGTGTGCTGCCTCTTTTTTCATGTGCATTTTGACTACTCATAACAGATTTCTTTCAAGTTTAAAATTTATATCTTCTGAAAGCCTCAATGGCTTCATATTCGGTAAGCCCCAGACTGTCATAAATCCGGGCTGTCTCACGGTTCCGGTCTTCGGCACGCTCCCAGAACTCCCGTGAATCACTGCCGGGAAATACAGGCTCATCTTTCTGTGACTGATGTTTAAATACAGCCATTCTTTTCATTCTGAGTTCATCGGGGCTGAGGGGAACTGCCATCTCCACATCCTCAATATTCCACTCCTGCCAGGCGCCCCTGTAAAGCCAAACCCAGCAATCTTTTGCCCAATCTTCCTCTTTTACCATTTTAAGTGCATCAAAAACAGCATGCAGACAAACGGCGTGTGTCCCGTGAGGATCCTGCAGGTCGCCGGCTGCGTATATCTGGTGAGGCTTAACCTCCCTCAGCAAATCTACAATAATATTAATATCGGTCTGCGATAACGGTTTTTTTTCCACACTTCCTGTTTCGTAAAAGGGCATATCCAGAAAATGGATGTTCTCCTTCTTTACCCCACTGAAACGACTGGCGGCTATGGCTTCCCCTTTCCTGATTTGTCCTTTAACGGCCAGTACAGCCGGATGATCATTCCCGTTTCCGGGATTTTCGTTCAGATACCTGGTAATTTCATCATAAAACTTTTTTATGCCTGACTCACAAAGCGACATCTTGCCGGATATTCCGTGCAGGAAATCCAAATATCTGCGGGCGTCATCATCAGATACGGCAATGTTACCCGATGTCTGATAGGCAACATGAACATCATGTCCCTGTTCGGCCAGTCGTATAAAAGTACCACCCATGGAAATCACATCGTCGTCGGGATGAGGACTGAAAACCACTACCTTTTTGGGGAAAGGCTCAGAACGTTCGGGACGAGTTCTATCATCACTCCCCGGTTTCCCTCCGGGCCAACCGGTAATGGTTTGCTGTAGTTTATTATGAATTTCTATATTCAGATCATAGGGTTTTCCACCTGTCTGAAGAAGTGATTTCAACCCCCACTCTTTATAGTCAGTTTCAGTAAGCTTCAGAACAGGCTTTCCGGTCTGTTTAGACAACCATATAATTGCTTTTTTCTTCATCAGATTGCTCCACTCACACTCTCCTGTCAACCAAGGCGTTTCGATTCTGCTTAGCTGAGTCCCTGCAGCAGTATCCACAACAAATAAGGCATCCGGATGATTTTGCAGGAATGAGGCAGGTAATTCAGCCGTCACGGGCCCTTCCACCGCAGCTTTAACAACCTCAGACTTCCCATGGCCCCAGGCCATCATAAAAATCCTTTCTGCCTGCATAATAGTTTTAACACCCATCGTTATCGCACTCCCTGGAACATTTTCCTTGCCTTCAAAATCCCTGGCTGCATCTTCTATGGTGAAATCGTCCAGATGAACCAATCGTGTTTCATCCCCCAATTGCGCTCCGGGTTCATTAAATCCAATATGTCCGTTACGACCAATGCCAAGTATCTGAATATCTAAACCACCCAGAGACTTTATTTTGTTTTCGTAGCCACGACAATAATCGGGCAACTGATCACGGGACAGAGTTCCGTCAGGGATATTGATGTTTTCAGGAAGAATATCCACCTGAGAGAAAAAGTGCTCATGCATAAACCGATGATAGCTGTTGATATTACCAGGCTCCATTGGATAATACTCATCAAGATTAAACGATATCACATTTCTAAAACTCAACCCCTCCTCTTTATGAATCCGGATAAGTTCCTTATATAGTAACAAAGGTGAACCACCTGTGGCTAACCCAAGAACCGTTGTTCTATTAATCCTGTTCTTTTCTTTTATTAATGAAGCAATCTCCCTCGCCACAAATGCAGATCCTTCATCACGATTGCCAAAAATTTTAACCGGTATCTTTTCCAGGCTATTCTTTAATGTTGATTCTGTCATAAAGGCTTTGTATTAAAGGGATAACAATTCTCGCATAACAAAAGTAATCAATTTGTGTGCACGTACACATATTTTTTAATTTTTTATTCGACAAGCACTTACAAAATCAGACATTTGGTCAAAAGCCAACAATAGGTGGATAAAACACACCTAAGGAACAAACAAAGAACAACCATCTATCTCTCATCAAAACACACTGACTAAAAGGTCTTTAATAATCAACCACAAATAAAGTAAAAAAACAGTGCAGATTTTTCACTTTTTTCCTTGACGAAATTTGCAGGAAGTGAAATTTGATTTATCTTTGCATCCGCATTTGAAAAACAAAACTTCAATTGCACGACCAAAAGGTCCCTTCGTCTAGTGGTTAGGACGCCAGGTTTTCATCCTGGAAACAGGAGTTCGATTCTCCTAGGGACTGCTATATAGAATATTTTTATAACTTTTAGCAAGGATTAGAGATGGCAAATCATCAATCGGCAAAAAAACGAGTTCGTCAAATTGAGAAGCGCAAGCTTCACAATAAATATTATGCTAAAACAGCACGGAATGCTATTAAGCAGTTGAGAAGCACCACCGAGAAGGCAGAGGCGCAGGCTATGTACCCACAGGTAACTTCAATGATTGACAAACTTGCCAAAAAGAACATTATTCATAAAAATAATGCGTCAAACTTGAAATCAAGTCTGGCTCTTTACATCAACAAACTGGCTTAAGTAACAAGCCTGTTTACAAGGTCCCTTCGTCTAGTGGTTAGGACGCCAGGTTTTCATCCTGGAAACAGGAGTTCGATTCTCCTAGGGACTGCTAAGGTCTTTCCTCAACAGGAAAGACCTTTTTTTGTTCCTTTTTTTGTATCTTGGATCCCACTGTTTAACCTTTATTTATCAACCCAAACCCACCCAATCCTCGAATTGTCATGGGATTTGGCTCCAAAAAGGAACATGATGGAAGAATACCAAAAGACAAGCATTCGCCAATGGGCCATGGAAGACCGCCCACGTGAGAAGCTTATCCAAAAAGGCCTTTCTGCCCTCTCCGATGCAGAATTACTGGCCATCTTAATTGGATCGGGAAGCCGCAGGGAATCTGCAGTAGAATTATCCAGAAAAATCCTTCTGGATGCGCGAAACAATCTCAATGAACTGGGGAAAAGTACCATCGAAGCACTTCAGAAAAAATATCACGGTATAGGAGAAGCCAAAGCTATAACCATAGTGGCGGCTCTTGAACTGGGAAGAAGAAGACAACTAACCACACCCCTTCAACGACCTCAAATTAAAAAAAGTGAAGATGTTTTTTCTCTGATGCATCCGGTACTGGCAGACTTGCCGCATGAAGAGTTCTGGGTGTTGGTGCTCAACCAGGCCAACCGCGTAATGACCCAATTAAATGTAAGCAAAGGCGGAATATCAGGAACAGTGATTGATGTAAGACTCATCATGGAAAAAGCCCTTTACCAACACGCCTCCTCTCTTATATTATGCCACAACCACCCCTCAGGTAACCGGAGACCAAGTCAGCCGGACATTTCAATAACTAAAAAACTTACCGAGGCAGGAAAAATACTGGATATTCAGATACTGGATCATGTAATTATTGCCGAAAACCATTATTTTAGCTTCGCCGATGAGGGCCTCGTATAATCAGAATATCCTTTTTTCATGAAAATTCAATACGTCAAAAACCAGGAAATAAATCGCTTACGATATGACAATGCATTAAAAAGATCTTTTAATGCCAATATATTTGCCTATTCATGGTATCTGGATCAGGTTTGCGACGACTGGGACCTTCTGATGGAAGGAGATTACGAAACTGTTTGCCCGCTCCCTTTATCCAAAAAACTTGGAATAGTCCGTGTCAGACAACCACGTCTGGCACCTTTTCTGGGAGTTTTCTCTTCCAAACATCTTCCTGCCGGGAAAGTTGCAGCTATTCTGAAAACCATCCCTTACAGAAATGTCTCAATTACACTGAATCACCTAAACCGACTGGACCGCTACAACCGCAAACAATCAGTAAAAGTTCAGGTACTGGACCTGATTACCCCGTACCAAAAAATATCGGAACGCTACACTCCGCAAGCAAAAGAGGTTCTTACCCAAAATGATGGCACTTTTGTGATGCGATCCATAAGGGCCGATGAGTATATGTTTTTCAAAAGAAGCATGAAAAAACAAGGGGCCATTGAAAATATGCAACTCATGCGAATAATGAACTACGCCATTCGATATAAAAGCGCCGGGATATACAGTGTTTACTCGCCACACAACGAACTAATAGCTGCTGTTTTCCTGATAAAATCCAATAATCGCCTGTTTATGTTCGATTGCACTTCCAACCAGGAGGGCCAAAGTCGCCAGGGAATTTTTCGCGCCATCAATCATTTAATTGAATCCAACTGTGAGAGCAATCTTACTCTGGAACTTCCGTTTAAATGCAAAGAACTGGATTCCCTGATTAATTTTGACCATCATCAGTGTCTCAGGTACAAAAAAGGCTTTTTTTAATGACAGAGCATGATCAGTTTTGTTCCGGAAAAAAAGAACAGCTATCCTCATCATTATTCCTGACCTTATTACCCAGGCAGGCAATAGACGAAAGCAAATGGGATAAATGTATATCGCTGTCGGGAAACGAATCTCCTTTGGGCTACTGTAAAATTTTAGATCTTTTATCTCCCTCTTGGCAGGGATTGATAATTGGAGATTATGAAGGAGTAATGCCCATACCGGTAACAAAGCAATTGGGTTCCCTAAATATTCAGATGCCGCAGGAAGTAATTTCATTAGGAATATTTTCTTCCAGCAATGAACTTGCAGATCTTTTTCCCCGGATTCTCAACCACGACATCTTTTCACATTTTAAATTTATTAATTACAATGGAAGTCCATCAGCCGGAATTACATGCTCACTTCCGGGGTGTCTGCAAAAACAAACTTTTGAATTAAATCTAAAGAAAGACTATGATAGCCTGTTCAGTCAATATTCAAGATCACATCGACGCAATATCCGGGGTTTTCACAACTCAGGATTAGTAATAGACAAATCGCCGTTCCCGGAAGTTTTTACTTTATTAATAAAACAGATTGGTATTAAACGACCCGAACTTTATATGTCATCAACTTACCAGCAAAAATTTAACAACATGGTAAGATATGCCCTGAAAAACGACATGGGTAAAACATTTGCTGTACGCAAAAACAATGAATTGATTGGAGGTGCATTTTTTCTAATCGGGAAAAAACGAATTATCCCTTATCACTTGGCCAATGAAAAAGGGAGAGCCTGCAATACCTCATTCGCACTTATTGATCAAATTATAAAAGAATACTCCGGGCAGGACAGAACATTGGACTTTGCGGGCTCAGTCCTACCCAATGTGGCAGATTTCAACAGAAGATTTGGTGCAAAACCAGTTTCATATTATTCTGTGACCATCAACCGGCTGCCACAACCCTTAAAATGGGCAAAAGAAAAAAATTTGCTGTTTAAATTAAAACGCTGGTTTTTTAATAAATTAAACCATAAAATTCAGACTTAAACATTATTTTTGCATTCAAAAACCGGGAAATGGAAATAAAATTCATTAATCAGCCAGTCAGTATCCTTAGCACTTTCGTTGCAGAATTGCGAGATGTAACCATACAAAACGACCCCCTGCGATTCCGTCGCAATCTTGAGCGGATTGGAGAAATTTTTGCCTACGAGATAAGCAAAACTTTTACCTACATCGAAACAGACATTACTACTCCGCTGGGAACCGCCAATGAATGGCTGCCTCAGGAAAAAGTTGTGGTCACCTCTATTCTCAGAGCCGGAGTTCCTCTCCATAACGGCCTGCTTAACTACTTTGACCGGGCTGAAAACGGCTTTGTTTCTGCTTTCCGAAAATACAATGAAGATGGCGACTTCGAAATCAATATCGAATACATCTCTGCCCCCGACCTCAACGGCAAAACAGTAGTAATGGCCGACCCTATGCTGGCCACAGGCTCCTCACTGGAACTAGCTTACAAAGCAATAAAAGCAAACGGAACCCCGGAACACGTACACATGGTCAGTATCGTTGCCAGTCAGGCAGGAGTGGAATACATCCGGAGTATGCTAAGCGACGAACCGGTAACGCTATGGCTCGCTGTGGTGGATGATGAACTGAATGCCAAATCGTATATCGTACCCGGCCTGGGAGATGCAGGTGATCTGGCTTACGGTCCAAAGTTGTAAAATGTCAGTGTCCCCTAAATCCACAAATGGGGGATTTAAATAATTGGAACTTCCAGGTAAGATGATCTCAGCAACATTCTGAATCACTATTGTCCGGAGAAAATTTTTCCTGAAAAGAGATGATTTCACCCGATTTTATACCTTACCGGGATCGCCATGATACCTTTCTAAAAGTCATTACAATCTTATAACATCATTTCTGTCAGAACATTCCGCCAGTAACATCCTGATGCTCTTATTCAGTTGAGGATGTATCCATTCAGGCATCAACTCCGCAAGTGGCACAAGTGTAAATCTTCGCAGGTGCAACCGGGGATGCGGAACAATAAGATCCGGAAAGGAGAATATCGCATCATCAAAAAACAGAATATCAATATCCATGGAACGCCCCTCATAATGATTCACCGTCTTTTTCTGGCGTCCCATTTCTTTTTCAATTGCCTGAGTATTCTCCAGAACCTCATGGGGATCTAAAGAAGTTTCCACACTCACCACCTGATTCAGGAACCATTGGGAGTCATCAAAACCCCAGGGCGGACTTTTATATACTGAAGAGTAATTCTTGACTATCCCCACGCGTTTGTCAATTAACCCAATCGTCTGTTTTATAATATCCGCTGTTTCCCCTCTGTTTCCACCGAGAAGTAAAGTCACTGTTGCCATATTAAATTTTAATGCTTCTGTTTATTCTTAAAAAACTGAAATTAATCAGCGTTTCTTTTGTCTCCAAGATTAAGCCATTCTTCAAAACAACAACATCACGTACACATTTGCTTCCAATACAGTTCAATATTCCCGGCAAGAAAGCGGCCTGCGTTACCCGTATTTATTGTAATCAACACTTCTACGAACGAAAACTTACGAATAAAGCATACCAAGCCACCAACAAATAAATATTTTTTCGCAAATTTGTAAAGAAATGGTGATCATGATCAAAAGTAATGTTAAATATGATTTTTCCATAAGCGTTCAATCATAAAACAAAAATAACCCTAAAAAAAACATAAGATGAAGAAGTTTCTAAAGTACACCCTGGCCGTTATTGTCGGATCTGTAGTTTCCATAGCCATCCTGACAATAGGATTTTTTATCATCATTGGCATAATTGCCGCATCTGCCGAAAAGGAGATCACTGTAAAAGACAACTCCCTGCTGGTTTTAAAACTGGACGGCCCTATTGTGGAGCGATCAGATGATGATCCATTTGCAGAGATCATGTCTGATCTAACGGGCGAATCGGCTCCAATAGGCCTCAACAGAATACTTTCAAGCATCAAAAAAGCAGGCCGTGACGATCGGATTAAAGGAATTTATCTGGAATCCGGAATGGTTTTGGGAGGTCATGCGAGTATCGAAGAAATTCGGAACGCACTGATGGAATTCAAGAAATCAGGCAAATTTATTATCAGTTATGCTCCCGTTTATACACAAAAGTCCTATTATCTCGCATCAGTTGCCGACAGGGTTTATCTACCCCCCGCAGGAATGCTGAATTTTCAGGGACTATCTTCACAGCAAACTTTCTTTAAAAACACGCTGGAGAAGGTAGGAGTGGATGTTCAGGTATTTCGCCACGGAGAGTTTAAGTCAGCAATAGAACCGTTTACCCGTACCGACATGAGTGAAGCTGCAAAACTTCAAACCCGTACATATGTTCAGTCCATGTGGGATCATATTACCCTGAAAGTGAGCGAAAGCAGAAATGTGACTCCGGAAAAACTCAATGAAATAGCCAACCAGGTACCCATGTTCCAGACCGATGAATTTCTATTGAACTCAGGGCTCCTGGATGACATCAAATACAAAGACCAGGTTATTGCCGAGTTGAAAGACTCCACCGGAACAGACGACTCCAAAGACCTAAACAGCATTGAAGTGAAAAAATATGCAGATGCTTATGTGGATGATGGAAAGAAAGGTATTTCCAAGAACAAGGTAGCCATTATTTATGCTGAAGGAGCCATAGATTCCGGACAGGATGGCATAAACTCCGAAGATCTTTCACGTACCATACGCCAGGCACGCCGGGACACAACAGTAAAAGCTGTGGTTTTGCGAATTAATTCTCCGGGCGGTTCGGGAATGGGTTCCGAAATCATTTGGCGTGAAGTAAAACTTACCAGTGACACTAAGCCGCTTATGGTATCCATGAGTGATTTGGCTGCCTCCGGAGGGTATTACATTGCCACAGCCGCAGACACTATTATAGCACATCCAAATACGCTGACCGGTTCCATTGGTGTTTTTGGTATGATCCCGAACATGAAGGGATTGTTCAATAAAATTGGAATTACAACTGATGGTGTAAAGACCAATGAATTTTCCGACATGCCTTCCATTGACAGATCTTTCCGCCCCGAAGAAAAAGAAATTATGCAGGCATACATTGAAAACTTTTATGACATCTTTCTTCAACGTTGTGCCGATGGACGTGAGACCTCCAAAGAAGCCATTGATGAAATTGGACAGGGACGTGTATGGAGCGGCGAAAATGCGGTGGATATTAACCTTGTGGACGTTTTGGGCGGCATTGATATGGCCGTTGAAATGGCAGCCGAAAAGGCAGGAATAAAAGAAGATTACAGGGTGGTGGAACTCCCTGAAGTATTGCCTCCTTTTGAGCAACTAATGAAAGACCTTGGCGGCAATGCATCAGCCTATATTCAATCGTTGTTTCTTGGCAACTCAGAGTATATGCAATATCTGAAAACCATAGAGGAACTAAAAACTTCCTACCCGATTCAGGCAAGAGTTCCTTACGAGATTTCTGTCAATTAACAAATAAATCAGACACACAAAGGCGCATAAAGTCTGTCACTTTATGCGCCTTTTGTTTACAACAGGTTTTTTCCATGAAACCATTTCCCCGCATCTTATTATTTCCGTTCTCCATTTTGTATTGTTTCGTCGCATCATTGCGCAATAAGCTTTACAACATAGGGGTAAAAAAATCAACCTCCTATAAGATTCCGGTTATTTCTATCGGAAACCTTACAGTCGGCGGAACAGGGAAAACACCCTTGACAGAGTTGCTAATAAAACAATTAACTCCCTGCTACCGATGTGCTTTATTGAGCAGGGGATATGGCCGAAAGACAAAAGGGCCTTTACTGGCCGGAGAGGAATCTTCCCCTTTCTCCATTGGAGACGAACCAATGCAAATGAAACAGAAATTTCCGGGGCTGACTGTCATGGTAGCAGAAAAACGAACGTTGGGGATGCAGCATCTGCTAAAACAAAAACCTTCTCCTGATGTTGTTCTGCTTGATGATGCATTTCAACACAGAGCAGTTAACCCAGGATTGTCAATTCTGGTAACTGATTATTTTCGTCCGGTTTATAAAGATTTTTGCCTTCCGGCAGGAAACCTTCGGGAGCCCTTTTCCGGGAAAAACAGAGCCAATCTCATTATCGTTAATAAATGCCCAAAAGATTTGTCTCCGCCCGAAAGTGAGCAAATCAAAAAAAGACTGTCTCCGGCCCCGTATCAGCAAGTTTTTTTTAGTAGTATAGGATACGGGGAACTCTGTAGTATGAAAGATTCTGATGAATGTGAACAGATACCGGAGAAAAAAAGACCAATACTTGCTGTGTCAGGGATAGGAAATCCAATGCCGTTTTTTGAAGAAGCAGAAAAACATGCGACTCTTTTCTACTCCCTGGCATTTCCGGATCATCACGATTTTCAGAAATCAGACATAAGAAAAATAAACAAAAAACTTGACCAACTGGGTCCTGATGCCATTATCATAACCACAGAAAAAGATGCAGTCAGGTTAAAATATAAAAATCTGCCCCGGTCTTTATCATCAAGAATCTGGTATATCCCTATCGAACTGGAGATACTTTTTAACAAACAGGACACTTTTTTAAAAACCGTAAAAAACTATGTTGAACAAAATCAAAGAGACAGCAGCTTTTCTTAAACAAACCATTGATACCAATGCCCGCACCGGCATCATACTGGGTACCGGGCTGGGTGGTCTGGTAAAAGAAATTGAGATCAAAAAAACCATTTCCTACAGTGAAATCCCTAATTTCCCGGTATCCACCGTTGAAGGACATGAAGGACGACTCATTTTCGGAACCATCAGAGGCACTGAAATAATTGCTATGCAGGGCCGTTTTCATTATTATGAAGGCTACACTATGAAGGACGTCACGTTCCCTGTCCGTGTGATGAAAGCCTTAGGTATAGACAACCTCATTGTTTCCAATGCCAGTGGGGGATTAAATCCTGATTTTGAAGTTGGCGACATCATGATTATTACCGACCACATCAATATGTTCGGGGATAACCCTCTTATGGGCAAAAACTACAATGAATTGGGTCCCCGTTTTCCCGACATGAGCGAACCCTACAGCAAAGAACTTATCGCCAGGGCATTGAAAATTGCTGAAAAACATGAAATTTCATTAAAAAGCGGTGTTTATGTAGGTACTGCAGGTCCCACTTTCGAAACCCCGGCAGAATATAAATTCTTTAGGATAATTGGGGGTGACACTGTAGGGATGTCTACTGTGCCCGAAGTAATTGTGGCGCGGCAGTCAGGAATAACCTGCTTTGGTATCAGTATTATCACCGATTCCGGAGTTCCGGGACAAATCGTGGAAATCTCACATGAAGAGGTTCAGCAAGTGGCAGCGGCAGCAGAACCAAAAATGACAAAGGTGATTGCTGAACTGATAAGTACTTTGTAAATACTGTCTTTAAAAAAATGTTGAGCCCCATTCGGGAATCCGATTCATTTGCACTAGCTCCCCCGGGTTATGCACCCGGGGTTATTCAAGTTTGCATCCTTCGGAAACTTATTGGTAAGACAATTACGAATATCTAAACATCTGCCGAATCATCATCTATGTCGGGGTAAAGAAAATCGTTAAAAGGAAAGCGTGTAACATGTATTTTCACCACTTCACGATACAATAACTCCCTGAATTCATGAAAGTTTGTTTTTTCTTTGGCTGAAATAAAAACGCTTTTGGCATCTTTTGCCATCCAGCTTTTCTTCAAGTCCTCCAGAGAATAATTTTCCCGCTTGGAAGGAGTAAGATCATCCTCTTCTTTTTGGGTATAAGAAAACGCATCTACCTTATTAAATACCATTACCATGGGCTTTTCGCGTTCATCTATTTCATGGAGGGTTTTATTAACCACGTTTATTTGCTGCTCAAACCCGGGATGTGAAATATCCACCACATGCAGTAATATATCAGCTTCCCGAACCTCGTCAAGAGTAGATTTAAAGGACTCCACCAGATGATGCGGCAGTTTACGGATAAATCCTACTGTATCGGCAAGCAAAAAAGGCAGATTTCCGATAACCACTTTCCGAACAGTTGTATCCAGAGTTGCAAACAACTTATTCTCAGCAAACACCTCACTTTTTGCAAGTGTATTCATCAAAGTACTCTTACCCACATTGGTATATCCTACCAGGGCTACCCGAACAAGCTTACCACGGTTCTTCCTCTGAGTGGCCATCTGGCGGTCAATCTTCTGGAGATCGGTTTTCAGCTTTGAAATTTTATCACGAATAATGCGACGATCGGTCTCAATTTCTTTCTCTCCCGGACCACGCATTCCAATTCCTCCACGTTGACGCTCCAGGTGTGTCCACATACGTGTAAGTCTGGGCAACAGATATTGATACTGAGCCAGTTCTACCTGTGTTTTGGCATGTGCTGTCCTGGCACGGCGGGCAAAAATATCCAGAATGAGATTAGTCCGATCAAGTATTCTACGACGAAACGCCCCTTCCAGGTTTCTCAGCTGAGACGGGGTAAGCTCATCATCAAATATAATGGCATTCACCTCCTCATGAACCTTTACATACTCCACAATTTCTTCCAGTTTTCCACTTCCCACAAAGAATCGTTTGTCTGGCATGGGCAATGACTGAACAAAGCGCTTTACAGGCACAGCTCCGGCCGTTTCAGCCAGAAAAGCCAGTTCATCCAGATATTCCTCCACTTCACGCTCAGACACTTCGGGAGTACGAATGGCTACCAAAACTACCTTCTCTAGTTCTTTTTCTGTCGATATTAAATCATTCATCAGTTAAAATCTTCTAAGTTATTGGTCTGATGGAGCTCGCAATTCTTTTATATATGCACTTTTGTGCAGATTTCCTTGAAAACAAAACGCCCGCTTTGCTTCACAAAGAAGCCGAAAGAGAAATCAAAGCTCCATGCTCGTTTCATTCAGTTAAAAAATTTAAGTTTATCCGGAAATCCTGGATTCATCTACTTATCTCTAAAAATCAAACGATTTATTAATTCTTTTAAATAAGGCTTTAATAAACCTTTCAACAAACAAAAGTAATTGATTTCCATCAAAAAAGTCGGAGGAAAGGGTCAAAACACAGTAATTGAAAGTAACTATCTAACTCCAAAAAATCAAAACGCAAAAAGCCCGGCAGAACCGGGCTTTAAATATTTCAATCGGATTGACCGATTACTGGCACATTTACTGAAGAACAAAGTTGATAGGGACAGTATAAGATACCCTTACAGCTTTACCACGCTGTTTACCTGGTTTCCACTTGGGCATATCTCTTACCACTCTGAGAGCTTCCTTGTCAAGACTCGGGTCAACACCACGTGCAATCTCCACATCGGTAACAGATCCGTCGGTGTTGATCACAAACTTCACGTAAACACGTCCCTGAATTCCGTTTTCCTGTGCAATTACAGGATAATTAACAGCGGTTCCAAGATACTTTTGCAAAGCAGCATCTCCACCAGGAAACTCAGGCATGTCTTCTACAATAAAGAATACAGGAGCTTCTTCTTCTTCCTCAGAATCCATGTCCGAATAGTCCACTTCCATGTCTTCTGAAGATTCTGTATCTTCAATAACCAGTTCTTCCTCCAACTCCACGTCATCATCAACGATGTTCAATACATCTGTTACTTTCGGTGGTGGCGGTGGCGGTGGTGGTTTTACTTCTTCCTGAGTAGTGATCGGAATGATCTCTTCCTCTACTTCCTCTTCGTCAATCCTAAACCCATCATTGACATCTGCATCTGTAGATGTCCACTCAAAGGCGATAAAAACAAGAGAAAGCACCACAACAAGCCCAATCTGCATAAAGACCGACTTCTTGTTTTCCAAATCTGCTTTTGGCGACTTTTTTACTTCCATAATAAAAATCGAATTTTGGTGCCTAAAATTAAATATCTCTTACTGCTTTCAATATTTCTTTCAACCGACCGAAGTCGTATTGTTCATTTGAGAGGCTAAAAATAGGATTTTATAATCAAATTCAAGCACTTTTTCCGGTTCTTTTTAATAAACCAAAATAATACCGCTGTCAAACAAACATCCTTTCAAGGTTAAAATCAACATTTTAAACAATAAGGTGCAACAAAATCTAAACCAAACTACATTTTTTCCGGAATTCCTTTGGCCAAATTCCCGTTTTTCATTTATATTTGCAATTCGAAAATCGGGGGTGTAGCTCAGTTGGCTAGAGCGCGTGACTGGCAGTCACGAGGTCAGGGGTTCGACTCCCCTCATCTCCACTTT
>CAYOFH010000002.1:0-77142 GCA_964403175.1 uncultured Marinilabiliaceae bacterium
TATCAACATATTAACCCACTCTTCCCCGTACCTTCTTCGAGTCTGCTTCGGGTCTTGTTCGACTCTTCTTCGGCATTTCTTCGACTCTTATAAGGTCGAACAAGAGTCGGAGAACAGTCGAACAAAGGTCGAACAAGCTACGACCATGGCTCGAACAAGGGTCAGTAAACAGCCGAAGGAGGAAAATACAGAAGCCGAATTCTCTTCTGGTTCCTCCAGGTCGATAGTAAATAAAACAATCTAATAGCCTGTTAGGCACACAACTCTACAAATGTTATATAATAACCTGATTTTTAATTACTTAAAAACAACAAAGCAGCTGCACCAATGCCGGGCTGTCAATAACGTTGTATTCATCTTAAATCTTGTTTCTAAAAATCTATCGATCTATTGCGAACAGAGTTTCTGCAAAAAACATAAAGATGGCTGTAAAAGGAATATCTTATTTCGTAAATTCGCATAAATATATTTCAAAACCACAGATACAAACTAATGACAGATCCAAAAAACCTGGTAATTATACCAACCTATAACGAGAAGGAAAATATTGAAGCAATTATTTCTGCGGTGTTTACCCAACCCACTCCTTTTGAAGTACTGATCATTGATGACGGCTCACCTGATGGCACTGCGGGAATAGTAAAACAAATGCAGGAACAGTATCCTGAAAGGCTTCATATTTTGGAAAGACCGGGGAAACTGGGATTGGGAACAGCCTATATAACCGGGTTTAAGTGGGCTCTGAAAAACGGATATGACTACATTTGTGAGATGGATGCTGATTTTTCACACAATCCGGAAGACCTTAACCGTTTGCACAAAGCCTGTACGGAAGATGGGGCCGATCTGGCTATCGGATCACGATACAAATCTGGCGTTAATGTGGTAAACTGGCCAATGGGCCGGGTGCTTATGTCATATTTTGCCTCTACCTACGTCCGTATGGTTACGGGAATGAAAATCATGGATACCACTGCAGGTTTCAAATGTTATCATCGAAAAGTACTGGAAACCATAAAACTTGACAACATACATCTCAAAGGCTATGGTTTTCAGATAGAAATGAAGTTCTCTACCTGGAAATACGGATTTAAGATCATCGAAGTGCCCATCATTTTTACCGACCGCCAACAGGGCGCATCAAAAATGAGTGGCGGTATCTTCAGCGAGGCTTTGTGGGGAGTCATCAAAATGAAGATCAGCAGTTTTTTTAAAAAATATGAAGTCTGACAATACCCTTACGTGTTATTCCCGTAAAACACCGGAAAACATCTATTCAGAACTAATGTTTATAATAACAGATCGTCAGATTTTTAGATACAAGATTTAAGATAGATTTTATAATCCTGATAATCTGCCTGTTAATGCCAGCTACTATTTTGGAAATCCCGGCATTTATCATGAAACCTCATAAATAATCTATTATGATGCGCACACTTATAAAAAATGCAACTATAATCAATCAGGGCAAAACCTTTGAAGGAAGTGTTTTAATTAACGATCAGATTATCGAAAAAATACTTGCCAAAAGTGAAGAACTTCCCGCCGCAGATACAGTTATTGATGCCGCAGGCAGTTATCTGATTCCCGGAGTTATTGATGACCAGGTGCATTTCCGGGAACCCGGGTTGACACACAAGGCAGATCTGTATACAGAATCGGGGGCAGCTGTGGCCGGAGGGATAACTTCCTTCATGGAGATGCCTAATACCAATCCGCAAACCACAACCATTGAAGCCCTCAGAGATAAATATGAGCTGGGCAAACAAAAATCCGTGGCCAATTACTCATTTTACATGGGGGCTACCAACGACAACCTGAAAGAAGTATTAAAAGCTGACCCGAAAAACGTATGCGGTGTGAAAGTTTTTATGGGCTCTTCCACCGGAAATATGCTGGTAGATAAAAAAGAAGCATTGGAAAACATATTCCGCGAAGTACCCATGCTGATCACCACTCATTGTGAAGATGAAACCATTATTCAGAATAACACCCGAATATTCAGGGAAAAATATGGTGAAGACCTGCCATTTAAATATCATCCGCTGATAAGGAGTGCCGAAGCATGCTATAAGTCTTCGTCAATGGCCATTGACCTTGCTACCCGTTTCAATACCAGGCTGCACATCCTGCATCTGTCAACAGCCAGAGAGATGACACTCTTCAACGGAAACATACCATTAAGAGACAAACGTATTACTGCAGAAGTTTGCGTACATCACCTTTGGTTTTCGGACAGGGATTACGATAAAGCAGGAGCCCGGATAAAATGGAACCCTGCAGTAAAAACGGCTGAAGACCGCAATGCATTGAGGGAAGCTTTAAAAAACAATATTCTTGATGTGGTTGCCACTGATCATGCACCCCATACTCTTGAGGAAAAGAACAACAGTTATTTCAAAGCTCCCTCGGGGGGGCCGCTGGTTCAGCACTCATTGCCTGCGATGCTGGAATTATCCAGGCAGGGTACCTTTTCCAAAGAACTGGTCGTTGATAAAATGTGCCACGCTCCTGCCCTGCTCTTCGGCGTAGAGAAACGGGGTTTTATAAAAGAGGGGTATTTTGCCGATTTGGTACTCATCTCGCCCTACCAAAAAGAGATGGTTGATGATGCTTCTGTACTTTATAAGTGTGGCTGGAGTCCGTTTTCAGGAACTACTTTCTCTCATAAAATCACACATACTTTTGTAAACGGACATCTCGCCTACTCAAACGGAAAGATAAACAGAGACAAGAACGGAATGATGCTAACTTTTAACAGATAATCAAGATGCAAAAAACAATATTACTGATTTCTTTATTCTTAATGATATTTTTTTCAGCATGTAACACACAAGAAGGAAAAGAATCCCGATCAGATAAATCAAGCATCTCAGGTACTGTTGTGGCAGATACCATCATCTATCCCGTAAATGTGCTGAACCTTGACTCTGCTGATGAGTGGACCACCCGCCGGTTAAGGAATGTACGTCATCAAAAGCTGACTGACCTTCTGTTTGAATCTGTTTATGAAGGAAAAGCTAAAGCTCTTGATTATTATACCAGAGAACCTATTTCTTCAGAAAAACTTCGAGAGATGGAGTCATCCGGAAAATTTGATCGCAACCAAATGGCCCAGCTGCAGTTTGAAGAATCCTGGGAAATTGCTCCCGAACAAGGCAGGATGACCAAAGAAGTACAATCCGTTCTTCTTGCCTGGCCTGTTTTCGACAGCAAGGGAAACTTTCAGGCTTACCAGGCAGGTTTCGTAATTGAACTGACACAATAAACATATTATGGAACAATTGCAATCCACATACAAAAACTCACTGGCACTTTTGACGGACTTTTATGAAATCACAATGGCCTATGGTTTCTGGAAAAATAATATGCATACCCAAAAAGCTGTATTCAACCTTTTTTTCAGAAGCAGTCCTTTTGACGGTGGTTACACAATTGCCTGCGGGCTGGAATATGTCATTGACTTTCTTAATAATTTTAGTTTCAGCGGGTCGGACATTGCCTACCTGTCCGAAATGGAGGGAAACGACTCCAGGCCTTTGTTTGACAAAGAGTTTTTGAAGTATCTGCAATCAATGAAATTTGAATGTGATGTTAAAGCAATGCCGGAAGGGACAGTAGTCTTTCCCAACGAACCCCTCATCCGGGTTAAAGGCCCTTTATTACAATGTCAGCTCATTGAATCAGCACTTTTAAACATTGTTAATTTCCAGACACTCATTGCCACCAAATCGGCCCGGATAAACCTGGCTGCAAAAGGAGACCCGGTAATGGAATTCGGACTTCGCAGAGCTCAGGGCATTGATGGAGCTCTCTCTGCATCAAGAGCTGCTTTTATTGGAGGATGCTCGGGCACCTCCAATGTGCTGGCAGCAAAAAAACTGGGCATTCCGGCACTGGGAACACATGCACACAGCTGGGTTCAGGCATTTGAAAATGAGCAGGAAGCATTTGATGCTTTTGCTGCTGCTCTGCCCAACAATACCATTTTTTTAGTGGATACCTATAATACACCCCGGGGAATTGACCATGCCATCGAAACAACAAAAAAAACAGAAGCCCTGGGCCATAAAATAAACGGAATCCGGCTCGACTCAGGCGACCTGGCATACCTGAGTCAATTAGCCCGCAGAAAACTCAATGATGCCGGATTATCACATCTGAAAATTGTTGCCAGCAACGACCTGGACGAACATTTGATTGCCAGTCTGAAGCAGCAGGAAGCAGCCATAGACTACTGGGGAGTTGGCACTAAGCTGGTTACTGCTTATGATCATCCTGCATTGGGAGGGGTTTACAAACTGGCAGCAATAGAATCTAAACAAGGAGAGTGGCAGGACAGGATAAAACTATCAGAACAATCCATAAAAATAAATATTCCGGGCATTCAGCAGATTAAAAGGTTTTACAAAGACGGAGTAATGGCTGGCGACATGATCTTTGACGAACGACAAGACCTCTCCGGTCAGGTAAAAATGATTGATCCGGCTGATCCCAACCGGTCAAAAATACTGGATAAAGAATCTCTTAAGTGCGAAGATCTCCTGGTGCCTGTTTTCAAAAAAGGAGAATGTATTTATAAAAAAGAATCCATTAACACCCTAAAGGAACGAACATCACATCAACTTGGATTGTTAGATAAAACAATCAAACGGTTGGTTAATCCACACGTCTATCCCGTAGGGCTGGAAGAAACACTCTACAACAGAAGACTGGAACTGATTGTAAAACATAAACAGAAAATTCAGAAGTAGAGAAGGCCGGTACACACCTAAAATACAATGAAGATGGATGCATTACTCATCGTGGACGTACAAAATGATTTTCTCCCCGGAGGCAACCTTGCTGTTCCCGGGGGTGACCAGATAATTCCGGTAATTAATAACCTGCAAATGAAATTTCAGTTAATTGTAGCCTCCCGGGACTGGCACCCGCCCAATCACGGCAGTTTTGCCTCCAACCATGAGGGAAAAAAAGTGGGAGATATCATTAAACTGAACGGACTGGACCAGATTCTCTGGCCCGACCATTGTATCCAGGGCAGTCCCGGAGCTGAATTATCGCCCCTGTTAAATCAGAATTTTATACAACGCATTATTTTCAAAGGAACCGATCCGAAGGTTGATTCCTACAGTGCATTTTTTGATAACGGCCACAAAATACAGACTGACCTGCACGGGTATCTTCAGAAAAAGGAAGTGAAACGCCTTTTTATCTCCGGGCTGGCGGCAGATGTTTGCGTCTATTTTACTGTAAAAGATGCCTTAAACCTGGGATATGAAACATTTTTGATTACTGATGCAACCAAAGGGGTGAATATGAAAGAAAACGATACCACCAAAGCAATGGAAGACATGGAAAGCCGTGGTGCAACACTGATAACATCTGATCAGATTCAGAGTTATTTTTAACCTGAATCTGATGGCAGGAAAGTCATGATTTTTGAATCACAAAACGCGCATTCCTTCTTGTAATCTGTGAATCAATAACTTCAACTCCTTCCAGCTTTTCATCAATTACCTGTTGGGTATAATCCCTGATGGTCAACAATTCCACCTCACTATTGTATTTCATATTGTTCTTCTCCTTTAACTCTTCCATCAGCAATGTAAAATTCTCCTTCCGGTCTACGCACGCAGTAAAACTCAGTGCAGAAGTCTGCAACAGGTTAATGCGAATATGATATTGACTGAAGAGAGACAGAATTTCACTCAGATTTTCTTCGGTAATAAAAGAAAAATCTTTGGGCGACAAGGTCAGCAGAATCTGGTTTCTCTTGAGAATAAATATGGGCACCAAAACACGCTGACTTCCCTGATTAATCACTGTCCCCGGAAGATTCATATCCACAAATGATTTAACAAACAGAGGGATCTGCTTGTTCTGAAGTGGTTTTATTGTTTTGGGATGAATTACCTGTGCCCCGTAATAAGAAAGTTCAATGGTTTCGGCATAGGAAAGATTGTCAATTTTTTGTGCCCCGGGAAAAATACGAGGGTCGGCATTCAGAATTCCCGGTACATCTTTCCATACTGTAACATTTTCAGCATTTAATGCATATCCTATTATGGCAGCGGTATAATCGGATCCCTCCCTGCCAAGAGTAGTGGAAATATTACTGAGCGTACCTCCCAAAAAGCCCTGTGTTATATAAAGAGGAGTATTTTCAAAAGAAAAGGCTCCATTCATTAGCCGCGTGGTTAACTCCCAGTTGACATTGGCATCGCGGTAAAAATCATCTGTTTTTAAAACCTGACGTACATCCACCCATTCATTTTGGACACCAACATGATTGAGCCATGCACTGATGATTCTCGTAGATAAAATTTCCCCGAAAGAGACAATCTGATCGTACTCATAATCAAAATGCATGGAGGGTGGTTGCTTCAAACGGTTTTCCAGATCTGAAAAACACTCAATAAAAGGAACAAGAAGAGAATCATTTAAATTATAAAAAAGGGAGGTTACTATATTATAATGAAACTCCCTTATTAGATGGAACTGTTCGATGCAGGCCTCTTTGTTTCCCGAATAATAAAACCTTACCAATTCTTCAAAAGCGTTGGTCATTTTGCCCATAGCCGACACAACCACCACCTGAGGTTTTTCAAAGGTTCCAACTATTTTTTGAAGATTTCTCACTGCTTCTGCATCCTTAACAGAGGCTCCGCCAAATTTTGATACCTGCATGTATACTGGTTATTAATTGTTGGTAAATTACAATAGATCGTTAGATTTTTAGATATGAGATTTAAGATGAATCATATCACACTGATAATCTGTGCTTTAAATCGAAAAACTAATCAACTGTAAACGATTGAACTTTAGGTTTTTATAAAAAAACAGAGTATTGAAATTAGCTGTTAGCTCTTAGTTGCTGCCCCCTCAACAATCCACAATATATTGTAAATGCCCGTCATTCCGAGTGCCTACCTCAAAAAAATTGAGGAATATTTTTGGGGTTGCATCGCTACCAAAAAAGGATTTATGAAATCATCAGGCTAAAAGTAATAATTATTAATTGCGGAGATATAAAAATCCATCTAAAATCATTGATTTGCCCAATAGTTTCTACTTTTGCAAAAAAAATATATCACGTGGAAATAAGTACTTTACTTCATACATTTGCCCATCATAAAGGTCTGGATCAATTAAAAGACTGGATCAGCAGTCCTGAAAACAACATAACCATCAAGGGACTTTCGGGGTCTGCTGCTGCCTTAACCGGAGCAGCCACCCATGGAAATCACAAACAGTTATTCGTTCTGGGAGATAAGGAGGACGCTGCTTATTTTTATCACGACCTGGTGCAGTTGCTGGGAGAAGAAAAAATTTTTTTCCTGCCATCCACCTACAAGCGTTCCCCGGAATTTGGCCAACCCGACAGCAACAATACCATTCTGAGAACAGAAGCACTGGAACAGCTTCAACTTCCCGGAGGTGCAGCACTCATTGTAACCCATGCAGAAGCACTGCTGGAAAAAGTTCCAACCCGTCAGGAAATGTCGGGTCAGTCCATAACCCTCAGAACCGGAGACAATCTGGATCCTGCTTTTGTTGAGGATTTTTTACAGGAGATATCTTTTCATCGGGTAGATTTTGTTTACGAACCGGGCCAATATTCTTTGCGTGGTTCCATCATAGACATCTACTCATTTTCGAATGAAGACCCGGTAAGAGTTGACTTCTTTGGAGATGAAGTTGAAAGCATCCGTACTTTCAACATCGAAAACCAGCTATCGAAAAAAACGCTGGAAGTTGTTACTATCCTGCCCGATATTGGAAAACAGCAAACCGGAAAAGATTATATATCCCTTCACGCTTTCCTTGACAAAGAAACAAGAGTGTGGATGCAATCCCCGCATCAGGTATTTCAAAAAATTGAGAACATTTACCTGAAAGTTGAGAACAAATTTCATCAGCAAGACAAGGTTGAAGAAATTCAGGGACTCCCTTCTCCGGAGGACCTTGTTGCACCGGCAGAGCTTAAGAAAGCTTTTGAAACCTGTTCAATGATTATTTGGGGCAGCACACTGAGCCGTGAAACACCGGGTAATATCATTGAATTTTCTACCTCCCCCCAACCCGTATTCAAGAAAAACTTTGACCTTCTGGAACAGGACATTCTCAGCAAACAGAAAGAAAAATACAACGTTTTCATTCTGTCTGATAACCCGAAACAACTGGAGCGGCTAAAACAGATTTTTGAAGATCGAGGAAAGGACCTTAAATATGAAGAAATCAACCATGCTCTGCATGAAGGTTTTATCGATCACGATCTGAAAATATGCATTTATACCGACCATCAGATATTTGACCGTTACCATAAATTTTCCCTGCGCACAGATAAAGTCAGGGCAGCCAGGCAATCTCTGTCAATAAAAGAACTTACACGCCTCAACCCGGGCGATTACGTAGTTCACATAGATCATGGAGTAGGAAAATTTGGTGGATTGGTAACCTCAGAAGTCAATGGACAAAAACAGGAAGCCATCAAACTAATTTACCGGGATAACGATGTTATTCTTGTAAACATTCATTCCCTGCACCGCATCAGCAAGTTTAAAGGCAAGGACGGAGAGCCTCCCAAGATAAACAAACTGGGAACCGGAGCCTGGCAGCGGATAAAAGAAAAGACCAAGAAAAAAGTTAAGGACATTGCCCGGGAGCTGATCGCACTTTACGCAGCCAGAAAAGCCCAGCCGGGATTTTCTTTTTCCGGTGACAACTTCATGCAAAAAGAGTTGGAAGCTTCCTTTATTTATGAAGATACCCCCGACCAGAATAAAGCCACGCAGGCAATAAAAAACGATATGGAAGAAAAAACCCCTATGGACCGGCTGGTCTGCGGGGATGTAGGGTTCGGAAAAACAGAACTGGCAGTCAGAGCGGCATTTAAAGCAGTTAACGACAACAAGCAGGTAGCAGTACTGGTGCCAACCACCATCCTGGCTCTCCAGCATTACCATACTTTTAAAGAGCGATTAAAAGATTTTCCATGTAATATAGAATATGTAAGCCGGCTGAGAAAAACTTCATCCACAAAAAAGGTCATCAAAGATCTGAAAGAGGGAAAGGTTGATGTAATTATCGGCACCCACCGGATGGTTGGAAAAGATGTGGAGTTCAAAGACCTTGGATTGCTAATTATTGACGAAGAACAACGATTCGGAGTTGCGGTGAAAGAAAAACTAAAAAGACTCAAGGTCAACGTAGACACACTTACACTTACTGCCACACCAATTCCACGGACCTTGCAGTTCTCACTCATGGGAGCCCGCGATCTCTCAATATTAAATACAGCACCTCCCAACCGTCATCCCATCATTACAGAATTACATATATTTAATGAGGCCATTATAAAAGAAGCCATCTCCTACGAGCTGGAGCGCAACGGGCAGGTTTTCTTTATCAACAACCGGGTTCACAACATTTATGAGATGGAACAAGCCATTAACCGCTGGATGCCGGAGGTTAAGACTATTGTGGCCCACGGGCAGATGGAAGGCCAGAAGCTGGAAAAAATAATGCTCGAATTCATTGAAGGAGAATATGATGTGCTGATTGCTACCACCATCATTGAATCAGGGCTGGACATTCCCAATGCCAACACCATAATAATAAATAACGCTCACCATTTCGGGCTGAGTGAATTGCACCAGCTACGCGGACGTGTGGGCCGCTCCAACAGAAAAGCATTCTGTTACCTGCTGGCGCCACCACTGACCACTCTTACTCAGGATGCCCGTCGAAGATTGCGGATTATTGAAGAATTTTCCGAGCTGGGTAGTGGTTTCAACATTGCCATGCAGGATCTTGACATCCGGGGTGCCGGTAACATGCTGGGGGCCGAACAAAGCGGGTACATTGCAGATATTGGATATGAAACCTATCAACGAATACTTCAGGAAGCAATGCTGGAGTTACGTGAAGATGAATTCCCGGATCTCTTCAAAGATGAGCCAAAGCCCGGCGGGAATTCAATTACCTACACGCACGACTGTCAGATAGAGACTGATGAAGCGGTAAGGATTCCGGATGAATATGTGAATAATACCGCTGAACGCATGGATCTGTACCGTGAATTGGATAACATAGAAAAGGAAGAAGATCTTCAAAAATTTGAAGCCAATCTTACCGATCGTTTCGGTCCAATTCCAGCACCTGCCCGGTCGTTACTTGAAGTAGTAAGAGTACGAATGAAAGCAAAAACCATGGGAATCACCCGGCTTTTGTTAAAAAATCAGACCGCCAGGCTGAATTTCATTGACAATCCACAATCAGGATTTTATCAATCGGAATGTTTCGGCAATATCCTGCAGTGGGTTCAGCAGCATCCCAAAGAAGTACAGATGCAACAAAAAAATGAAAAGCTGGTTTTAATCATCAAAAATATTAAAAGCATTGAAAGCCTGAAAAACAAACTAAATGAAATTACAGCGGAATAAACACTCTTTTAAACAGTTAAATACTGACAGTTTTACCTTTGCAGTGTGCAGGCTTTCATCCGTAAATATTTAGTTTAATTAATTGGTCTGATGGAACTCAGATGGTTGTAATTTATACATATCCTGTTGTGACAATCCTTGACATGCTCGTTTCATCAGAAAAACTTTACACTTTAGAACATAACAACAGTAACAAGCCTTTAAATATTTTTCAGCGGACCCTGCTTATTTAAGGCTTCCTGAAGAACAACAAGAATTTTTTCTGCTTCACCCTGTCCGTTACTCATCACATACCCCCGGCATTTGAGGTGATGTGTAGTAGTTTCAATGATAATACTTACAGGATCTTTACTTTTATGATTAAAAATATTGGCAAGGGCTCCCCGGTCAATATTCATCCAGGGGCGCATGGTAAAAACCGAATGCCCGCGCATGTCAAAGGCAGGATTGACGTACTCCCGGAATGCCGGATTATAATCCATCACCTCAAATAAGTTGTTAATCAGCAGCACCGGCCCGCTTCCTGTCAGGGCAGCATCCCGCCATTTCTCAAGTTCATCTATTTGTGCCAGATAATCAGAGATTTCCACGAGTCCCAGCTGAAAAGCAGGGCGACCATTAAAAGGAATCCGGGAAGTGTGAATCACAACTTTCAATGGCTTTTGATGAAAAGTTTTTATCTGAATATGGAAAGGTTCTATTTCTTCCGAAACATCATCATTGAGGACACTCTCCAAAACAGGCATAAATTCATCATCCACAAAATCGATCAGAGGGGTTCCCACAATATCTTCCATATAATGAGTCTTAAAAAGGTCGAGGGCCAGATTATTCAAATACCTGATAATGCCATCCTGTACAATAGTAATGGGTATGGGAGCCTTTGAGATATAATTTCGGAAACTTTGCTCTCTCTTTTTCTGATCCAGATCTGCCTTATGTTTATAATAAGCCAGTTCAATTGTAATTCCAAGCTCCTTTTTGGTAACAGGCTTTACCAGATACCCATAAGAATTAGAAGAGATAGCCCTGTTTACTACCTCGGAACTTGTATCACTTGTAACAAAAATAACAGGCACTTCACACTCCCGCTGGATATTTTCAGCTGCCTGAATTCCATCCAGGTCACCCTCAAGATGAATATCCATCAGTACAATATCCGGTTTGTGCACTTTACACTCCTCAAGAGCAGCGGCACCATCCTTACAACGACCGATAATCTCAAATCCCAAATCTTTTATAAACAATGAAAATATTGCAGAAATGAAACGATCATCTTCAACAATCAAAACTTTTCGCATAATATGGTACAATTTTTGGGAACATTCCCGAAACTAAAAAAGTTAAACTAAATTTGCTCCCAGGGTTAGGTTACACAGAAATAATATTACAATAACCTATGAATAAACCAGGTTAAAAACGGCCCTCAAACAATTTTCGAATATGAATTTAACAATTGATCAGGGAAATAGCAGCACGAAAATAGGTTTTTTTGACAAGGGGAAACTAATTTCCACTCACAAGCTTGTTTTCCTTGACAAAAGTTCATTGTCAGAATTGGTAAAAAAACACTCACCGGAAAATGCTATAATTTCTTCAGTAACCAATGAAAACGGCATACCCGAGGATTTGGGGCTCAACATACCGGGGAAAATATTATTTTTTGATCATCAGACCCCAATTCCGATAGAGAACAGATACAAAACGCCTGAGACTTTGGGTAAAGACAGACTTGCAGCCGTGATCGGAGCGGCTGCCCTATACCCGGACACTCCTTTATTGGTAGTAGATGCAGGAACGGCCATTACTTTCGACCTGATTCACCAAAATATTTTTTACGGTGGTAATATTTCTCCCGGACTGAAAATGCGGTTTGACGCATTACATCAACAAACCAAAAAATTACCCCGGACAAACGATAGCATAAGCCCTTTTTGGGGAACCAGCACCATTGAAGCCATTCGTTCAGGAGTCAGAAACAGTCTGTTGATGGAATTTGAAGGTTACATAAAAACCATAAAAGAACAATATCCTAATGCAAAGATCATTCTAACCGGAGGGGATGCAGATTTTTTTGTCAGCTACACAAAAAGTGTCATCTTTGCACAACCAAATCTTGTACTTTCCGGATTAAACCGAATAATTGAATACAATGTATAGAAATAACAGATTTCATCTTCTTTTGCTTGCAGCACTTTTGGTGTCAACGGCCACATTCAGTCAAAAAAGAACCTACTCTCCTTTTTCCCGATATGGACTAGGAGAACTCAACACCACCGGTTACGGACAGAATGCCGCAATGGGTAATACCGGTATCGGTTTAAAAAGCGATAATCATCTTAACATCCTCAATCCTGCCTCCTATTCAGGTATAGACACCATGTCGTTCTTTTTCGAAGCAGGAATATCGGGATTTTCCCAGAAATTTTCTTCCGAAGAGGGAAAAGAAACGTATAACAATATTGACTTCACTTATTTTGCAATGGGATTTCCCATCTCACGAAAAATTCACACCTCATTTGGATTAAGACCCTTTTCCAATTCAGGCTACAAATTTGAATTTTCAGATGATACAAACCTCAACAAAGCCATTGGAACGGGAAATCTCACCTCCGCTTACGGAGGATTATCTTTCAAACCATCGGACAATTTTTCATTGGGAATCCATGGAAGTTTTCTTTTTGGCAATATTCAGCACACCACTTTCATCGAATTTCCTGATGATGAAGAAGCTTACAAGTATGGTGTCCAATCGGAGCTTCACGCCAGTGACTTCTTTTTTGATCTGGGCGCTCAGTACACCCAACCGATATCACCAGATGAGTCTCTGACTGTTGGCCTTACTTTTCGCCCGAACACAGCAATTAAGGGTGATTTTCAAAGAACTGTAGCCAAAGGAAATAATTATGCAGATGACGGGAGGCTGTTTGGCTCAAATTATGTAATTCCTGAGGCTTCAGACACTTCAAATATTTCAGGCTTTGACATGGCTCAATCCCTGGGCGTTGGATTATCCTACCGGAAAAATGATCAACTTTTACTGGCCGCAGATTTTGTCACTTCCAAATGGGGAGATGTAACTTTCCCCGACGGACATACGCAGACCACCAATAGCATGCAGATGTCAGCAGGAGCCGAATATACTCCTGACAGCCGTTCGGAAAACTATCTTTCCCGCATGAAATATCGTGGTGGGGTGAAGTTTGGAGAAGAGTACATTCAAATTGGGAATGACAAAATCAACAACTTTGGCATAACTTTTGGTATTGGTTTACCATACAATAGATCAAAGACCTCAGTTAACCTGGTTTTTGAGTATGGAAACAGGAAGCCAACGGGCAATCTGGATATGACTGAGACATATGGTAAATTCACATTGAATTTCACATTCCATGAGTTTTGGTTCAACAAATGGAAGTTTCAGTAACCTAAACACCCAAGTCAACAACATTTATTCTGATTTTTTATTTACCTTTGCACCTGTTTTAAAAAAAATTGTTTTTTACTGACACAAATCATTAAAACAACCGGGAATAAAGAGATTACGGGATAACCGAGAAGGCAAAGTAATATCAACAAATCAGACAGAAATAGTATAGATCAAAAAGCAAGAGACCAACTATTTCTGATTATAAACAAAAAATTTTTCTCATGAAAGCGTTTGCAATAATAACATTAGGAATGCTGTTGTCAACAGTTCAGGCTTTTTCTCAAAAAGGAGTGGAAGACGGATCGAAATACGGACAGGGAGAAGACAGCATTACATGCCTGAAAAACCTCTCCCTTTACACGGAGCTGGCTAAACAGAACCGCTATGATGAAGCTTTCCCTTATTGGGAAGAAGCATTTAATGATTGTCCTTTATCTACCCGCAGACTCTATACCGACGGGGTGAAAATCATGAGACACAAATTAATAAATGCTGACAGCCAGGCCGATAAAGATAAGCATTTCAAAGAGCTTATGAATGTTTATGACCAACGTATTAAGTACTTTGGAGATCACCCCCGCTATGGCGTACCTTATATAAAAGGATTGAAAGCCATTGATATGCTGAAATTCAAAAAACAAGACAGTGAAGTAAGGAAAGAGGCATATCAGATTTTAAAAGAATCCATTGAAGGAGGCAAAGAATCTACTCAAGCAGCTGTTTTTGCCGTTTTCATGACCAATACAGTGGCCTTGTTCAAAGATGGCGAAATCACTGCAGAAGAGGTAGTAAACAACTACACAACTACCACCGACCTGCTGAATGCCCAGATAGAAAACCCCAGGATGGCCAAACGCAAAGATACTCTTAAGAATCTGGCAGAAAGAATTGAAGGGTTATTTGCACGCAGTGGTGCTGCAGATTGTAACACTCTGGACAGAATTTTCTCTCCACAACTTGAAGATCATAAAGATGATCTCCCCTGGTTGAAGCGTGTCAGTCGCCTGCTGGCTCAGGAACTATGTGAAGACATGGAACTTCTCTACAAAGTATCGGAATATCAGCACCAGATAGAACCCTCACATTCATCAGCTTATGGACTTGCACGTATGTACCTGAAATCAGAAGAAACAGACCGTGCAGTTGAGTTCTATGAGGAAGCCATTAACCTGGTGGAAGATGAAGAGCAGGAAGCAAAATATTATTACCAGTTAGGATTGGTTCATCTTTCTCAGAATAAATTTTCACAAGCGCGTTCAAATGCCTTAAAAGCAATTGATGCCAATCCTGAATGGGGAGAGCCATATATATTGATTGGTAAAGCATACGCAACATCAGCAAATTCTATTGGTGATGATGAATTCACTCATAAAACAGCTTATTGGGCAGCAGTTGATAAATTCAACCGTGCCAAATCAGTTGATTCTTCCGTCGCTGATGAAGCTAACGAACTGATAAGAGTATATCGTCAGCATTTCCCCGAAGAAAAGGAAGTATTCTTTCAGGGTTTTGAGAATGGTCAGTCTTACAAAGTAGGCGGATGGATTGACGAGAATACGACTGTCAGAACAAAATAAAGATGAAACACAGATTTTTCAACAAAAAAAATCACTATACAACAGCAGGCAGTATTTTTTTACTGCTTGCTGTTATTGTTTTTACCTGGTCATGCCAGTCAAACACCCATGAAGAAATAAAAGCTGTTGTTGATGAGGAGAACTTCCCTTCATTATCGGTGCTTGATCTGGAAACAGCCATAACGGACTCGGGAAAAGTAGCTTATCAATTTATAACTCCTGAGATGAATCAATATGATAATCTGCAGAAACCATACACAGAATTTCCTGAAGGTTTGCACCTGATCATCTTTAATGACCAGCAGGAAATTGATGCCCAGATAAAGAGCCGTTATGCTATCTATCACGAAAGTAAAGAATTGTGGGAACTGCAAGACAACGTAGAAGCAGTAAACTTCAATAATGAAGTAATTAACACAGAACAAATGTTTTGGGATTCCCGAAATAAAACGATTTATTCAGATGAGTTTGTAAAGATTACCACCGATCAGGAAATTCTTACAGGCTATGGATTTGAAGCCGATGAAAGACTGGAGGATTATACAATCAAACGAATCAGCGGAATTTTAAGCGTGGAAGAAGAATAATAAAGATTTTTTTTATCTTGCAGAAAGAACAGAGCAGGTTAAAAGTTTAAGAATCTTAAAAATAATTGATTATTCACTCATCAATTTTCTTTGCGATTGAAAGCATTTATTGGTATTTGAATATCTCAACACAAAAACTAATGAAACAAGCATGGCAGTGTTTGCCTCAAAAGAACATGAATAAGTTCTTGCATGCGAGTTTCATCAGACCAATAACTTAGACGAATTTTTCACTGATAAATAACCCATGCTAATAAAATCAACTTTTTCATTTGAATAATGGAATATCTACCCATCATTATTGCTACTATATTATTCTCGGCATTTTTCTCCGGAAGTAAAATGGCGTTTCTCTCTGCCAACAAATTACATATTGAATTAAACCGCCGTACCAACCCCCGGATAGCAATACTAATTGATCGCTTTTTGCGGAAACCCGGCATATTTATTACCACCATTCTGATAGGCCACAGTATTGCACTGGTGGTATATGGCATTTATATGGGAACGCTGTTTGAGCCCATCATTGCCAGCTATTTTTCATCAGATTTTTCAATTTTACTGCTTCAAATCATTATTTCGACCATAATAATTCTGATAACAGCAGAGCTTTTACCAAAAATTATATTTCAGATAAATCCAACCCTGACCCTTAATATCTTCAGTATTCCTCTTACTATATTTTACGTGATTTTTTATCCTGTAACCCGTCTTACACTTGGGTTATCCAACTATCTGATCAAAAAATTCACTAAATCCAGTAATCCTGTTTCCACCGAAGATCTGGTAATCGGACGTCTGGACTTTAATCATCTGCTGGAGGAACATCAGGAAAAAGGTTCTACTGATGAAGAAATACCCCAGGAAGTAAAACTCCTGAAAAATGCTTTGGATTTTTCATACGTTAAGATCAGGGAATGTACCATTCCGAGAACCGATCTGGAAGCTGTTGATTCCGACGAAAGCATAGAGAATCTGAGACAAAAGTTTATCGAAAGCGGACATTCAAAAATTCTTGTTTTCAAAGAAAATATAGATAATATTATAGGATACATTCATGTCTCGGAACTCTTTAAACACCCGCGCAAGCTGAAAAACATCATCAACCCCATCACTATAGTGCCTGAAACCATGACGGCCAACAAGCTGCTGGCAACCTTCACCAAAGAACATAGAAGCATTGCACTGGTTGTTGATGAATTCGGCGGAACATCTGGCATTGTGACACTGGAAGACATATTGGAGGAAATATTTGGAGAAATTAATGATGAACACGATGTTTCCGATTTGGTGGAAAAACAAATTGAAGACAGCAAATACCACTTTTCAGGTCGTTTCGAAGTAGATTACCTAAACGAAAAATATCAACTGGGTTTGCCGGTTTCGGATGAATATGAGACTCTCGCCGGAATGATCCTTACCTTTAATGAATCTATCCCCAAAGCCGGCGATGAGATCAAAATCTCTCCTTTTTCTATTCGGATACTAGATGCTACCAGCTCAAAAATAGAACTGGTGGAACTGGTCAAAGAAGAAGAATAATAATTGGTCCGTTTCCATAATCATTATAAATTCGCGCCACTTGTTAAAAGATAGGAAAACGGATTGTGCAATTTTTTGTATATTCGTCACCTGATTTAAAAAACAAAATTAATCTGTATTCGAATGGCAACTTTAGAAAGAATCAGAAGTAAAGGAGGAGTTCTTGTAGCCGTAATGATCGGCTTCGCCCTGTTTGCCTTCATAATGACCGACCTGTTCAGCTCAGGCACATCTATTTTTCAAAGATCACAAATGGAAGTGGCCGAAATCGATGGAGAATCTGTCTCCATTCAGGATTTTCAGGCACGGGTATCAGAAATGGAGGAATACACCCGCCTGAACTCAGGAGAATCTTCTCTTGACACGGAAATGGTAAACCGCCTGAGAGACCAGGCCTGGGATCAGTTAGTAAATGAAGTGTTGATGGGAGAAAAGTACCAGACACTGGGTATTGAAGTAACCTCGGCAGAATTGCTGGAAATGGTTACCGGAAACAATGTTCATCCCACCATACGACAGCTTTTCAGCGATCCACAGACAGGAGAGTTTAACAAAGAGCAGGTCATAAATTTCCTGAGATCAAAACAACATGATCCGCAAGCTAATTTTTACTGGACCTTTGTAGAAAAACAAATCCTCAATGAACGGTTATTCAGTAAATACTCTGCTCTCCTGCAAAACGGTATGATTGTTACCGACCAATGGGTTGATAGTGAAGAAAAGGCACGTAATGCCAAAGTTGATTTCAACTTTGTTCAAAGTCGTATTACTTCCATCCCCGATGAAGAAGTAGAAATTACTGACCGTGATATTGAGTCGTATTACGAAAACAACCAGGACGAATTCAAACAGAATCCCAGCCGGGACATTGAATATCTTACATTTGATGTAGAACCTACTGAGGAAGACCGCGAGCAGACCCGCCAAAGGGTTCTGGAAATGAAAGACGATTTCAGTAATCCTGATATTGACGCGGCTCAGTTTGTAAGGATTAACTCGGATATTCCTTTCAATTCGAGATACCGGAAAGCCGGTGCTCTGGATGACGAGATCAGGGATTTTGCCACTACCGCTGAAGAAGGCGAAGTATATGGTCCCTATTTCGAAGAAAGTACATTTAAACTGACCCGCCTGGTAGACGTTGCTCAGTTGCCGGACTCCGTGAGAGCCAGACATATTCTGTTGCGTCAAAATCCACAGAATCCCGGCGAAGCTGATGAACTGGCAGACAGTTTGATCAACCTTATAAATGACGGAGCTAACTTTGCAGAACTTGCACGGCAATACTCTGAAGACCAGGGTTCGGCTGTCAACGGTGGTGATCTGGGTTGGTTCGGCCAGGGAATGATGGTAGAGCCTTTTGACGAGGCTGTTTTCTTCGGAAATGAGGGCGACATTGAGAAAGTAGAAACTGAGTTTGGCACTCATATTATTCATATTCAAGACAAAGGAGCACCAACCACCAAGTATTTACTGGCTACATTAGGCCGTGAAGTAACTTATAGCTCCCAAACCTATCAGGATATTTATTCGGAAGCTACCAAGTTTGCAGCAATGAATAATTCTGCCGATAAGTTTAATGAGGCCATAGAAGAGCAAAACCTGACAAAACGATATGGTCGTGACCTGAACAAAAACGATCGGCAGCTGGGCAACCTCGATTCGCCCCGTCCTCTTGTAAAATGGGCATTTGAGGCTGAGGAAGGCGATATGTCACCCATTTTTGAACTGGGCGATCAGTTTGTTATTGCAGTATTGACCGATATAACAGAGGAAGGCACCATGTCACTTGAATCCGTACGCAGCAGAATAGAACGTCAGTTGCTTAACGACAGGAAAAAAGAGATTCTTGTTGAACGGATGCAACAGGAAAAAGAAAGTGGCAAGTCATTGCAGGAAATCGCTGAAAGTTTTGAAACAGAGGTTCAGTCAGCTTCAGAAGTTGATTTTAGTGAATTCCAGGTATCAGGTGCCGGAGTAGAGCCAGCACTCGTTGCTCTTGCAGTATATTCTCCGGTAAACGAAATCTCTCATGCTGCTGCGGGCACTAATGGTGTTTACATAGTAGAAGTTACCAACAAGGAAGAAGCACAGGTTGATACTGAACAGGTAAAAGAGCAGCTTGCCACCACACTAAATTCCAAAGTAAGTTATCAATTGCTGGATGTCATTAGAGATAATGCAGATATTGTTGATAACAGAGCCGAATTTTACTAATTGGAAGCTGATAACAACAGATCGTTAGTGATAATATAAAACAATAAAAAAGGCCGTCCCGGTTCGGGACGGCCTTTTTTATTGTTTCATAATCAAACTACGAACCGGAAAGTAATCTTTTCACAGTGTCGGAAATATCTTTTCCATCGGCTTTTCCGGCAAGTTTTTTAGTAGCCAGGGGCATAACCTTTCCCATATCCTTAACAGAGTCGGCACCTACTTCATTAATAATATTTTCCACTTCTTTCTCAATCTCTTCAGCGGACATTTGGTCAGGAAGAAATTCTGAAATTATTTCGGCTTCAGCAATTTCCTTATCGTACAGTTCGGCCCGTCCCTGGGTCGAATAGATGGCGGCTGAATCTTTCCTCTGCTTTACCATTCGCTGAAGGAGTTTCAACTCTTCATCTTCAGAAATTTCACCCCCTGATTTCCCTGACGTTCTCATTTCAATAAGTTCTTTTTTAACACTGCGCAATGTTTCCAACCTAAGCTGATTACGAGCCTTCATGGCCCTTTTGATCTCTTCAGAAATTTTATCTGTTAAATTCATAATTAAAAAATAATTTAATGAGTGTGGTATAAAAAGTAATATTTTTGTTAAAACCGAAGCGGCGGAAATTTTTGAACCGGAGTTAACTTATTGTTATTGAGGATCAGAAATTTTCAACAACGAAGAGTTTGGCAATAAATATGCTTTTTAGACCGGACTCATTGGTATATCAATCTACATTATCATGCAACCACGGATTATTATCGCTGATCCCCGGCCCGTTTTTACCATCTTTTAGCGAAAACCGGGAGACATTTTTACTTGGATCGGGCCGTTTTTGTTCTTTATGTTCCGAGGTCCCACTTTTTTTTATAGCAACCCCACGCCTTTTAAAGGCAGGTACATTTTCCATTTCATCAATTAATTTCTCATCACTCAACTCTTCAGGCGTTAATGCAGCTGCAGACCCACTTTCAAATAGGGTTCCGCCACTGCTGCCATCAGGATTGGTGGCAAAAGAAAAGAAATCTTCTTGCTCTTCTTTTTCTTCTTCAGATGGCTTATCACTTCCGTAGAGCCATTCAATCTGCTTTTCTTTCTGACGCTCTATATCGTCAAAGTCCACTACCCTGGCACTTTCTTCTTTCTCAAATTCAATTTCTTCTCCTTCCCCATCGTTGGTAACGTTTCCCTCTTCATCCATATTGAATCTGGTAACTTTACCTGCTTCGGATTTATCATCAGGTTTCTGAATAATGTGCCCGGAAGCAAAACCGGTAGCGATAATAGTTACCCCAACCTCTTCACTCATTTGTTCATCGGTTCCGGATCCCCATATAATAGAAGCAGATACTCCAACCCTGCCCTGCACATAATCAGTGATCTCGAACACCTCATCCATGGTTATTTCATCCTCTCCCGAAGTAATATTAAGCAATATATTCTTGGCTCCCTTAATGTCATTATTATTCAGTAAAGGAGATTCCAAAGCTGCCTGAATGGCATCAATAGCCCTTTCTTCTCCGCTGGCAGTTGCTGATCCCATAATGGCAACCCCGCTATTTTTCATCACTGTCTCCACATCGGCAAAATCCACATTAATATAACCATGCACTGTGATAATTTCTGCAATTCCCTTAGCTGCTGTAGCCAAGACGTTGTCAGCCCTTGAAAAAGCATTACTGAGCTTCAGGTCACCATACATGTCACGCAGCTTTTCATTGTTTATGATCAACAGCGAGTCCACATGTTTTTCCATTTCTGCAATTCCCTCCAACGCCTGTTCTATACGTATACGGCCCTCGAATTTAAAAGGTATGGTAACAATTCCCACGGTAAGGATGCCCATATCCCGGGCAGCTTTAGCAATCACGGGAGCTGCTCCTGTGCCGGTACCACCGCCCATACCTGCTGTGATGAACGCCATTTTGGTATTATCGGCCAGAACCTGCTGAATATTTTCCAGGCTTTCAATAGCAGCTTCACGTCCTTTCAACGGTTTGTTGCCGGCTCCACGCCCTTCGGTAAGTGATTCTCCCAGCTGGATTTTGAGGGGCACCGGGCTATTGGTAAGAGCCTGGGCATCAGTATTGCAAACCACAAAACTCACATCCTTGATTCCCAATCCATACATATAGTTTACAGCATTGCTGCCACCACCGCCTACCCCAATCACTTTGATAATGGAATCGGGATTCCCGGCGATATCGAAATTCATCAAATCTTCACTCATAGTTACCTCCTTGTGCTGGGTTACATTTCCGTATCCTTTTCCTCAAACATACCGGCAAACTTTTTGCCAATGTTACTAAAAAGATCACCGGTAAAATAATCCAGTTTTTCTTTCTTTGGCTTTTTATTATTCGTTACCGGTTTCTTTTTCTTACCAACTTTCGAAACAAGTTGTTCCTCCTGTTCCACATCATCGAACAACACCTGTTCTCTGGCGATTCGACTGCCGGAATACTTTCCTGCAGAGCCCAACACCCCAACAGCCGTTGATAAAGCAGGATTTTTCAATGCCACTTCATCTTCACTTGAAAAAATGCTTGAGGGTCCGCCTATTCGCACATCCAGTCCGGTTTTCAGCTTGGTTAATTCGGGAAGATGCTTCAACATTGCACCTCCTCCCGTCAATACAATTCCTGCTCCCAGCTTATCAAAAAAACCGGAACGTTCTATATGATGAACAATCAGTTCGATGATTTCCTCCATACGGGCCTGAATAATGCAGGCAAGACTTTTAAAAGCTATTTCCTTTGGCTCCCAACCCGAAATGCCGGGAATGGCGATTACTGCATCTTCACGAGCCATGGTCCCAAGTGCCGAACCAAACTGGGTTTTCATTTTTTCAGCATGCTTTTGTAATACTCCGCACCCTTCTTTTATATCATGTGTAATAACATTTCCACCAAAAGGAATCACGGCCGAATACCTTAGCACTCCATCATGAAACAAAGCCAGATCAGTTGTTCCGGCTCCAATATCAACCATCACAACTCCTGCTTCTTTCTCCTCATCCGAGAGAACTGCATCGGCTGAAGCCAAAGGAGTGAAAAGGAAGCCATTCAATCTGAGCCCCGCTTTTTCGATACATTTCTCAATCTTCCTGATATCGGATTGTCTTCCAATAACCACATGAAAATTGCCCTCAAGGCGTTTCCCGGAATAGCCGATGGGTTTTTTAACCCCTCTTTCATGATCAACAGCATAATCCTGCGGAACTACGTGAAGAATTCTTTCATCAGGCTGAAGCACAATACGATAATTGTCATGCATCAATTGTTCCAGATCAAAACTTTTAATCAAATCATCTTCCTGCTTAATAAACCGGTAACAGCTGTTCTCCGTGGTTCGGATATTAAATCCGGAAACGCTGACAAAAACATCAATCAGTTTGATATTAAGCCTTTGTTCCAGTCCATCCAGGACATTTCGGATGGCATTAATCACCTCCTCCACATTAAAAACCACACCACGTTTCATCCCATCACATTTAATACTCTCCATCCCCAGAACTTCCACTTGTCCATCGGGATGTTTTCGTCCGACAGCGGCTGCCACTTTTGCAGAACCGATATCAACTGCTGCTATTAAATTCATATCCTGACTCATATATTTCTGTTTTTGGAGCAAAGAACCTGTCCTTTAAATTTAAGATTTATAACCTGATAATTGTTCCACTCACGAGGGGATAACCCCTGCTTATAAAGTGCTCTCAGATTTCTGAGTTTCTCATTTATCCTTTCCGGGGGACCCAATAATATCAAATGATCCCCTACACGGGGAACCAGAACAAAATCACCATTCTTCCTGACATACAATTGTTCAATCTGTGCATTCCAAAAGGGATCGTTTCGAAAAATGCGGGCCAGAAATAGCAAATGGTCCATTTTTCCTTGAATATCTCCGCTTACTACCAGTACCCTAGCGGTAAAACTATCAAACTGTGGCATTTGCCGGCCGTCTTCATCAATATAATAGGACCTTGTATCTTCAAAAACCCTGAATAAAGGCAAATGCTGGATCAAATCAACTTTCAGATGTCCGCCAATAGTTTGATAAACTTCACAATTTTTTATGGCCGGATGCTTCTCCACAAATTGCTCAATTTCATTTACAGGCAAAGAGTTCAGTTCTGCCCCCAGGATATTCTTAAACTTTGCAAGTACCGCATCCCTTATTTCCCCGCTGGAAACAAAACGGGTTACACTACTATCCCGGACAGAAACCGCCACATCGCTGCATACCACACCGGCTCTGTGCCCGGCAATAAATCCAAGCATTACCGGGAAATACAGGAGTAACAACCCCCAAAGTAATATTTTCTGTAACCGCTTCATTCGTATAATTGTTACCTAAGTTATTGGTCTGATGGAACTCGCATGCAAGAACTTTAACATATTCTTTTGAGGCAAACACTGCCATGCTCGTTTCATATCATTCTCTTTTCAGCCCATAGTTTTAACGCCGGCACCATTCGGTCAATATCCCCGGCACCCATGGTAATCAATATTTCCGGGTCCAGCCTTTCCAAATTTGCAATAAGATCCTCTTTTTGAGACAAAATTGCCGGTATACTTTTAATCCTGTGAAGAATAATTTCACTGGTCACTCCGGGAATTGGCTCTTCTCTGGCAGGATAAACAGGTAACAATATGATGTTGTCCAACCCTTCTTCAAGACTTTCAGCAAACTCACGAGCAAAATCCCTGGTGCGTGAATACAAATGCGGCTGAAAAACTCCTGTTACCTTACATCCGGGATACGCAGCGCGGACGCTTTTAAGAGCTGCTCTGATCTCTTCGGGATGATGAGCATAATCATCAATATAAACAAATCTTCCGGGTTTCCTGATTATTACATCATACCGCCTGGCAATACCTTTAAATCCTGGTAAGGCATCTCTAATTTCATCCGCTGAAATGCCACAAAGTAAGCTCAAAGCAATAGCACCCAAAGTGTTTTCCACATTAATCAGTCCCGGAATTCCCATTTTAAATTCCCCCAGGACACCCTTCGGTGTTTTCACATCAAAAACATAATTACCGTCCTCCTCACGAATATTAATGGCCTGGTAATCTGCTTTCCGGGTTATTGAGTAAGACACCACACCGACCCTGTCTGCCAGTCCGCCAGGAACAGGCAGTCCTGCTTTGAGCACTAGCCAGCCGGCCGGCCTGATATTTCGGGCAAAACCATCAAATCCGGCTTTCACCTCTTCAGCACTCCCATAAATATCCAGGTGATCGGCATCCATTGAAGTAATCAACGCTGCATAAGGGGTTAACTGCCAAAATGAGCGATCAAACTCATCTGCCTCCAGAACTACAAATTCTGAAGCTTTGTTTCCTAAAAAGTTGGTTCCAAAATTTTTAGAAACACCTCCCAAAAAAGCATTTACCCCTAACCGGCTGTTATGAAACAGAAAAGCAGTAATCGTAGAAACCGTTGTTTTGCCATGTGTTCCGGCTACACAAACAGCATTTAAACTTTCGGTAACCATCCCCAACACCCGGGAGCGCTTTAAAACATAAAACCCCTTTTCTTTGAACCAAACCATCTGGCTCTGAGTTTCCGGCACAGCAGGAGTATAAACCACAAGGGTGTCCTCCGGATTCCGGAAAATTTCAGGAATCACTTGTTCCGAAGCATCAAAAAACACTTCAATTCCTTCAACTGTCAAAGCCTCGGTAACAGGCCCTTCAACGCGATCATATCCGGCGACCAGGCAACCGGACGTATGGAAGAACCGCGCTAAAGCACTCATCCCAATGCCTCCGATTCCAATGAAAAAGACCTTCTTGTATTGCTCGATCTGTGCCATTTAATACTCTAAAATCCTATTGTTTTTTATTTCTGTTTGAATACACTATATGTTCGATCTCTTCAGCTATCTGATTGGCTGAATTTATATGTGCAAACATTTTAATTTTCTTCTCAAGTCTCTTTCGACGCTCATCCTCCACAAGTAACTTCATTGCATCTGACATCAGTTTCTCACGTGTTTGGTTGTCTGGGACCATTAGTGCAGCACCTTCTTTAACCAGTGACATAGCATTCTTTGTCTGATGATCCTCAGAAACATTGGGTGAAGGAACCAGTATAGATGCTTTTCCCAATAATGCCAATTCACTGATGGTGCCTGCACCCGCCCGGGAAACAACAACATCTGCCACTGCATAAGCCATATCCATTGCGGAAATAAACGGAACCAGATGAATATTTTCAAGTCCTTTTTGTTCGACCTTGATCTTCAGGTCCTCATAATAATAAGGCCCGCATTGCCACAATAATTGCACATCTTTCCGAAGCCCGACATCATCCAGGGAATCCAAAACTCCAAGATTGATACTTCCGGCCCCAAGCGAGCCTCCAATTACCAAAACTGTTTTTTTTTCACTCTTCAAATTCAGTTCTTCGTAAGCCTGACTCCTGTCCACATTCTTCAGCAGGTTTTGCCGCACCGGATTACCTGTAAGAACAATCCTTGAAGGCGGGAAAAAACGATCCATATTCGGATAGGCCACACAAATACGCTTAGCTTTCTTTGCAAGAATCTTATTGGTAACCCCCGGAAAACTGTTTTGCTCCTGCAACAAGGTAGGAATCCCGGCTGCCGACGCTGCTTTCAGAACCGGACCACTGGCATATCCGCCCACACCCACTACCACATCAGGACAAAAAGAGCGCACAATCTTACGAGCTTTCCAAAGACTGGATGCCAGTTTGAAAAAGAACGTTACATTCTTAAATGTAAAACGCCGCTGAAATCCGGCAACCGGTAATCCCACAATTTCATAACCTGCGGCAGGAACTTTTTCCATTTCCATCTTTCCAAGGGCTCCCACAAATAAAATATCAGCATCAGGATTTCTGCTTTTCACAGCATCAGCAATAGAGATAGCCGGAAAAATATGTCCTCCGGTTCCCCCTCCGCTAATTATTATTTTAAATTTCCTATTCAGTGCCATTAATTTTTGAAATTTCGTCCTGTTCTCTATTGATTTGCTGAAGCCCTTGCTTCTGCAGCTTTTTGCCTTTCCTTTTCTACCTGATTATGCCTGCTTACAGTCAATATTGCTCCAAGAGCAAAACAGGTAAAAAGAATAGAAGTTCCTCCCATACTTACAAGTGGCAGAGGTTGCCCTGTAACAGGAAAAATCCCGACAGCCACTCCCATATTTACAAATGCCTGCAGTACAAGCATAAGTCCCAGCCCAAGGACCATAAATGCCGGAAAGGTACGGTTACTGGAATTTACCACTACCCCTATACGGCCCAGCAGAAAAAAATAAGCCACTATTACAACCAAAGCCCCTACAAATCCAAATTCTTCAGCAATAATGGCATAGATAAAATCACTGTAAGGATGAGGAAGAAAATTTCGCTGATCACTATTCCCGGGACCTTTTCCAAAAAAGCCACCGGTGGCAATGGCAATCTTTGATTGTGTTACCTGATAATCACTTCCAAACTCATTAGTTTCCTGTTCTTCATCAAAAAATCGTTCCACACGTGCAGCCCAAGTTTCAGCCCGGTCAATCAAAACCACATCATTCATGGCCAGCAAAAGCACCAAAGAAACAACTGCGACTCCGGTAAATCCGGTAAAAAAAAGATATCTGAACGGTACACGTCCCAAAAACATCATAAGCATCACTACACCCGCCAGGAGAACCGATGTAGAGAGGTTTTCGGGAAAAATAAGCAGGCAAACGATTCCTGTATGAATCATTACAGGCCAGAAAGCTCCTTCTGTAGGACCTTCATCTCTCTGATACTGAGCCAAAACCCTGGCTACATATATTATAAGTGCCAGTTTGGCCATTTCGGAGGGCTGAAATGACAGTCCAATTCCCGGTACGGTAAACCAACGACTTGCCTCATTCAGATTTTGTCCGGACATAAGAGTCAGTGCCAGCAAAAAAATCGACAAATACAGGGCAGGAACACTGAAAATCACAAAATATTTATACGGAATATGATGTACCACAGCAATCACTCCGATGCCCATCATCAGAAAGCCGAGTTGCTTAAACATAAAATAAGTGGTATTACCGCCCTGGGTTTTGTAGGCCAGACTTCCCGTAGCACTATAAACCGTAAGTAACGACACCAGTGCCAGAAACACCACGATTATCCAGATAATCTGGTCGCCTTTAATATATTTCCTGACGAAATTACTCATGCCCCTTTACCTTTTAAAACTTCTTCTTTAAACAGCCTACCACGATGTACGTAGTTATCGAACAAATCGAAACTGGCACATGCCGGTGACAACAATACTACATTCCCGGGTTTTGCAGAATTACGGGCGATTTCTATGGCCTCTGCCATAGATCGGGCTTCTGCCACATCGGGTAGTTTATTTTCAAAAAAAGTACGTATTTTAGTATTGTCCTTTCCAAGACATATCAACTTCTTAACCTTTTGAAGGGCCAGTTCTTCCAATACTGAATAATCATTACCCTTATCAGTTCCTCCTGCAATCCAGATAACAGGCCGTTCCATACTTTCCAGTGCATACCAGGAGGAATCGATATTGGTTGCCTTGCTATCGTTGATAAACAGAATTCCGTTAATTTCTGCCACACTCTCAAGCCGGTGTTCGACAGATGGGAAATCAGTCAACCCTTTCTTCACAGCATCTTCAGTGGCTCCGGCACTTAAAGCTGCCAAAGAAGCTGCCATTGCATTGCACAGGTTATGCTTTCCCGGCAATGCAACATCCTTCACATCCACAGAAAAATGAAATCGCGGGGTATTAAACACGATCTTATCCCCATCGATACAAGCACCCTCTCCGTAGACATCATCAAACGCAAACGGGTAACGATGTCCCGGATATCTCCTCTTTTGTAAATGTCTAATAATCTCTTTATCATGACCGTTAAAAATGAAAATCTCATTTTTGGTATGATTATTCAATATGCGAAACTTTGCATTCACATAGTTTTCAAACTTATAGTCGTATCGGTCAAGATGGTCGGGTGTTATATTGGTAATGATTGAAGTATGGCATTTAAAATCGACCATCCCATCGAGTTGGAAACTACTTAACTCCAAAACAAAAAAATCAGGGTCATTGCGCAGTAATTCCCTGGCCATACTGGTTCCTACATTTCCGGCCAGCACAACATTAAGCCTACTCAGCTTCATCAGGTGAAAGGTCCACATAGCTGTGGTGGTTTTTCCATTACTACCAGTAATACCAATCATCCTGGCATTTGAGTAACGACCCGCAAATTCAATTTCGGAAATTACCGGTATCCCCTTATCGGTCAATGCTCTGATTAATGGAGAATGATCGGGTATTCCGGGACTTTTAATTACCTCCAATGCATTCATTATCCTGTTTTTAGAATGAATGCCACTTTCATATTCAATCCCGTTATGTTCCAATTCAGCCTGATATTGAGGCTTTATGACGCCACAATCTGAGACAAATACAGAGAACCCTTTGGCCTTTGCCAAAAGAGCAGCGCCGGTTCCACTTTCCCCGGCTCCCAGAACGATAAGCTCTTTCTCCATACTCTATCTGATTTTCAGTGTTACAATTGTTAAAACTGCCAGTATGATACCCACAATCCAAAACCGCGTGACTATTTTTGATTCTGAATACCCCTTCAACTGATAGTGATGATGCAACGGGGACATTTTAAAAATCCGATGTCCCACACCATATCTTTTGCGTGTGTATTTGAAATAAGAAACCTGGATGATTACCGAAAGATTTTCTACCAAAAAAATTCCACAAAGAATGGGAATCAGCAACTCCATTTTGATCAGGATAGCAAAAACAGCAATAATCCCACCAATGGTCAGACTTCCGGTATCACCCATAAATACCTGTGCCGGGAAAGAGTTATACCATAAAAAACCTACCGTAGCCCCAATAAATGCGCTCATAAAAACTACCAGCTCCTCGGAGTGGGGTACATACATAATATTGAGGTAATCGGCATAAATAGTATTACTGGAAACGTAAGCCAGGATTCCCAGCGTTGCACCAATAATTGCTGACGTGCCGGTAGCCAGACCATCCAGCCCGTCGGTGATATTAGCCCCGTTAGATACGGCTGTGGTAATAAATATTACAGCAAAAACAAATATTATCCAACCCCAATAATCTGCATCTTCTCCTAAAAACCAGAGAACTGATTGGTAATTAAATCTGTTTTCTTTAAAAAAGGGTACATTGGTAATCGGTGCTTTAATATATTCAGTTTTCGGTGTTTCCTCCACCTGTTCCGTCTGAACTTGTCGTGTTGCTTCTTCAGCAGGAGACTCCATGCGGATAACCACATCATCACTTAAAAAAAGTGTTAAACCAACTATTAGCCCCAGCCCAATTTGCCCAATAACTTTAAATTTCCCTGCTAGTCCTTCCTTGTTCTTTTTAAACACTTTAATGTAATCATCCAGAAAGCCGATGATTCCCAACCATACAGTAGTTGTAATCATCAGCAAAACGTAAACATTATCCAATTTACCGAACAACAACACAGGAACTAGAATAGAGGTAATAATAATGAGTCCTCCCATTGTCGGGGTTCCCTTTTTCTGATACTGCCCTTCAAGGCCCAGGTCACGTACGACCTCTCCGATTTGCTGCTTTTGCAACTTTCGGATAATCATTTTCCCGAAGATGGTACCTATCAGAAGAGCAAAGATGACAGCCATTCCGGAACGAAATGAAATGTATTGAAACATCCCGGCACCCGGAAAGTCAATAGATTCAAGATATTGATATAATGAAAAAAGCATAACTATTGCTGTTGTTGGTCAAAAAAATCTTTAATTATTTCCCTGTCATCAAAATGTGTCCTGACCCCTTTTACCTCCTGATAGGTTTCATGTCCTTTCCCTGCTACCAACACTATATCACCGGGGCGGGCAATACTGCACGCTGTGCGGATAGCTTCGCGTCGGTCAAGAATGGAAAGAACCTTTATTCTGTCTGCAAACTGCACTCCTTCCATCATTTGATCAATAATTGACTGAGGTTCTTCATCACGGGGATTGTCTGACGTAAGAATCACCTTGCCACTTTGCCTCACGGCCTCAGCTGCCATAACGGGTCTCTTGGTAACATCACGGTTTCCGCCTGCACCTATTACAGTAATTAGCGTTTGTTCGGGCCGACGTATATTATTAATTGCCTCCAATACATTCTTTAAAGCATCGGGAGTGTGAGCATAATCCACGACTCCTGTTATTCCGGTGGCAGACCGCACGGTTTCAAATCTTCCACCAACCGGCTTGAGTCTGCTCATGGCCACCAGCACTTCTTCACGGGGCCATCCAAGTTCCACCCCTGTTCCATAAACTGCCAAAAGGTTAGATGCATTAAAACGACCGATAAAAGGAGTCCAGAATTCATGTCCATCCAGCATAAGCTGCATCCCTTCAAAAACTCCTTCCATAATTCTTGCGCGATAGGTAGCAACTTCTCGCAAAGAATAAGTTTTGGCCTTTGCTCCTGTATTCTGGATCATCACTCTGCCATTTTTGTCATCCAGATTGGTAAGGGCAAAAGCAGAATCAGAAAGATTATCGAAAAACATCTTCTTTACCCGGATATACTCATCAAATGTTTTATGATAATCCAGATGATCATGAGTAATATTGGTAAAAATCCCTCCTTTAAAATTCAGTCCGGCAACCCTCCCCTGATGCAAAGCATGAGAACTAACCTCCATAAAGCAATAATCGCAACCAGCCTCCACCATCTCATGCATTAACCGATTGAGGGTGAGAACATCGGGAGTAGTAAGAGTGGTTTCCAGATTGTTGTCATTGATATAATTGCCCATTGTGGAAATGAGGCCGGCCTTATATCCCAGGAAACGTGCAGTATGAAACAGCAAGGTGGCAATTGTGGTTTTTCCATTTGTTCCGGTTACCCCGACAAGTTCTAATTTTTCAGAAGGATGCTCAAAGAAATTCCCTGCCATGGCAGCCATCGTCTTGTAGGAATTACTGACTTTCAGAAAAACCACATTAGGGTGTTTTCCATGGGGAATCTCTTCACAAATCACAGCAATTGCCCCTGAAGCAATTGCATCATCAATAAACCCATGACCATCGAATCTTGTTCCTTTAACAGCAAAAAAAGCTGAATGAGGCCCTACAGCCCGTGAGTCAAAAGTCAGACCTTCAATCAGCGGATCAGCAGTCCCCACCCGATCAATCAACTCCACTCCTTCAATAATTTCTGAAAACCTTTTCTGCATATACCTTTTCTTATTCAAGATTAATAACGATAGTTTCTCCTTTCTTAATAGGTTTTCCAGGTGAGAGCGACTGCCTCACAACTTTTCCGAAGCCACTAATAGCCACCTTCAGTCCCCGGTTTTCCAAGACGGCTACAGCATCTTTGGCACCCATTCCTATCACCTGAGGCACAATAGCAGTAGGAATGTTCTTCGGTAAAAGTTCCACTGTATGTTCTTTGGCTCTGGTAGAAACCCATTCATCGTTCAGATTTTGATTCAGACGGGGAAAACCAATCTCCTCAAAGATAACCGACAATTCACTTACTTTACCTCCTTTAGACCACGGATAAACCCCTTCAGGCACATCAGCGGCATAAAAATCATCTCCAAGTTTCCGGTAACTCAGGGCATAAACGCGGTCTGCTATTTCCCGAAAAACCCTCCCGGCAACAACATTACCGTAATAAACATTGTTCGAAGGACTGTTTACTGCCACAATACATGAATACATAGGCCGGTCTGCAGGGAAATACCCTACGAAAGATGCAAGATATTCAACACCCCCTCCCCCCCTGTAACCGGAAGAACCCTTCGCCAACTGGGCGGTTCCTGTCTTTCCTGCAATCTTATAGGTATTATTTCTGATGTTCATTGCCGTTCCTCTTTCCACAACACCTTCGAGAAGATCCTGTACTTTTTCAAGGGTGGCAACCGAACAGATTGATGGATTCAAAATCACCGGATCAAACCGGCGAATCTCTTCTCCATGCTGGCTTATCCCTTTTACGAACATGGGACGAACCATTTTCCCGTTATTGGCCACGGCATTGTAGAAAGCCAGGGTTTGCAGAGGTGTCATTTTCACCTCATAACCAATAGACATCCAGGGCAGCGTCACCCCCGACCATGATTTATCTCCCGGATACTTGATTTCCGGCTTTCCTTCTCCCTTAATCTCAACGCCCAAAGGTTCATTAAGACCTATAGAATAAAGCCGGTTAACAAATTTCCGTGGATTATTTCTGTAATTGTCGAAAATGATTCGTGAAATGCCAATATTCGAAGATTTCTCAAAAATATCTCGCACGGTAATTTTCCCAAAACCACCATGATGACTATCAGTCATTATTCTGTCGTAAAAGGCAAAAGCACCGTTACCGGTATCGATAGAGTCGGTAAGTTTAATTACCCCATCCTCCAATGCAGCAATAATTGAAGCAAGTTTAAAAGTAGAACCCGGTTCCGAAGCTTCTCCTATTGCATAGTTAAAGTGATCCTCAATATAAACACCTGGGCTGCTTCGGTAAAGATTTACCATCGCCTTAACCGCTCCTGTTTCCACTTCCATAAGAATGGCTACCCCGTGATCTGCATTATGCATCTGCAACTGATTACGCAGAGACTGTTCGGCCACATCCTGTAACCCGATATCCAGTGTGGTAACCAGATCTTTTCCATCTTTAGGGGGGACATCCTCCTCAGGAATCCAGCTTCCTGCAATACGTTTCCAGGTACTAAGTCCATTAGTGCCTTTTAACACATTATCATATGCCCTTTCCAGTCCCACCATTCCCCCTTTGGATTTTTCACCGTACAATTTCCCGATAGTTCGAGAAGCCAGTGAACCAAAGGGATGGCGACGTTCATCATATTGACGTGGAATGAAACCACCGATATTTCTTCCCTCCCTGAAAATTGGAAATTCCTTTACTTTTTGAAGTTCCAGATAAGATATTTTCCTGGGATGGACCAGGAAATAACGCGCACCCTCAAGACGTGCATTTACCAGTTCTCTTTTGTAAACTGCTGCTGATTTATCTCCAAAAAACCGTGACAAACAAAGAGCCAGACTATCAACCTTAGTGTTAAACAACTGGCTGGTTAGTCCATTTGCACGAAGATCCATGTATATTCGATAGCTGGGTACCGACAAAGAGATTTTTTGTCCGTTTTCATCCAGAATATTTCCACGATTGGCCTCAATAACGATACTGTTGCTCTCAAGCGTACGGGCTTTCTCTTTCCATCCGGAGGCTTCAAACACTTTCAGGCTAAAAACCTCAAACAAAATCCACAGCGTCAATGCTCCAAACACAATATAGATTGCAGCCAACCTGAATATTATTTTTTGTTTGATGCTCATATCGCCAGACCTGATATTGTTTCCCAATGCTTCCTTGTAATATATCTCAAAAACGTGGAAGTTTTTTATTAATGCTTATATCCCGATACCTTTCGGATCAATATTTGATACCTTTTCCCGGGCAAAAGAGTTCTTTGTATTATTGACAAACCTACTTAATCCAATTTCTCCACTTCCAGCGTCCGGGGAGGTGTTTTCAGCACTTCCAGTTCGATTCCTGCCCTGTTTACACGCTCCATTACTTCGCTTTGTTTACTCATATTCATCAACTCCGAAGAAGTGGTAATAGCCTCATATTTAAGCCCTTTCAATTCGTGTAATAAATCTGCCTGCCGATCCAGAAGATGCTCCATCTGATACCTATTTCCTATGTAAAGAACTCCTAAAAAAACCAGGAAGGCAAGATACCCCCAGTGCTGACCAACACTCCTGTCGGCCAGAAACCGACCATATAGATAATCTTTAAAGGAAATCCCTTTAAGCTCTTTAAACTCTTCCTTCCCTGACACAAATTCACTCGTGCCATTCGGTGTTCTTTTTTTTCCGAACTTAAGAAACTTCATAATTTCTCGGCTATTCTTAGTTTGGCACTTCGCGCCCGTGGATTCTCACCAACTTCGGCGTCATCTGCCTGTACTGCTTTTCTGGTAATGGCTTTAAACGGCACTTTCCTGTTTCCATAAAAATCAGTTTCAGCCTGAGTTTTAGCAAAATTACCGGAACGTATAAAATTTTTAACCATCCTGTCTTCGAGAGAATGATAGGCAATAACCACCAGACGACCTCCTGGTTTAATCACTCCTGGCATTTGCATAAGAGTTTCTTCCAGCACTTCCATCTCTTTATTAACTTCAATTCTCAGGGCTTGAAAAACCTGGGCAAGAAATTTATTCACATCCTTTTTTGGTGCCAATTCATGAGCCAACTCCCGCAATTGAGAGGTTGTTTCAAAAGGAAGCTGATTTCGTGCATTTAAAATGGCCTTAACAAGCTTTCCACACGAAGGCACCTCCCCATACATTTTAAAAACGGAAAACAATCTATTCTCCGGATATTCATTCAAAATCTTAGCAGCAGTCAGATCAATTCCCGGCCCCATTCTCATATCGAGTGCTCCGTCAAATCTGAAAGAGAAGCCTCTTTCTGGAGAATCAAAGTGATGCGACGATACCCCAAGATCACCGAGCACGCCGTCAACCTTATCAAATCCCAGATAATCGACAAAATGCTGCAAATATCGAAAATTGTGCTTAACCAAAATAAAACGCTCATCATCCGGAGCATTTTCCCATGCATCCGCATCCTGATCAAATGCAACCAAACGACCATTCGGCCCTAACATTTTCAATATCTCTCTACTATGCCCTCCTCCACCAAAAGTGAGATCCACATAAACTCCGTCAGGCTTTATATTCAAGCCATGAATAGAAGTTTCCAATAAAACCGGTATGTGGTAGTGGGTTGTCATTAAAATGCTCTAAGGTGCAAAATTATCATCATATTTTATCTTCAGACGAAGATTTACCTAAAATTTTTTCTGCCAGATCTCCAAGGTTTTCACCAGACAGAGAACTCTGTTCATATAGTTCTTTATCCCAAACTTCAATATACTTATCCACGCCTAAAAGTATAACTTCTCTGCCCATTCCAATCTGTTCCAACAATCGTTTAGGAATCAGAAAACGACCATTGCCGTCTAAAGAAACTTCGGCGGATCCACGAAAAAAATTTCTTAAAAATCTGGAATGCTCCCTGTTGTAGGAATTAATCCTTTTACGAATATCCTCCAGCTTTTCTTCCCATACTGCATATGGATATATATGGAGACATGGCTCAAACAAATCTTTGCGAACAACCAGACGCATGTCATCCTCACTCAGCACTTTTTTAAAGGTTGAGGGAAAGACTATGCGCCCTTTCGCATCTGTCCTGCATTCAAAATCTCCTATAAATGTGAACATTACAATTTGGGTAATATTTTCGTAAAACTACAATTTTTTTAAACCACAATCAACCACTTCACACCACTTTATTGTATTTTTTGACAAAAAACAATACAATAATCCACCAAAAGAGCTTAAATATAGGATAATATTTCACTGAAATAACAGTTCCTGAAATGTACAACAACCTCATTTTCATAAAAATGACCTCTAAAACATTGCACTTTCAACCATTTTTTTTAAGGAGGCTTTTAAAAAATTTAGGATTGTATTGCAACACGATGCTGTTAATTAATTTCTTTCACCATTAAGGCTTTAATTCAACAACAAAGTCAAAAAAATTATTGTTTTCCTACTTGTGACAAAAACCTGTTGCGAAACAGATGAAACAATCTCATCTGGTTAAGCTGTCCAATATTGTGTAAAAGAAAACAGCTAAAGGTTCGAAATCAACTTATTTCTTTTTTAGAAGATCAACAATGTGTTTCTAAAATAAAGTCTTTGAAATCCATAATCTGTCAAAGCATAATTAATGAATTGCTTTTATTTTTTTGTAATATTGCCAACGATTCAAAATGTGATGGATTCAAAACAATCACCACAACTACCTAACTATGAGCACACAATAAGTAAAATCAAAAGACTGTTTACATAAGAATAATCATTCCGGCAGTCGGTATATTTTTCTAAATCTGCTTGTTAAAAAATCATCCAGTGAAGACAAACGCCATTGCAATGAAAGAGGAAAACAAAAAACTCATTGATGTTGAAAAAGTTTTTGCCAGCAAAAACCCCGGACTGTTTAAGGTCATTCCTTCCTTTTTTTTCAGCTATTTTAAACGAATAATACATCAGGAAGAGATTAATGAATTTATCTGTCGAAAAGGCCATCTTAATGGGGCAGAATTTGGGCAGGCTATTCTTGACGACCTTTTTGGGGCAAATTTCGAAGCTTACGGACTGGAAAAAATTCCGGAGGGCGGACGCTATTTATTTGCAAGCAACCATCCTCTTGGCGGGCTTGACGGAATTGCATTCTTAGTGGCAGTAAGCAGAAAGTTTTCGAATCTAAAATTTCCTGTCAACGATATACTTTTGAACTTAAAACCTCTTGACAATATCTTCGTACCCATCAATAAGCACGGAGGCCATTCACGAGAAGCAGCCCGTTTAATTGAGGATGCTTACAAATCAGAAGCTCAGGTTCTTATGTTTCCGGCCGGCTTGGTAAGCAGAAAACAAAACGGGATAATAAAAGATCTGGAATGGAAAAAGAACTTTGTGCGAAAAGCCATTCAACACAAAAGAGATATTGTTCCGGTAAACATATCGGGAAAAAACACCAATTTTTTCTACCGTCTGGCCAACCTTCGTAAACGTTTGGGAATTAAAGCAAATATTGAAATGCTGTACCTCCCTGATGAAATGTTTAAACAACATGGAGAAAATTTAATTATCAGATTTGGCACTCCCATACCTTGGCAAAAGCTGAAAGAGACCGGTACTCCGGAAAGCTGGGCCGTTAAAATAAAGGAAAAAAGCTACGAACTTGCAAAAAACCATTAATTTTGTAAATGATCTTTTCCGGAACCAGAAACCGGTTTTTGCAATAAAATCAAAAACTGTGGAATGTTTAACACAACAGGATAAATGTTCCGAAAACGAACCAATATTAAGCTAATGAACTCCGAAAAACCAATTATTCCCCCCGTACTCCGAGAAGAACTGGAAACTGAATTAACCCAGGATCGATTTGTGAGGTACACTAACAAAGGCGAGAATAAGATTTATGATTTTACGGCTAATGAAGCTCCAGCGCTAATGCGGGAAGTAGGTCGATTACGAGAAGAATCATTCCGCAGTGCAGGTGGCGGCACCGGCAAAGACTGTGATATTGATGACTATGACATTGGAGATGATCCGTATCATCAGCTCATTGTATGGGATCCCAAAGCCAGAGAGATACTGGGAGGATACAGGTATATCATGTGTCAAAATCTTAAACCTGATGCAGAGGGGAAAATCCATCTGGCTACCGCCCGTATGTTTCACTTTACAGAGCAGTTTATCCGGGAATACCTTCCCAGAACTATAGAACTGGGACGTTCATTTGTGCAACCCAAATATCAATCAAGCAAAATGGGTGCAAAAAGCCTTTATGCTCTGGATAACTTATGGGATGGACTGGGTTCTCTGATTATCAATTATCCGGACATGGAATACTTTTTCGGAAAAGTTACTATGTACGCTCACAGCAACCTGAAAGTCAGAAGCCTTATCAGAGCATTCATGGATAAATATTTCAACGACCCGGACAATCTGGTTTATCCGTATAATCCTGTTACTTCAACGCTCACTTCCAGTGAAATCAAACAAATATTCTCCGGAGATTCATTCTCTGATGATTATAAAACACTAAGCAAAACTGTCCGTGAACTGGGTGAAAACATTCCTCCGCTTATCAATGCCTACATGAACCTGTCTCCATCAATGCGCACCTTTGGAACAGCTGTAAATGAAAGATTTGGAGGTGTGGAAGAAACCGGAATCATTATCACCATAAAAGAACTGTACCAGGCAAAAATATCCCGGCACGTACACAGCTACAACCCGAAGAACCCTGATGAAACGAGCATGGAGCTTTGATTTCTCTTTCGGCTTTCTTTGCGAGACAAAGGGGCATAGCCCAGCAGTCGCTTTGTTTACAAAGAAATCTGCAAAAAGTGCATGTATAAAGGAATTGCAAGTTCCATCAGACCAATATTTATACTGATGAAACGAGCATGGCCATGATTACCACAATAGAACATGTATAATGTCCTGGCATGCGAGTTCCATTCAGCCAATAACTTAGGTAACAATTATACGAATGAATAGCAGATCGGTATTCAGATAATAATTATTTCGTCATTAGCCTGCAGCGATTTCTTTTTGTAACATTATCTGCAACCTGAATTAGATAAAAACCCGGGGAAAATGATATGCTTCTGATTATATGCGGGTTGACACAACTACTTCATCCGATAGAGACATATAATTTACGTCCCTGCAAAATATTAACTAACGTATTTTAAAAAGACAGGAAGGCAAAATCTTATTTTTTTTGTACTTTGCTGATACACTGATTAAGCAAAATCAGGCTAATGAAAACTTGTGTAAATGACAGATCCTACCGAAAAATACATCTTTGATGTTGTAGTCATCGGAAGCGGTCCGGCCGGATTTGCTGCTGCCAACAGGGCAGCTGACTTTGATAAAAAGGTCTGCCTGATTGAAAAGAGCCATATCGGAGGTGCCGGCATTATCAATGGAGTACTTACATCTAAAACGATGTATGAACTCTCAATGGATTATTCGGTAGCTGCAAGGATTGACAGGGGCTATCGGGCCAGCGGTTTGTCGGTAGACTACGACATGGTGAAAAAAACCGTATTGGAAGCTGCGCGGGAAAAACAATATCAGATGCGCAGTCAGATTGAGACATTTGCCAACATTTCGAAAAAAGGTACTATCAGCCTTATTACAGGGACAGCCAAATTCAAAAATGCCAATACAGTTGAAGTTAATGACAATGGGGATCTTCTTACCATAAAAGGAGAATACTTCATAATTGCAACAGGAGCTCATCCAAGAGAACTTCCGGGTGTAAACATTGATGGCAAAAGGGTCATTACCTCCGATGATATCTTATCACTTTCCCGGTTTCCGGAACGGATGCTCATTATTGGCTCAGGAATCATTGGTTGTGAATTTGCCACCATTTTCTCTAATTTTAACCAAACCAAGGTACATCTTCTTGACAGATCCAACCGGGTCCTGCCCTATGAGGACGATGATGTAAGCGAGTTTGTATCTCACAACCTGGAGGCCAACGGAGTAATCGTCCACCATACCGCCCAACTCAGATGCATCCGCAAACATCCTGATCATCTGGAAGTCGTTTTAGATTATGATGCCGGTAACAGTAAAGTTATCGAAGTTGACATTGCGCTCGTTGCCATCGGAAGAAAACCAAACACAGAGAATATGGGACTTGATCTACTTGGGGTAAGCCCCGATAGAAGAGGATTAATTCCTGTAGATGACTATGGCTGCGTCCAAAACACCCTGGGGCATACCAATATTTATGCTGTAGGAGATATTACCGGTCAGTCTCAGCTTTACAGTGTGGCGGAATATCAGGGGCGACTGGCAGCTGAAGCCATCATAAAAGAAATCTGCTATCATCCCGATTACTCCAATATGTCGACCCTTATGTTTTTTAAGCCGGAGGTGGCAGCTGTCGGTGCCAATGAAAGAACCCTGCAGGAAAAAAATATTGGATATAAATCTGTTTATTATTCGAACTCACTGATAAATCGCGCCATTGCCATGCGAAACACGCACGGGTTTGTAAAAATTCTTGTAAGCAGTGATGACAAACAACGTATTTTAGGCATGAGAGCCGCAGGCCCGCAGGCATCGTCATTTATTGTTGCAGTTGCCCATCTAATCAATCATGGCAACAGTGTTAGTGAGGTGCTAAGGGTATTTTATCCTCATCCAAGCATTACCGAAGGAATTCAGGAAAGCATGAGAGCCCTGGCTGGCAAATCCATTTACAAACCGGTAGCTTTCCCAAAGCATATTAAAGTAGGAGAATGGAACCCGGGAGATCCAAAAACGCAAACCCCACAAAATGAAAAAATCAAAAAAATCACATAAAAGTAAAACATTTAAAATTATCATCTTAACAATTGTAGGAGTAACAGCTCTCTATACGCTGCTTCCCGATTACCTCCAAAAGGGGTTAATATACCTGACTCCCAATATTGATGATTTCAAAATATTCGACAACAGGAAAGTCGAAACAGCAAACCCGGTGCCCTGGCCCTTTTCTGCCGACTACAATCATTACACTATTTCCTCCGCATCTGCCTCTGATTCTTTAGCCCTCTTGGAATCCACCGGCTTTCTGATCATTCAAAACGACTCTCTTCTTTTCGAAAAGTATTACCAGGATCAGCAGGCCACGGAGATTTCCAATTCCTTTTCAATGGCCAAGAGTATAGTTTCTCTCCTGATAGGTTGCGCCATTGATGATGGGTACATACACAGTCTCGATGACAAAGTTGAGAAATACCTGCCCTGGATAAAAGGATCTTTCAGCAATAACCTTACCATACGTCATCTGCTGACAATGAGCTCTGCATCCAGCTGGAATGAAAACTACACCTCTCCCTTTTCAATTACCACCCAAGCCTATTATGGCAGAGACCTGCCGGGGCTCATGAAAAAAGTTAAAATAAACAATCATCCCGGAATAGAATTTAATTACCGAAGTGGAGACACTCAATTTCTGGAAAGAATTCTAACTAAAACAACCGGAATGTCGATTTCCCACTATGCTTCTGAAAAACTTTGGAAACCCCTCAATGCAGAAGTCCCGGCACTGTGGTCGCTTGACCGACGCGAAGGAACTGAAAAAGCCTATTGCTGCTTTAACAGCACTCCGCGCGATTTTGCCCGCATCGGTAATCTGGTTCTTAACAATGGAGTATTCAAGGGCCAAAGACTAATTTCATCCGGCTATATTTCGGAAATGATCACCCCGGCAAAATATCTTACCAATAATGAAGCTCAAATGGTGGATTATTACGGGTTACACTGGTGGATACTGAATTACAAAGGAGAAATGATCCCTTATGCCAGAGGAATACTGGGACAGTATATATTTGTCGTTCCTTCGGAAAATGCCGTAATTGTCAGACTGGGACATCGACGAAGCAAAAAATATCACAATCACCACCCGATAGATGTGTATACATGGATAGGAGCCGGTATGGATATTATCGACCAAAGATAATAAAAGGTGGAAGTTTGTGAGATTAGAGCATAAAGGTTGGCTCTAAAAATCTAATGATCTATTGTTAATACGCACGAGTATTAATGCCTTCAATGAAATTGATGAAAGAAGTATTCACTACTTTATTACCTCCGGCAGTAGGATAATTCCCTGTAAAGTACCAATCTCCCTGGTCATTGGGACAAGCTTTATGAAGATTATCCACAGTTTGGTAAACAACCTCCACTTCAGCATCTATATCATCAGGTTTAAGCATTTCAGCAATTTTATCAGAGATCTGCTCATCAGAAAAGGGACGATAAACCTCTTTCACATAATTTACTATTTCCTCTTTAGGGAGATATTGCTGATCCTTACATTGCCTATAAACCTTTTCTATAACCTCCTCTTGTCCTGAATCCTTCAGTAATTCAATGGCAGCAGCAAAAGCACAAAAATCTTTTAACCTGGCCATATCAATACCATAACAATCAGGAAAACGAATTTGGGGGGCGGACGAAACCACAATTATCTTCTTAGGATGTAACCGGTCAAGGATCCTCAAAATACTGCGCTTCAAAGTAGTCCCTCTTACGATGGAATCGTCAATAATTACGAGGGTATCCACTTTATTCTTCACAATTCCATAAGTCACATCATATACGTGAGCCACCAGATCATCACGACTGCTGTCATCAGTAATAAATGTGCGCATCTTAACGTCTTTTATAGCCACCTTTTCAATTCGCGGTTCCAAACTAAGAATTCTGGACACTGCCTCCTCATTCAGCTCATTACCAAGGGCCATTATCTTTTTTGTTTTCTCCACATCCAGATGTTCTCTGATGCCTTCCATCATTCCATAGAATGCAGTCTCGGCGGTATTAGGAATGTGGGAGAAAACGGTATTTTCAAGGTCAAAATTTATTTTATCCAGAATAATAGGAGACAACAGACGTCCCAGCTCCTTCCGTTCTTTATAAATATCCCGATCGCTACCTCTGGAGAAATAAATACGCTCAAAAGAGCAGGATTTCTTTTCCTGAGGGACTGTCACCATTTCCTCGGATACCTGACCGTCCTTTTTAATGATTAATGCATGTCCGGGCTTCAGTTCTTTAACCTCCACCGATCTCACATTCAACGCTGTTTGAATGACCGGTCGCTCGGAAGCTACTACCACAAATTCATCGTTGGCATAGTAGGAAGCAGGTCTAATACCCCAGGGATCCCGGGTTACAAATGCATCCCCATGGCCAAAAAGTCCGGCAATTACAAATCCACCATCCCACCGGCGACTCGACCTTTCCAATACTTTACGCACATCCAGATTTTTTTCTATCAATGCCGAAATTTCTTTGTTGGTATACCCTTCATTTTTAAACTGACGAAACAAGAGTTGATTTTCTTCATCCAGAAAATGCCCTACATTCTCGAGCATAGATTCAGTATCGGTATAATCTTTGGGATGTTGCCCCAGATCTACCAGAGTTTTAAAAATTTCATCAACATTAGTAAGATTAAAGTTACCGGCAAGTACCAGATTTCTCGAACGCCAGTTATTCTCGCGCATAACCGGATGCACATAATCAATACTGTTGTTTCCAAAAGTTCCGTACCGTAAATGACCAAGATAGAGTTCACCGGCAAAGGGCAGATTTTCTTTGGCCCAAACCGGATCATTCAGCAACTCAGGATGATGTTCATATACAGCATCAAAACGACTGTGTATGCCCGAGAACACTTCCTGAATGGGGTTTCCACCATTAGAGCGCTGACGGGAAAGATATTTTTTCCCTGCAGGCTGATTCAACTTTAAGCTTACAACTCCAGCACCGTCCTGTCCCCTGTTATGCTGCTTTTCCATCAGTAAATAAAGCTTATTCAAACCAAAACGCCACGTTCCATACTTCTCCTGATAATAACTCAGGGGCTTTAACAAACGAATGAGTACAATGCCACATTCATGCTTAATCTGATCACTCATAACTCAAAACGCTAAAAAAGAAACCTCAAAAAAAACCCGCTTGCTGACAAGCGGGCTTAATATTATGGTAAAGAATTTAATGATATATCGCTAACCTTTACAACATAGCAGGCCGGGAATTTTTTTTTCAACCTGCTGAGAAGTGGCAAAGCTTCATGCTTATGCCGGAAACTTCCCACTCTGACTCTCCAGAAAGGAGCACTGTATTCAACAAAAACATTCTCTTCCGGTAATTCGGACAAAACTTTCCCTTTTACATCCAGAGCTTCCTGCCTTGACTTATTTCCTGCCCCGCTAAATAACTGCACCCGGAAACCTTCAACTCCATCGGACCTTTTATTCATACTGATGTGGGTGTTTATCAGAGCCCTCATGCGGTCAGATTGCTCAATAGTGATAATTCCCTTATCGCTGGAAACCTGCTCAAGTTCTGCAAAAATATCCGAATTAAAACTTGCGTCTTTCCCCGGCATTTGAGCAGTAACTCCCATGGTCATCAAAAGAAAAATAATTCCTGCTACAATTCTCATCTTTTTCAAATCTTATGCAGGCAAAGTTACAATTTTTATTCCTTTACGGGAACAATCAAAACAGGAATCTCGGAAAGATTAAGAATCTCGTTTGCAAAAGGTCTGAAAAAACTGTCGAAAGGACTGAGTGCCTTGCTCAGAGGAATCACAATAACTGTTGCCAATTGCTCTTGCGCCAGACTAAGAATATTCTTTGCATCTCCACCCCATTTGAAAGGCTTCACGGACACCTCTAAATCTGTATTGGTTTTAATGTATCGCTCAGCCTGTTTAGCATAAATATCACTTAATCCCGGAAGTATCCATTTTGATTTACGCTGAAGAGCCAGTATATTAATTTCGGCTTTTATTAATTTGGCAAATCCCGCAACAACAGGTACAATTTTCCGGGTTATTTTATTATGATCCAGCGGTAAAATGACTCTATGGGGATAACTCCATTTCATTCCGTTTCTTACGGTGAATACAGGACAAGGTGCATGAGAAACCAATCTGTACGCATTGCTACCCAGCCACCGGTCTTCAACGCCCGAAACTCCATGAGTTCCCACAACAATCAGGCTCACATCATCGTATCGTGCCTGGTTGGTAATTTCCCGTACAACGTTTCCCTCCCGGATTTTATAATCAAACTCTCCATTATATACACGATACTCGTCACTATATTTTTTTATGAGATGATCCAGCCAGGTTTTTGTCTGTCCCAGCATGCGTTCTTCCGGATTATCACCCAAAAACTCAGGAGCATACTTCTGCCCTGTCTGAACATGAATAATCCTGACTGCTGCATGCAGTTGATTGGCTAATTCCACACCCACTTTCAGTGCAAAAACGGAATTTTCGGAAAAATCGATGGGTACAAGTATTCTTTTCATGCAGGTTTGGTTTTTAATCGTCCATACTATTTTTTAAGCAAACATAAGAACCAGGCTATATCTGTCATTACATGCCATATTACTTCTCTTAAACCCATCAAAAACCCGGTTCATCTCATTCTCAAATATTGATTTTACTAATACATACGCATTGTGAGGCAAAGTGGTTGCACTAAACATCGTTTTCTTAAGAATATTGAGCGATACAAATTTTTCAGGAGGACATTCAAGTGCGAAAAAACATCTGTAGGCATATTTACCGACCGGCAATTCCTGACCGCCATACTCAGTCGGGGATTTTTTTCAGGATCAGGTCTTCCTTCTTTCACTCCTACCTGAATATCCTTGGTAATTCTAGTAAACATTTTAGCCATTTTAGCACCCTGTGCTCCTTTGCGATGCTTAATAATTACCCATTTACTATCCCCTGCCATGGTTATGAACTCTTTACTTTACTTCTTTATTAAAGAGTTCTTTGTTTCAAAAACACTGATAGCCAAAGTCTTTTCTCCAAAAAGTTCTTATTCCATAAGCCCTTGCCTGCAAGAGTCGCAAAACTAATAAAAACCTAATACTCACACAAGAGGCTGATTTATCACACATTACAAAAAACAAAAAGAATTACCCTGAAACACAAATACTTTGGGTAAACCATAGATTAACATTAAATTTGCATTCTATTTTACAGAAGAGGGATGAGAGACAAACAAAACAATAAAAATTCCATAAAGGCTGAGAGCGTTTTAGCCTATGAAAGCAACGGGAAGAAACTTTACATAGAAACCTACGGATGCCAGATGAACTTTGCTGACAGTGAAGTTGTAGCTTCTGTAATGCAAATGGATGGCTATGAAACTGCAGAAAACAATTCAAATGCGGATGCTATATTCATAAACACCTGCTCTATAAGGGATAATGCAGAAAAGAGAGTACTTGCCAGAGTAAGGGAACTCAAAGCCCTTAAAAAGAAACGTCCTGGACTGATAATTGGAATCATTGGATGTATGGCCGAACGGGCAAAAGAAGAGCTTTTTGAGGTGGGAGCAGACCTGGTTGCTGGCCCTGATGCTTATCTGGACTTACCAAATCTTGTAAGCCTTGTTGAGCAGGGAGAAAAAGCCATCAATGTAGATCTTTCCACTACAGAGACCTACCGCGATATTATTCCCAAGCGATTAGGCCCCAACAAAATATCAGCCTTTATCAGCATCATGAGAGGGTGCAATAATTTTTGCACCTATTGCATTGTCCCCTATACCAGAGGCAGGGAAAGAAGCAGGGATCCGGAAAGCATCAGAAAAGAATTTGCAGATCTTGTTAAAGAAGGCTATAAAGAAATCTCACTCCTGGGACAAAACGTGAACTCATTTCTGCATCGGAAAGACCAACAGGAAATGGATTTCCCGGGATTACTGAATTTCCTGGCTACCCGGTTTCCTGATATAAGGATCCGTTTCACAACCTCACATCCGAAAGATATGAGTAATGAAACACTTAAAGTGATGGCAAAACATCCTAATATCTGCAAACATATTCATTTGCCCCTGCAATCCGGATCATCAGAAGTATTAAAAAAAATGAACCGAAAATATACGGCAGATTGGTATAAAAACCGGATTGAAGCTATCCGGGAAATATTACCCGGATGCGGTATCACCACAGATGTTTTCTGCGGCTTTCACGGCGAGACGGAAGAAGACCATCAAAAGACTCTGGAATTAATGAAATGGGCAGGGTTTGATACGGCTTTTATGTTTAAGTATTCAGAGCGTCCTGGAACTTATGCTCATAAAAAATTACCCGATAATGTTCCTGATGACATCAAAAGCCGGAGACTTCAGGAGATAATAGAACTGCAAAACCAACTTTCTCTTGAAAGTAATAAAAAAGATATCGGAAAAGTATTTGAGGTTTTAATCGAAAGTGTTTCCAAAAAATCAACACAGGAATTCTTTGGACGTACCTCCCAAAATAAGGTAGTTGTATTTCCACGTGCCGGACATAAAGTCGGAGAACTTGTTAATGTCAGGATTACTGACGTTACGCAGGCCACAATGCTGGGCATTCCCATTTAGTGCCTGTCCATAAAGTGCTATTTACTGTATTAAGCTTATCCGAAAATCGCTTACTTCGACACGCTCGGTACAGGCATTTACGAAATATGAATGTTCTCCATAAAATGGATTTAAAAATATCAACAGTGTCCTAGTTTTTTCCCAAAAGGGATTTAATCCCCCTGAACCCTGACCTAATTTTGTTTACGACATAATCATTGGGAGCGATCATGATTTCCGCTGCGCTCCAATTTTTGTTATGATGCAAGATAGTAGGCAAATAATATCAAGATTTAGCAAGTTTTCGCTCTAAAAAACACGGTTCTTTTATCGTAATCGTCAAGCCTCTTCTCGCTCGCCTCGGGAATGAGGTTTTAAAAAGAGATGATTTTACGATAAAACAATCTTGTTTTTGACTCACTTGCCCGAATTAGCCCCCATCAAACCAGTCAAATGTTTATTTTTGGCAGAATTGATATTTGAAATTATTAAAAATAATCAAGTTTAAAAACAATAATAATGAATGATCAAATAAAAGAATTCAGAGAATTTCGTTCCAAAATGAATGAAAGAATCCTGTCGCAGGACAACCTTGTTATCAAAAGACTTTTCAACTTGGATACCAACACCTACCAAGAGGGAACACTGTCCTCAAAAACCAAAGAAATGCTCGGTCTGGCAGCATCAATGGTGCTTCGTTGCGATGACTGTATTAAGTATCATCTTGAAAAATGCTACGAACAGAAAATCAGCACAGAAGAAATGATGGAAATTTTCTCCGTGGCCAACATTGTAGGTGGAACAATTGTTATTCCTCATACGCGCAGAGCAATGGAATACTGGGATATGCTGAATGGCAATGATTAACAGAGAAAGCGCAAAGCAGAAAGAATTAAACGCAAAACAACTATTAATTCTGTCTAAAAGCCAAGAAAACAAAAAAAATAGATTCTGATAATTACGAAAACAACCAAAAAGATAAAACTGAAACTGTTTCTTATCTTTTTCAGCGGATATTAACACGTTGTTAATTTCCAAAACCGGTTTGTTTAAAGTAATTTTGCCTCAAACAAAAAAAATAAAAATGGCCAAAGAACTGGATTTTGAATCGATACGTCCCTATCAGGACCATGAAATTCAACAGGTATTTGAACGTCTGAAAAATGAAACTTCTTTCATAGAACTCATTGGATTTCTTTTTCCGGGAATGTCTGCTCAACGATTCATCGATAACATGATGCAAATCAAAAGTATAAGACAATTTCAACAGGAAGTAATCTCCCTTTATGTTAAGGAGATAATTAAAAACACCACCAAAGGTGTTACATCTGAAGGTCTGGATCAACTGGATTCTAAAGAGTCATATCTCTACATCTCCAACCACCGGGATATTCTTTTGGACCCGGCCATTTTGAATGTTATCATGTTCGAACACGGCTTTGACTCGACAGAAATTGCCATTGGAGACAATCTGTTGATTTATCCCTGGATTACAGATCTGGTCAAGCTTAATCGTACTTTTATCGTTAAACGCAATCTTCCGGTGCGACAAATGCTGGAGAGTTCAACACTTTTGTCGGAATATATTCGTCACACAATCACAGAGGTAGGACACAGCATTTGGATTGCCCAAAGAGAAGGAAGATCAAAAGATGGAAATGACCGCACTCAGCAAAGTCTTCTAAAAATGCTCAACATCAGCGGAAAAGATAAATCAGTGGCGGAAAACTTTAAACAATTGAAGATTGTTCCTGTTTCCATTTCTTATGAATATGACCCTTGTGACTATCTTAAAGCGCTGGAGTTTCAACACAAGAGGGATAATCCCGATTATGTAAAAACCCAGGGTGATGATTTACTGCAGATGGGGGTCGGATTACGCGGTCGTAAAGGGCATGTTCATTTTGCCTTTGGGCAGCCTATCAATAACGAACTGGATGTATTAAAAAATATTCAGAATAAAAACGAAAAATTTGAATTTCTTGCCGGACTAATTGACAAACACGTACACGAAAACTATCACTTATGGCCGGGAAACTGGGTTGCCTGGGATATGTTAAACCAAACTGACGAATACGCTAGTTTATATTCGGAAGAAGAAAAGAAAATTTTCCTCCAATACATTGAAGAACATCTCGACAGAATTGAAGGAGACAGAGATTTCTTAAGAAAAACACTTCTGGAAATGTATGCTAACCCGGTAGTTAATAAACGGGAATTACTTGGTAATGCTGTGAATTAGAAAGCTGGAGCCACCTTAAATGGCCCCAAGAGAATGGGAACCAGAAAAATGGCGCTTTTAAGTGTGGAAAAAATGGCAAGTAAGATATTAATGGAAAATAGGAAGAGGGGTTGATTTTCGGCTAGCCAAAAATCAACCCCTCTTCCTATTGAAAAAAATTATTTCTGCTCTTTTCTTTTTAACTCCAGCATTAACTCCTCAAGTTGCGCCTCACTTATCGCAGAGGGCGCATCATTCATGACATCACGACCGGCATTATTTTTCGGGAAAGCAATCACTTCCCTGATTGAATCCAGACCTGCAAAAAGAGAAACCCATCGGTCAAAACCAAAAGCCACTCCTCCATGGGGAGGTGCACCATACTTAAAGGCATTCATCAGGAAGCCAAACTGGCTTTCAGCTTCCTCTTCGGTAAATCCGAGTATCTTAAACATTTTTTGCTGCAACTCATCGTTGTGGATACGAATAGAACCACCACCAATCTCCACCCCGTTGATCACCAAATCGTAAGCATTGGCCCTTACTTCCCCGGGATTGCTGTCCAATAACTCCACATCCTCATCTTTAGGTGAGGTAAACGGATGGTGCATAGCATAATAACGCTGCGTGTCATCATCCCACTCCAGCAAAGGAAAGTCAACTACCCAAAGAGGCGCAAATTTATTTTTATTTCTGAGTCCCAGACGGGATCCCATTTCCAAACGTAATTCGCAAAGTGCTGAAAGTGTTCTGAGTTCTTCACCAGCCAAAATTAAAATCAAATCTCCCGGCTTCGCTCCACTCATATCCGCCCAGCCTTTAAAATCTTCAGCAGAGAAAAACTTATCTACAGATGTTTTAAAAGATCCATCCTCGTTATATTTCACATAAACCAGACCTTTGGCGCCCACCTGTGGCCGCTTGACAAAATCAGTCAGCTGATCCAGTTCCTTTCGGGTATAGGTGGCACATCCCCGGGCACAAATGGCCCCAATATACATTGCATCATCAAATACCTTAAAACCCTTTCCGGAGGCAGTAGCTGTCAAATCGACAAAACGCATATCAAAACGGATATCGGGCTTATCGCTACCATAGTATTTCATTGCATCAGCATAAGGCATACGGGGGAAGTCACCCTCAATGACAACTCCGCGGAGCGACTTGAACAGGTGTTTTGTCATTCCTTCGAAAGTATTCAAAACATCCTCCTGATCTACGAAAGACATTTCGCAGTCGATCTGAGTGAATTCCGGTTGCCGATCGGCACGCAAATCCTCATCTCGAAAACATTTCACTATCTGAAAGTAGCGATCATATCCGGCCACCATCAGCAATTGTTTAAAAACCTGAGGTGACTGAGGTAAAGCATAAAACTGCCCGGGATTCATACGAGAAGGTACTACAAAATCACGGGCTCCTTCTGGTGTAGATTTCATTAAAACAGGGGTTTCCACTTCAATAAAACCTTCCTTATCCATGTAATTTCTAACCTCCAGGGCCATTTTATGCCTTAATTCAAGAGCATTTCGTGAAGGGCTTCTCCTAAGATCCAGATATCGGTATTTCATTCTGAGCTCTTCTCCGCCATCTGTATCATCCTCAATGGTAAAAGGAGGGAGATCGGAAGAATTCAGCACTTTTAACTCCTCTGCCATAACCTCAATGTCACCCGTAGGAATCTTACTGTTTTTACTACTGCGTTCAGCAACATTTCCTGTTACCTGTATCACATACTCACGGCCGATTTTTCGTACCTCCTGGGCCAGTTTATTTTCAGCCTCACTGTTAAAAACCAGCTGAGTAATTCCGTAACGATCTCTCAAGTCGACAAAGGTCATGCCGCCCAAATTACGAACGCGTTGTACCCATCCACTAAGGGTAACAGATTTTGCGGTGTCTGCAATTCTTAATTCTCCACAGGTATGTGTCCTATACATTATATTTATCGTTTTTTTGGGTTTTTAATCTCCCAGGTTTTGTCAACCCGGGCCATCCCTAAGTTCTGCGGTGCTGTTCAACTGCCTTTAAAATATAGGTTCAACGGTAAAACCAACTTATGAATAATCAATTATTCACTTCATCAATTCTCTATGCAACAATCTGTATTTATTAGGCATCTGATCATCACATAATGAAAACTTATAAATAGACCAGGCTAAACTTTTGATTTTACAATATCTTTGCGAAAATATAAAGAAAAAAAGAAACAGCGACAATGCTTTTCAAAAAGGTCAAAATTTATGGATAAAATTGATTTTACCGATCAGTATTTTATGAAACAAGCTTTTCAGGAAGCCAAAGAAGCTTTCCGTAAGGATGAAGTACCCGTAGGGGCCGTGGTAGTAAGCCAGGGAATTATCATTTCCAAGGCTCACAACCTCACAGAAACCCTGAATGATGTAACAGCCCATGCCGAAATGCTGGCTATAACCTCTGCGGCAGAGCAACTGGGTGGAAAGTATCTTAACAATTGCACTCTTTACGTTACCATGGAACCCTGTACCATGTGTGCCGGTGCTTTAAACTGGTCGCAGACAGGAAAAATTGTCTATGGCGCAGCAGATGAAAAGCGCGGTTTTAAAAGACTATCACCATCTCCGCTACACCCCAGGACCGAAGTGCTTGGTGGAATTATGGAAAACGAGTGTAGTGAACTGGTCAAACAGTTCTTTGCCAAAAAAAGATAAAAAAGCCCCCTCTCCCGGAACCACGGAAAGAGGGGACAACCCAAGTAACCCTATGAAGTAATTAGCGAATAACTACTTTCTTTGTTGTCCTGTGATCCCCAACAGTAACACTTACAATATATAATTGGCCACCCGCTAATTCGATTTGATTGAACCCTGATGATGCCCTGCGGCTGGTCACCATACGTCCGTTTTGAGAAAAAACATCTATACGAGCCTGTGGACCGGGACCTGCAAGTAAAGATTCATCTATACTAACTTGTAAACTATTGTTTTTGCTGGAAAACCGGACAGGTTCTTCTTCTTCAAAACTTTCAAATTCCGAAGTAACAACTTTTGAACTACGCGAGAGATGCAATACAAATCGCTCATGTTCGATTCCCAAAACTGAAGGAGTATAGGTATAAGTCGAAGTCCTAAGGTTAGTATACTGACCCTTTTCCTTATCTTCGAGCACCACATCATATTCATCGACAAAATCATCCAGATCGGCAGAAATGGTACACTCATCAAAAATTCTGTTACGAACACTTACTGGAACAGAGATATAGCTTCGTTCGTTTAGTGCTGCTAATCCGTTTATAGCCATCGCAGAAGTTCCGATTCGGGTAAAAATTTCAGGAATTTTTTCCGATGAATTAAACATCTTGTCAGAATCTTCACGTCCATATCCATCAGAAAAAGTGTCATAGAAGTATATAACGGTTGCATCGAATATGTATTGATTTTCTATCCTCAGGCGTATAAGATCGTAAACCGTAGTTGACTTCAATGAATTTCCTTGAATGTTGACTCCGGAAAATTCATTCATTTGGTTTTGCCCTCCTGCAACTAAAGAAGTTGCTGTTAACAAAACTGCTAATGCGATAGAGTAAAATTTTTTCATAGGGCTTTTTTTTCCGGATTTCCGGGTAATTTGTAATTCAAATGGTTTCTTGGCTTTAACGAATAAAACTTATTTTTGACGAGTGGTTGATTTTATTTGATAAACGCCTCTATACTTTTAACGACACCTACAAGATGAAGGTTTCAATTTTCAACAACCTTTTTTTGATGAACTATATAAATTTTTACATTAACACCCCATTTTATTGCAATGAAACCACAAAACAAAAGATTTCGCGCCCCATAGAAAATGACCACAGAACATAATTAAATAACACTGAATAGAAGAAAATATATTTGACGAACAAGCCTATTACCATGACGAACGACAATCAAGGCATATTGAAAAAAGCAAAAGGACATACATTATCCTACAGGAATAGTATGTCCTTCTAAAAAAAAATCCCCAAAAACAAGAACTGCTTCAGGGGATAAATCTTTCTTTTTACTCTTATTACGAAACATCAACTTTGCGCAACACACTCCAGTTGACCATACTGCAAACTTTATCTTTTAAAACGGGGCACTTCTCCTCAATTATCTGCCGTACCTCCATGGGACGCTCCACATTCGAGTCAAACAAAGACAGGGGGAACGCCACATCAGAAAGCTCCAGTTCGGTATCCATATTTCTGGTGCCATATGTCCGAATATAAACCTCTTCATATCCTGGTACGATATGCCTAACCTCTTTGACATAACTAAAAGCACCTACCCGATCTTCAGCAAAAACAGGATGTACATGAAAAGCATTACTTATCTGCTGCATTAGAATCTGACGGAATTCCCGACCAGCAATTCCAATAACCATGGCAGTTACAATTCCTCCTGAAATAACAATCTCACCAGGCTGATAGCGCTGGTAATTGTAATGACTGGGATGAGTATTCTTGAGATAGGTGGCCCAAAAAAGATTTTCACTTTTCCCAATCGGCCGCACATAAGGATGCAACAGCAAATCTCCCGCCTTGAACTGAAAAATTACATTTTCCATATTAATACTGCGTGTGCGAGCAAGTATTTTCTCTTTGAACAGATTATTATGAAATAGAGCTTTCCTATCTGACTCAATAGTTTTGCGGGGACTAATTTCAGGAAACAGGGATATTCGCACAACTGAAAAAACCGGTTCACCTTTCTGGTTAAAAAGCAAATGAGAGGACTCTATAACGGAATGCCCCTCTCTACGTGCACGACGAATATCTGTGATCTTAATGGAACAGGAAAAGGTATCACCGGGAAAAGCGGGATTAAGATAAATGGCATCCCTCATTTCAAGTTTAAGAACACTGGAATGGGCAAAATTTTCTACTCCCAAACTAAGTGTCAGGTTCAACAAAAATCCATAAGGAAGAAAAATCTGATGAAATCCCAGACGTCCAGCAAATTCTCTACTACTTTCCGGATACGATGCGGTAGGCATAAAACCACTCCACATACTCAATACAGACTCATCCACCGAAATATTGTAACGACTTACAATTTCTTTTCCAACAAACACTTTATCCAGATCAAGGCCATATCCGGCCCTGCGATTTGGTTTCAAAAACTCTTCCATACAATTCTTTCTTCCGGTCAAAAATAGCAAAACCCATTGATGGATTCAAACGAAAATAATCATTAAAACCGTTTAAACAACACCAACCCTGCTAAAAGAACTGCCACACCCAGCAGAATTCCAGCATTTACCAGCCCTGTATAAGGCACCAGAAATATGGCTGTAAGAAAGGATCCGATCGCTCCTCCGGCAACATCAGCTCCATAAACCAATGCTGCACCTTTCGGAACACTTCCGGAATAAAGGGAAACTCCTGCAACAAAAACGGCACCACCTAAAACAGATAACACAAATACGAATAACATAACAGCTATTGGAAATAGCCAGGAATATCCAATGGTATCCAATAGCGGAACAGCAGAAATTACAAAAGCAGACAACACAATTAATAGTACCGGAAAATATCGGGCTTTAAAAAAGACAACATTTCGGTGTCCCAGCAGAGCCCCAATGGCCAGGCCGGCCATAAAGAAAGAGAATAATAACCCTGTAGCTCGAAACAAGCCCCCCATAATAAGCTGCCAGTGAAGCAGTAATACAACCTGCATTCCACCCATCACCATTCCGGCAAGATAAACTCCCCGGGCACTCTCCCGAAAAAGAAGAAGGCCGGCTATAAACAAAACACCAACCACCAATGCAAACCAATACAATTCAGTATCCCAGAAATTACTCATGTCATTTAGAGCCAATTGAAATAAAACAGGTCGTACCCTGGTATTGGCATCTGCCTGAATATCCAGCAACTTTTCAACCCTGGAAATTTGATCGGCTAATTGCCTTTCCGGAATCACGTCCGCACGAATAAAGCGGTTCCGACTTAACACTTCTTCGTGATAATCCCACCAATCACCTTTTATCTGTTGACGTGAAGCTATTAAAAAAACTTTATTGCCTGCCCAAATCCTTCGCCATGAAAAAACTTCCCCCACAGTTTTGTCCAGCACCCTTAAAATATCAAGACGTGTTTTACTAAGGAACGGCGAATAATCGATCCCTCCTGTAACCAACAATCCGGCAGGGTCAAGATTAGCAGCGATCAGCTCAAAAAAATCGGTTGTATAAAACCTTGTCGACGCCAAATTATATGGAATACCTCCTCCTAAAAGCACAACATCATAAGATTGTCTCTCTAACTTTTTCAAAAACCGAAGAGGGTCTTCACCTACAAATTTAACGCGCTTTAAAGAATGACTTCCGGAAACTTCCAGAAATTCTTTTTCAAGTTCAACAAGAGCTTTATCGGGAGAAACAAAAGTCACTTCAAGTCCCTCATAATTAAGAGCCTCTCTAACCAAACCGGGTTTCGCATTAATCAACAAAATATTCCGGGGACAAGGATGCAACATCAATGCAGGATGCAGTAATTCCTCATACTGCTGTGGAAGTAAACCTCCGGGAAAGAATTTGCCACCTGCAAAATATTCTTTGGCTGCACTCTCCCCAAAAACATTTATACTTCCATGCGGCGAAAAAAAAGTTTTGGATACCTGCTTCCCTCCAGCAATCATTTCACGCGCAGGCCGATATTGAGGTAAAAACCAGAGCACCAACACCAACAAAACTCCAACATATGCCAAACTCCGGAACTTACCCTTCCTCACAGGAGCAACAAGATACAAGGCGGTGAGGAAATTCAGAATAACCAACAGTGTAAGCGATGAAAAAGCATTAAGCCACAAAACGGGAATCAGATAAAATAAAACACCTGCAAACAAACTCCCCAATTGTTCTGAAATATAGACGCGCTCGGTGTGTCTTTCTCCGTAATTTTCGCTCAAAGCAGCGGAAAACCAGGTAAACATCATTCCGGTAGGAAAACAAAACACAAAGGTGACCAGAGCTGTTGTAAGCAGCCAGTCAGAAATTCCAGTAACACCATCTCCGACCAAATATATTTTAGCAAGATAAATTGTCCACAGAGACAGCAGTGCTGTAATTCCTGAAATAAAAGGAAAAAGTCCGGCGTGCCCCCATTTAAAAGCCCGAAAAAACCTGGCAGTAAAAGCTCCGCCACCGGAAAAAAGCATCCAGAAGGAAAGAAAAACCCCAACAATTAACTCATTAACAACAAAAAGAGAGGTCATCTCCCTCAACAAGATAACCTGCACCAGAAGCATGGAAAAACCACTCACAAAAACGGCCAATCGTCCCTTAAAAAGGGTTGAGGAAGCAAAAAAGGGGCTTGGCTTGCTTGTAATCGGCATCGGCAATATTATTATTTAAATTTTATATCCTCCTTTTCTAATCCCCCAAATGCTCCTAATTATAATACAGTTGGAATAGCTACACAATTAATCCGGCTTCCAACCTCCAAACATCGAAAGACTATTGATCTCCAAAGACCAAAGCTTCATAAACAAAGATATCAGCATCTTTCCATTCATCCCATCCCAATCCTGCTTTATCCTTCGCACAATGACCAAGCAATTCCTCTCTACTCCACCCCGTATTAGCGGCAACCTGAGGTAAAAATGTTCCGCTGCGTCCATCTTTTCGCAGGTATATTCCATGTTTCCCGGGAACAATTTCCCTGATATCATTTATCTTTCTCTTAGGCGTTAATACAGAAATCTCGACAACCATATTTTTAACCTCATCTCTGGTTACAGGGTAAAAACGAGGATCTTGCATAGCAGCACTTTCGGTCATTTGATCAACTTGCTTCCAAAGAGGAGCCTCACCCTCAAAATTGCCGATACAGCCACGCAAATTCCCGTCTTTATACAACGAAACAAATACTCCGACATGAGCCTGCAAATTAGTAGAAATCACATCTGCGGGCTCTTCGGGTTCATTCCCATCCACAATTGCCTCAAGAGTTTTGTGCGATCGTTCCAACAGCCACTGTTTTTCTTCAAAATTCAAAGAAAAAACACTCTCTTCACCTTTTGTTTTAGTCTGCCGGAAAGCTGCGATAGCATAATAACCCACCACACGGTTTTTATCTCCAAAGGGAGAATCCCCGGAGTTTCTATACTCAATCTTTTCATACCTGATATTATTCTGATTATGGGTAATATGTTGCAACATTAAAACTGATGTCCATCCGCACAGACTCGTTGCCAGTCCATCAACATTCTGACTTTTATTTTTATCCAAAACTTTTAACAATTCTTCCGGATTATTCTTCAAAATAGCATTTGCAGTTCGTTCATCTATCTCCTTGGAGTCGTCATACGAAGGATAGTGTGAAAAATCAGTACTTATTACAAACAAATTGCCGGGCCTAAACCATTCAGCCAGTATTTTGCCCACTTCCGAAGCCCCTGCCATATCGTGAGGCCCCATAATAACCGGAACCAATTTAAAAGGATGCTTCAGGTGATATTGCAAAAACGGCAACTCTACCTCAAGGGAATGCTCATCTTTATGTACAAAGGGGTCTGAAGAAATAACCTGACTACTGTCAACTAGTTTATTCACAACATCCATATCAATCTCAACTCTTCCCAAAGGAGTAATATAATCTCCCCGGTTATACACGGAAGCACCCTCAAACCCAGATCTGTGACTTGAACCTACAAGAAAGATCCGTTCAAAATCAGCATCCCCAGGTATTTGGTTAAAACCTGATGCAGCCACACTACCGGAATAGACATACCCTGCATGGGGCACAATAATTGCGGCCACCTCTTCATCACTGATTCCCGGGGAGGCCTGATCAAAAAGTTTTCTGAGGTGCTCTTTTAATTTATCCGAATCTTTCTCGTAAAACATCCCAGCTACTGCCGGCTCTCTATCTTGAAATTGCATAATATTTGTTTTTAATAAACTACTTCTAAAGTTACAAACATAAAACAGAGCATCAAAAAAAGATAGACATTAATTCACTAAAGGCCCGATATTTAAAGGAGAGAAAACATTTTTTAACGAGATTTTTTCTTTAAAAGGCTTGCGAGTTTCAAATGAAGCCCCTATTTTTGCACCGCGTTTGAGAGAAACGGATGACTCAGTAGCTCAGCTGGTAGAGCACGTCCCTTTTAAGGATGGGGTCCAGGGTTCGAATCCCTGCTGGGTCACCAAAGCAAGAAACCACTCATTTCCGGGTGGTTTCTTGCTTTATAACTACTCCCTGACAGAAATCATACCTGCTTTGCCCCCTGCTTCGTAATTTAGATTTAGAAACAAGCATCGTTATGGGCAGACGATCAAAAAACCATGCTTCATTGAATATTAGCCGGGGAGGTAACATCCGCCTCCCCTGACCGACCATTGTTACATCATAAATTTTCAGCCCAAAACGAAGGACTTCCCACCAGCATCAAACAACTCCGGCCAGCAAGTAAACCATCCGTTTATTAAAACAAACAAATCTCTCATGGAAAAAACGCATCAAATATCTCCACACCCACTAACCCTCGAAGTAATTCATGACATTCTTGACCATCAAAAAAAACTTGAGCTGTCGAAAGAGTCTACCCATCAAATTGTCCGGTGTAAGGAGTGGCTCGATCATAAGCTTCAAACTGAAGACGGCCCTGTTTATGGAATCAATACAGGCTTTGGTGCATTACATAACCGGTCGGTGTCAAAAAAGGATCTCTCCAAACTTCAGGAGAACCTTTTATTGAGCCATGCCTGTGGTACAGGGCCGGAAGTCCCACGCGATGTTGTACGACTGATGTTACTTTTAAAAATACATGCACTGAGTCTTGGAAAATCTGGTGTTCAACTGAAAACCGTAACACGGTTAATTGAATTCTTCAATAAAGGCATCGTTCCCGTAGTTTTGGAAGTAGGTTCTTTAGGGGCATCAGGCGATCTGGCTCCACTGGCTCATCTTTTTCTGCCTCTTTTAGGCCATGGAGAAGTATGGCTAGGGGATGAAAAAATCCTAGCTTCAGAAATGCTTAACAGAAACAACTGGAGCCCGGTAAAACTGGAAGCAAAAGAAGGATTGGCGCTACTCAACGGAACACAGTTCATGAGTGCTCATGCAGTTTATACACTACTCCGGGCTTTCAGATTGGAACTACAGGCAGACATGATTGCAGCACTCAGTCTGGATGCTTTCAACGGGAGAATAGATCCTTTTTTGGAAATACTTCACTCCGTGAGACCCCATCCCGGACAAATTGAAACTGCACGACACATCAGAAAATTGCTGGAAGGAAGTGAGCTAATCAGCAAAAAAGACAAAAAAATTCAGGACCCCTATTCGTTTAGATGTATCCCTCAGGTTCATGGAGCTGTAAAGGATGCGATGGACTATGTAGCCAGGATAGTAGAGACAGAAATTAACTCCGTAACTGACAATCCGATTGTTTTTCCCGATGAGGAAAGGATCATTTCGGGTGGAAATTTTCACGGCGAACCACTAGCTCTTGCCTTAGACTTTCTCGGTATCGCCATCAGTGAGTTGGCCAGCATTTCGGAACGCAGAATTTACCGATTAATTTCTGGCGAACGGGGGTTACCCGTATTTCTGGTGGCCAATCCGGGACTCAATTCCGGATTTATGATACCTCAATATACTGCCGCATCCATTGTAAGTCTGAACAAGCAAATGGCTACCCCGTCGTCCGTAGATAGTATACCTTCGTCCAACGAACAGGAAGATCATGTAAGCATGGGAGGCAATGCTGCTACCAAAGCCTTGAAAATTGTTTACAATGCAGAGAGAGTTCTGGGTATTGAATTGTTTAATGCTTCACAGGCACTGGATTTCAGAAGACCGGGAAAAACTTCCCCCTTTTTGGAAAACATGATAACTGAATTCAGACAGCATGTCCCATTTATTCATGAAGATAAAATTATGTACATGGAAATTGAGAAGTCGGTGGAATTTCTAAGTGCCAAACCCACTGCATATTTCAGGCCTTAGTTATATTCCCGACTGGCAACTCATCACAACCTTCACAGGAGGATTCTTTTCCCTTTCTGATGAGATGAAGCATCTTTTTCTTAAACTCATGCTCTGCCCCGTAAAGCTTAATGATTTGATCAATGGAAATTATCTTCTTAAATTTTTCATGGTATTGCTTCTCTACTCTGGCTTTTTCCAGTTCATGATTTATATACCTATCAACAGCCTCCTCTTTTTCTTCTTTAGTCAGCTTTTTCTCAGAACCATATAATCTATCAATGTTATCCATCTTTTCTTTCCAGAGTTCATCCATCTTAGCGCTCATTTCGTTGTAAACAGGCCAGAACTTCTGCGCATCTTCTGAACTCAGACCAATGCGTTCGGTTAAAAAAGCTACCTTTTGCGATTTTAACCGTTCAATTCTGGAATCTTTTTCACCATTCTGGGCAGAAACAAACAAAGAAAAGGACTGACCAACAAAAAAGATGGCAAATAATATGTAATTAAAATTCTTCATGGTGTTGTATTTTCAGGAACAAATAAGAATAATAATAAACTATTCAAAATAAGATATCGCAGCCAGTTCTTCTTCGGTAAAAGTTCCGAACAAAACTGAATCAGGAGGAAAAACAAAATCTGAATCTTCGGCAAGAATCATTTCTTTAATCTCATTCTCATCCACCATCAAAGCCAAAGAATTAATAAAACTATCATCTGCGGAATTCTCCAAAACCACTTCATTCTCCGAAGAGAACATCTTTGGAACCTGGTAATAAAGTAAAGCAATAATCAAAAAAGAGGCAGCCATAGCCAACCATGGCTTAATAACTGAAATTAACGATGCCACTGTGTCATCATTCGGTTTCTCTGCTAATTCAGCTTCCAGTTTTTTCAAAAAACGTTGTTCAAAACCCTCAAAATAATTCTCCGGGACTTCGAACGGTAGTTTTTTATCTCCAAATAATTCTTTACTCATAAAATTCCTAATTTATCCTGCTCTATACCTGATTTATTCAGCATATATAATTTAGAACAACTACAGCCTCAAAGGTTTAAACAAATTAAAATACTTCATTTTTTATAAAGGCCTCTATCTTCTTTACTGCATGAAAATAAGAAGCTTTGAGAGCTCCAACCGAAGTCCCCAGTACATCTGAAATCTGTTCATAAGTCATATCGTCAAAATATTTCATATTAAAAACAAGACGTTGCTTTTCGGGAAGAGCCTGAATACACTTTTGTAATCTTTTCTGAATTTCATCGCCGGTAAATAATGGGTCAGAATCAATTTTATTGCCCAACATCATTTCCATATCAGTATCTTCCCCAAGTAAACCTTCTCTTTTCTTATTAATGTAATTAAGGGTTTCGTTTGTAGCAATACGGTATAGCCAGGTGTATAATGATGCATCTCCCCGGAAATTACCAATATGACTCCAGGCCTTCATGAAAGTATTCTGAAGCAAATCATCAGCATCTTCGTGAATGATTATCATTTTACGAATATGCCAGTAAAGCCTTTCCTTATACTTTTTTATCAGCAACGCCAGAGCCTCATTTTTCTTATTGGCTTCCTGCGCCAGATACAATATTTCTTTATCGTCAGGCTGCATGCACAATCTCATTTATTTGTCTGCGAAGATAATAAGAAATTAACACACCTACGGATTGTTACGTCCCCTTATTCCAATCCAAAAAAATGAGCTACCTTTGCACCCTGATTTTTAAACCATCTGAGAAATTGACAGTTAAATTTTTTAAAATCAGAGGGCAGTATAGATGTATAACATTGGTGTTCTGCCATTTAACAACAACAACCTTTAAAAAGGCACTAACCGATTTCCAACTAAATTAAACGGACTTTAAATCACTAGTAAACACTAAAAAACACAAAATATAATGGCATTACAATGTGGCATCGTAGGTTTACCCAATGTGGGAAAATCCACTCTTTTTAATTGTCTGTCAAACGCCAAGGCACAATCGGCCAACTTTCCGTTTTGCACCATTGAACCCAACGTTGGGGTCATTACCGTACCAGACGAACGGTTGACACAACTGGAAAAACTGGTAAAACCCCAGAAAGTAGTTCCTACCACTGTTGAAATTGTTGACATTGCAGGCCTTGTAAAAGGTGCCAGCAAAGGCGAAGGACTAGGAAATAAATTCCTGGCCAACATCCGCGAAACTGATGCCATCATTCACGTATTGAGATGCTTTGAGGATGACAACGTAACACATGTGGACGGAACCATTGATCCCGTTAGAGACAAGGATGTTATTGACATGGAACTTCAGCTCAAGGACCTGGAAACTATTGAAGGCCGCATTATAAAAACTGAAAAGATAGCTAAGACCTCCAAAGATCCAGAAGCAAAAAGATTGCTTAACGTTCTGCTGAAATACAAAACGGCCCTGGAAAGTGGCAAGTCAGCACGCACAGTTGAACTCACTGATCAGGAGATCAAAGTTGCCAGAGATCTTTTCCTTCTGACCAACAAACCCGTTATGTACGTATGCAACGTCGATGAAGCTTCCGTAATCTCGGGCAACAAACATGTGGACGCAGTCAAAGAGAACGTAAAGGATGAGCAGGCAAAGGTGCTGGTCATAGCTGCTCAGACGGAGGCAGAAATTGCAGAACTGGAAACTTTCGAAGAGCGTCAGATGTTCCTTGACGACCTTGGGCTGAAGGAGTCAGGAGTATCAAAACTAATTCGTTCGGCATACGAATTACTGGAACTAAAAACCTATTTCACGGCCGGAGAAAAAGAGGTACGTGCATGGACATTCCAGTCCGGAGCTCTTGCACCCCAGGCAGCCGGGGTAATACACACTGATTTCGAAAAAGGTTTTATCCGTGCGGAGGTAATCAAATACGACAATTTTGTAGCTCTGGGATCAGAACAGGCCTGCAAGGAAGCTGGTAAAATGCACGTAGAAGGAAAAGAATATGAAGTTCAGGACGGAGATATTATGCATTTCAGGTTTAATGTATAAGCTCTTGTAAAACATAGATTAACCGGTCTGTCTACCACTGGGGCCGGTTTTTTTATGGCATAATCGATTAAAGTTTTTGAATCAAAACTGTCCGGAAAACTATACTTAAATCCTTTAGTTTGCTTCTCTTTGCTATCAACAACCCGATTAGGAGTCTGCACCAAAGCAACCTCTCGCTTTTTACCGGTTCCACTGATTACAAATTAAACTCTTCAGTACTGAAATAAGGATGGCAGAAGCCGGAAGCATGAATAAAAAAGAATAAAACCTGCCGGTTAATTACTGTCTCAACGAGTATATCCACCTCGGTTACCCATTTCTAAGGTGTTAATCAAACAAATAGAAGCATCAGATAAGTACCAAAACATTTTTTTTCACAATTACATCGATACAATTTCCGCATTTTCTTTTAAAATATAATCAACAAAATAAAAGAAAGACCTACAGACCAACAGGTTGAAAGTAAGTTTAAAATATGTTAAAAAATCACAATGATAGTTCCGGCTCTTAGAAATATCTGCAATTTATTTTTCCTTTGCATATATGAATTTCTTGAAAAAAAAGAAGATGAGAGAGCCTGAGAACGATACGATAGCGAAGTTGAAACGAAAGATATTAATCTATTCAATCATAGAAGTAGCTATTGTAATTGTGCTGATTGTTTTTGGAGCATTCCTGTTCAATATTACATTCTCGTAAATAATCAGGGCAAAAAAAGTCTGAATACTTTACGAGCTATTTCTTTCCCCTGAAGTCGTGTCGTAAGTTCCCAATTTCCGCCTTTATCTTCATAAGGTTCCCAAACAGTATCTCCCAGGAAAAATTCCCAATCATTAGAATTTATTATCACCTCACCAGCAAAAGGGGCAGCAATATTTCCATCCTTGTCGGGAAATGGCGGGTGATCAATCACAAACTCCAACACCTCCCCCTTTCCACCTTTAATTTTCAGAACATAACCAAATTCCACCTCCGGAGTGATTGGGATATGTGTGGTAATCTGCTTTAACTTTGGCAGTTCACGGGAATCCCTGTCCCATGAACTGTAAATCCCATAACTATATAATTCTATCTTTGGTCGCTTTCTCTTTGGCATTGAGCATTTTAATTTTCCAAATAATAACGTAACTGGTCTAACATAATGGGAATATCGGCAGACTGCACTCCTTGTTTTATTAATATATGGCGATCTTCCATAAATGCATTCACAAACTCTTTAATCGATGAATCCTTATGGCGAATGGACTTCAGGTACCAGTCCAGGGCTTCTTTTCGCTTACCCTGACACCAGAGAATATGCCCCATATTCATAAAGTCATGCTGAGTGGGATTTTCTCCAATGGGCTTCTCTGCGTACTTTCTGGCCTGTTCCAGTTTCCCTTCAACAAGAGAACACCAGGCAATAGGTCGCCATACTTTGTGGTTTTCAGGTGCCAGATATTCTACTTTGAAATAGTATTGTAAGGCCTCATCAAATCTCTTTAACTCTAACAAACAGTGACCGATACTGATCTGAGTATGCAAGTCGTCCGGCTTATGTTGTTCCGCCGTTTTATAGTATTCTAATGCTTTCTCCGGATTTTTCAGATATCTGTAGCAAAGGGCAATTTTCTTTATATTCCAAACCTGCGACTCTCCATACAAATCGGCCTGCAGATAATAATGAAGTGCTTTTTCATAATCCCCGTTTTGCTGATAACAATAGGCTAGTTTCTGAAGCACTTGCATGTCGGGCATTTCCTTTTTTGCTTCCTGCTCGTAAATCCCGGTAGCTTCCTGAAAATAATTCTTTTTAAACAGATATTCACCCAGTTTCAGCGGGGTATTCTCTGCGGGAGTAAGAAAGGAGAGAAACCATTTGTCATGGAATGCCATCTCCCAGTCAAAGGGATCAGAAAAAGACTGCTTTTGCGGATGTATTTTAAAAAAACGGTAAAGATCCTGAATGTACTGGTTGGAAATAAAGAGTTCTTTCTTTCGGGGATCCACTAATTCATCACTCTTTTGCACCTCACGCATCGCCTCAATCTCGGCCCCAAACATCTTTCCCATCATATCTTTCTGCATGCCTGGCATCTGAGGAATACTCATAACCAGACTGTACTTATCGGAATTACACATAACTCCGGAATCGGCCATAGATTCAAGCATCTGACTATCATTCAAAGGCCCTGTTTCATTTTTTAAGGCTTCCTTTACAATAGGATTGGGGTAAAAAAATGGCAAAAACCAGTGGTGTATATCATTAAAAAACGGAAAGTGTTTTAGCATCTTAAATGTGGACATAAACAAATCTGCTCCCTCCATTTGCAGATTACTAAGTTCCTCAAGTTTGTTAATAAGTTCCGGTGAATCCGAAAAAATATCCTCCCAATCGGGATTCTTATCCTCCGACAAAGCATCGCTGAGCATATTATCAAGATCCAGCTTTTTACGTAAATTTGGCTGAATTCTGGCCACTTCTGGAATTATCTCCTCATTCATTTTTTTTGTGAGCTTCTCGGTCTCACGTGTACGGATAATCTGAATCAGGATCGACTGAATGGTTTCTGAAGTAAAGATTTCATTGAGACGGGAAATTTTCTCTTTCATGCCAGTCATTAAACACAACCGGGTATCGTATTCATATAATACCAAAAGTAGTCCCGTAAAAGCACGCAGCTTCACCTGGTTATTGGGATGCTCACAAAGGTCGAACATCAGATTGAAATTCTCTTCTCTGAATGATGAAAGCAGGTTAAGTGTAAGAGCACTGACCATCACACTTTGCCAGGGCCAGAAAAACTCATCTCCAAAGAAAACCTGCCTGATCTTCTCCTGACGGTTTTCCGCAAAACCGGGCAAAGCAGCAATCATCTCAAACAATCTATCCTGTGATTTCTCCATTTCATAAGGCAATGGGATATCAGGGTCAACTGTATAGGTAACCATATATTTGTCAGCTGTTTTAAGATACTCATCCACAATAAGTGACAGTTCATCGGCAGACTTACTTTTCAGATAACGCCGAGCATCATACAACCATCCGTGACCACTACGGCTTCTTAACTCTTCAACAATCCGATCCGCAATTTTATAGATATCTACCAGGAGGTGATTGTAAACCTGTTGACGTTCTGGATCTGAAAACCCTTCTACGGTGTAGCGTAAAAGGCTTTTATATGTCATCTCAAGATTGTAAAGACCATCAATCAAATCACTGTGATGAGTCTCTTTTACCAAATCGCCCAACACATCAAGTGATTCTTTTATGCGCTTGAATGCCAGAAGTCGGTATATCTTTTTTTGTTTGAGCGCAGGACTTTCCATATTATTATTGCTTTTCAAATTTCAGTATAACGTCTACCCCCGAATCTTTAACATCTCCCTGAGTGAGGCGCAGAAAAAGATTTCGTGTTACCTCATATTCCAAAGTAATTTTTTGCGGTGTAAGCGATTCATCCTCACTTTCACCAAAACCACGCTGGTAGGTGACAAACAGATTATTGGTAATGTATTTACCCACCATAAAGGTAGCACTTTCCCAATCATCTCCCGTCTTGACTTCCACCATATCAAGATTAAAAGTACTTCCCAGTGTTTTTGTCAGTTGTGTGGAGACCAAACCTGACAACATGGCCGATGGCACATTCCCTGAAACTCCTTGTCGATTACCAAAGCTAAGCTCACCAAATGACTTATTAAAAATTAGATAAGCCATTGCATCCCGTTCAGTAATACTAGTTCCATTAAGGGTGAATGAGAACTCCGGCTCAAAGGCCGTGCCAGTCGCCTTCATTATAAGCTCGTTTTTCTGCTTATCTTTTCCTCTGAAATTATATAATGCCTCAACATTCAATCTCGGATTAATCTCTTCCCCACCCTCAAAGGTCAATTGTCCTTCCTGAATAATAAGTTTTCGTCCGTATAATGTATAATTACCTCTGGAGATACCCAGTGATCCAAAAATTTCAAAATAAGTACTGTTTTTCAACAGGTCAAGATCACCATTCAACTCAAGATTCATATCTTCCGATCTAATCCAGGTATTTTTGGTAATCACCACATTCAACTGCCCCGTAAGATTTTCCATCAAATTATTATCAGGAAGAGTATCCCTTTGAAACACACTGGTCGTATCTTGCTCACTCTGAAGACCACTATCGGTTTTCTCCTGCTCAAGAGCCTTCACAAGCAATGGCTTGTTTACCTCTGAAGATTCTCCCATTTCAAGTATGGCCGGAAGGTATAAACTTGAACGTAAAACCCTGAGAGTTCCTCCAAATTCAGGCACTTTATCCTTCATACGCACCCATGCATCCGAATTAATTTGAATTTCATGATTTTGATGTCTGGAAACGAAAAAATCTTCAGCTTTTACCGACACATCTGCATCAGAAAGATTTCCGGATACAAAAGTAGAATCAAAGGCTAGATCTCCTTCGACCATCAAAGTCCCTTTGTCACTGCGAGCAAAGAGAGAATCAATGACCACCTTGTTACTATCCAGATTTGTAACAATCTTCAAATCGGAATATTCGATTCCATAAGTCGGCCATTTCAATCCAGCCTCATTAATTCGGATATGCCCTCGCATAACCGGACTTGCAATTTTTCCGGAGACCTTCACATCCATATCCAACAATCCGTCGATTTGGTGACCCTTAGTATCATCAAAAGCAAAAAAAGCAGAGGGGCTTACTTTTCGGGCAATAACTTCCCCGTCAATAGTTTTAATCTTCGAAACCATCTGACTGTCGGTAAGATTAATTTTAACTGCAGACAAACCACTTACCATAATGGAATCATCCTTTACACTTTTCATCATAAGAGAAGCCTTAATGGTATCTGAAAAATGCGAAATATCTGAATCAATCTCCTTTATTCTTAAGTCCCCGGCCTTCAAACTATCACCTTGCAACTTCAATTCAAAAGAAGGATTATCTAAAGCCCCTTCGGCCATAAAGTTCAATGATGCAACGCCGGAAACGGACTGGTCCCTTTTCATCAACTTCTCTACCAGGGACAAATCAAGGTGGTCAAAAAAAGCATTGACAGCAATGGAATCTCCAGGAATATATTCACCTCCTGCATGCAGCTTAAAGTTACTGTTTTTACGGGCCTTCATCTGCAAAGAATCCAATGCTATTCGCGACGAGTCAACCAAAATTTCCGGTTCTTTGCCGGCAAGTGAAAACTGCTCAAAAGGAGTTTCTATATTCAAGTCAGGAACCTGAAAAACAAATGGCATTTCCATATTTCCCAGCACCCTTGTTCGCAATGAAACGGTATCGGGCATCCACAACCCAAGCGTGGCATCCCACTTATCTGTATTTAACTCAGCATCAAGCCGAAGTGAATCGGCTTGTTGATCGGAAGCTTTTAGATCGGTTACAGTAAGTTCACCTTCTCCGGAAATACCTTCAGAAGAAATTAACCCGTTTGCCAGCAAATGCAAAGAAGCAGCAGTAGCTACGGTATCATATGCAAGAGAATCGGACTTCAGGATAACATCCACCAATAACGAATCAGCCCTGCCATTGGCCTTTCCATCCAATTTCAGCTCTTTCCATTTAGTGGGTACATCAAAATAAGGCTTAAAAGTCTCCAGGTCAGTTACTATAATATTAAAATAAGAATTAATTTTTCCTTCTTCACTATACCTCCCGCTGCCCGAAATATTAGCTGAAGAATTTTTGAAACCCAAAGTGTCCAGAACAATTGTTTCACGGTGAATTTGTCCCGACATCCTCATAGAGTCAACAGGAATGCGGGCAGCCACAGACTCTTGCATCAGGAGTGAGAAATCAGCATTAAGTGTATTAAAATCATTCCCGGTACCACTGGCTTTTAATTCCATATTTAGCAAGGTGCTATCGCCCCATTCAGGCAAAAATTGGTCTGCCGGAAAACGATCAGCTTTAAGGTTAACCGAAACAGGGGCATTATTATCCTTCAGATTGGCAGAGGCTCTGAGGTCAAAATCTCCCCCTTTGGTGGTAAAACTTGTGCGAACCCTGGTCTTTCCTTCAAGATAACTGCCATTAATCGCGAACTCATTTAATATAGATTGCTGCAAGTGAGTACCTGAAAAATCTCCATTCACTTGAAGCGGTTGCCCGCTACCCTGAAGACCGTTTCCGGAAACATGAAGTCTTCCGGTAAGAATAAGCGGCAAATCCGACAAAAGGAACCATTGCTGTGGGTTCATCTTGTGAAAACTAAAATCGAGATTAAGCAACGGTTGATACCGTGTAGTATCATTAAAAATATCTGAAAAACGCGAAACAGTTCCCTTAAGCTCAATCTCCTGATTCTCATGAGACACAATAAGATCGAGTTCCAGATTATTTTCTTCCACACTGGTATTCAGATCGACCTTTGGTGTTACTCCCAGGCGGAATTCAGGAAGTATCCATGCAAATTCTTCCAGTTCTATTGGTGCAGTTTCCAAATCAGCAGAAAAAGATTTTAAATCAGCATATCTACCTTCCAAATCAAGACGGTTTTGGGAAGTTACCAGTGCCAAATCTTTTACAGTCCAAACAGAATCCTGCTGGCCCACCCAAACCTGAAATTTTTTCAAATCAGGCATTCCTTCAGGTGTTGAAAATCCCATATGTTTCAAATCTACTTCCAGGCTTTTGGAACTATACTCTCCTGATAAGTCCACATTCAGATCTTTAATAAATCGGGGAACCAGGGAATCTAACATCGAAAGCTGAATATGTCCGCTATTTAACAAAAAAGCATCAACTTCAAACCTCATCTTCAGGGAAGTTGAAGAAGTATCAGTCTCTTCATCCGGAGCAGGCAGAATATCCTGAAAATTCCAGGTGGAATCGGGGTGCTGAACAAGGTTGACATAGGGCTTATCCAATTGAATGGAAGCCACCTGAACTTTATTATTCAGTAGCGGTAGGAGAGAATAATTTAAGGCAAGACGGTCAATAGACAGAACCGTGTCCTGCCGGGTCTCTCCTATCCAAAGTTCTTTGAGGGTGAGATGGGTAAAAAAGTTTCCATCAATTTCGCCCAATCTCATTTCGGCATTCAACTGCTCATTGGCCACTTTTTCCACCTGATTGCGCAAAATTCCCCTGAAAACAGCGGTTTGTGTAAACAACAGCAACAAGAGGACCAAAAGAATCAGTCCGGAAAAAAAGTAAAATAGATATTTTAAAAGATTGTGCATTTTCAATTAAATCAATAATTTTCAAAGCTTCTGAAAGACTTACGAATAAATTTGTTTTCACCATACATGTAAACAGCATTACAATTCAGAACATCAACTTTATACAATTAGACTAACTTCTAACCATCTATAATTAAACTACTCTTTTTTATCAAAAAGAATGACCAATATTCAGGTGAAACTGCCAGTCTCCGGTATCTTCAAAAACAGGATGTGCAAAATCAATGCCCACCGGACCGATGGGAGTAGATACACGAACACCGGTACCGGCAGCAAAACGGATTTCATCCAGATGAAAGGTATAAGTATCGCGCCAAACATTTCCATAATCCAGAAAAAACACCATACTAACCGGGTCGTATATCTTTATGCGCGGTTCAAAACTACCCTCAAATACCGAATTACCACCAATGGGAACCCCTTCATCATCCAGAGGCCCGAGCATTTGCCTGGACCATCCCCGAACCGACTGACTTCCACCGGCAAAAAAACGCTCTTCGAAAGGAGTAACCGTTCCACTTCCCAAGGAGCGTATATTTCCCGCTTTAATCCGCAAAGCCAGTATTAATCCACTTCGGATGGGCTGGTAGCGTTTTACTTCTAAAAGAAACTTAACAAACGGGTAAGACGAATCAAACAAAGAACTGTTGGCCCTTGTATTGAAACCCAAAGACCAACCATTGGAAGGATCGGAACGGGAATTGGCGGTATAGTAGAGAAGTCCAAGTGAAACACCGTTTTTTGAATACGTAGACTGATTTAGATCCCGGAGAGAACGCTCAAACTCAGAAGTAATATCAATATCCACCCGCTCGAAATACAGCGATACAGAACCCGCCAAAAAATCACTGAAATTCTGATGAAGCGTCAGATCGCTCCCCCAAACAAAGGACTCAAACCCCGGTTCATTTCTTCGTCTGACAGATGGCTTCAGCTCCAGTGAAGATCTTGGTCCCAGTATTGCAGGTTTAATAATTTTTGCCTCAAAACGATAAGGTTCCAATGCAGAATGTTTGGCATAAAAGTTTGTACGCATAGTGTGGCCAGGAAAATTTAAATATTCCAAATCCACAAAAGTTCTGAACTTATCTTCCCGCCCATAACCTACACCAAAGCGGGTAGACCATCTGGGTGCTTCTTCAATATTCAGATGCAGGGGAATCGTCTCCTGCCTACTATCGGTCAATTCTGCCTGAAGCGATGCAATCCGGAATAATCCCAACTGATAAATCTGCTTCTGAGATTGCTCAAGCTGACGGGAGCTGTAAACATCACCAGAGGAAACAGTTATTTGTTTTCTTACGGCCTCTTCAGGAGTTCTTTCCAATCCTTCAATGGTAAGATCTCCAAAACGACATGCAGGTCCTTTATCAATATTCCATTCTACACTGGCACTCATCGTATCCTCCGAAAGAGATATAACCGGCTCTACCTCCACATAAGCAAATCCAAATGATGAAAACCAGGAAGCAATGGCATCCTGATCACTGTTAATTTTGTCATCACGAAACCGTTTTTCATCTTTTATCTCCAAGTCTTTCATTTCCTTTTGCCAGGCTTTTTCCGTCAGGAGAGAATCTTCTCTGCCACCATCAACAGTTGAAAAAGCCACTTCTGCCACAGTTACCGGCTTTCCTTCCTCTAGACGAATCAATAAATCCACTTTATGTTTTCTGGGATGCATCTCCAGTTCTAGATCCTCAATTTGGACATGAAGATAACCTTCAGACTGGTAAAAAGCTTTTAACTGATCTTTATTCATTTCCCATGCATCGTCACTATAGAAGGATGCCTTCTGTTTAAAAAAGGTTTTTCCCACCCATGAAGCTTTATTGAAACTGATTTTTTCCAGCAACTCTCCATCATTAAACGCATCATTTCCCTTGATTTTTATTTTTCGGATTTCAGCATTTTCCTGCGAATAACCGGAAAATACCACACCAGAAAACAGCACCAGACAAACCAGTTTATAATAATACTTTTTTAAATGAAGAGTAAACACCATATTTCCTAAACAATAAAAGCAATAAGTCACGACAAAAAGTTCACTAAAACTAATTAAATCCTCTTTGATTTATATCTTTTTCATTCATTTCAGAGTTTTATAAAATAACTGCAAACGCCTACTCTGCTTTTCTAAAAAAATACTTCTTCTAAAATACATACATCACTTATTCTGAAACATTTATTTCTTTTAAATAGAGCTTCGCAGTTTAGAACAGAATAGCTTTTTTTCAAAAATACGCACCCAATTAAACAAACCATAACCCAAAATGGTTAGTTCGTTTGAAAAAGATAATCTAAAAAAGTATAGTAATGAAACTTAAACACAAAAAAATTGCTGCCGTAATACATGAAATTTTCGAAGATCTGGAATTATGGTATCCTGTTATACGTTTGCGGGAAGCAGGTGCAGAAGTGGTGTTGTCCGGAGAAAAAGCCGGAAATCAATATACCGGCAAACACGGTTTGCCAGCCAGGGCTGATATCAGCTATGACGACCTGAATGCCGATGAATTTGATGGCCTGATTATCCCAGGCGGGTATGCTCCTGACAAAATGCGCAGATACCCAAAAGTACTTGAGTTTGTAAAACAAATGAATGATGCCGGAAAGCCCATAGGAATTATCTGCCATGCGGGTTGGGTCCCTATTTCAGCCGGAATACTTAAAGGACGAAAAGCAACAAGCGTAGGAGCCATTAAAGACGACATGATTAATGCAGGAACCAACTGGGTGGATGAAGCTGTGGTAACAGACAGGAATCTGGTTTCAAGCCGCACACCAGCTGATTTACCTGATTATATGAGGGCTTATCTAAGTTTACTGAAGTAAAAGATTACAAAGATTTTTAACTGAAACTGCCAGGGAAGACAGGTATTTACCCACGTCTTACTGTTTAGTCCGTATAAATTTTTCTAAGGCCGGAAGGAACTCTCATGCAAGAACTCAAACAGTTCTTTTGAGACAAAAATTGCAATGCTCGTTTCACCCCACAAAGAACATCAAACTCTCAAAATATGCCATATATATATTTTTGTTAGCATTGTGACTATGTCATTATCAATAGAAATTACCACTTCCTGTTGATAAAAACTTATTTACTTCATCTCCCTTCAATCTCTCGGTTTTAGCTTCCACAGCTTTAATCTGAATCACCCGGATTATTTTGTTCAACTAATTTTCTTATTAATCTTTCAAAAATCAGCCCATGGAATGGAAATACAGAATACCAGTAAAATCTTCCTGCCAGACCTTTGGGGCGAAACGTGGCAGTTTGAACCAGATAATTATCCTGTATCCGAAATTCCAGCCAAGCTTCTCCGGGCAATTTCATTTCTGCAAATAACAACAGTCTTTTGTCTTTTTTATCAGCATACAGCACTCGCCAAAAATCCAGTGAATCACCAACCCAAATATCGTTAACATTTGTTCTGCCGCGCCTTAACCCCACACCTCCGAAAATCTTATCAATAAATCCTCTTAATTCCCACAGCCAGTTAGCATAATACCAACCTGTTTCTCCTCCTATACGCCATATTTTTTCAATACATGCATCAGTATCCGCTACAGGTTTTCTCCTGATATCCTTGTAGCAGCCAAATTCCGGCACCTTTATAAAATCTGAAATTTTAAAATCCATCCTTCCGCTAACAGTTGAATCTTTCCAGCTTGAAACGATTTCGTTTTGTTCTATTTTCTTAAAGGCCATCCTGATACAATCTCTATAAGATAATGGATTCAGGTTTAGCAGCTTATTTATCTCATCATCTTTGGCCACGACTTCAACTTTCATACTGTCGACCAACGAAACAGCCAGCTTGTATGAAGTGGAAGTAATAAAATACAACCAATAAGAAGATAATTTAGGTGTCATTACCGGTACAGTTCCAATAAATCTCTTTAATCCACGTACCGAAGCAAACTCCAGTAGCATCTCCTTGTATGTAAGAATTTCAGTCCCTGCTATATCGTAACTGTGACTGAAGGTTTTTTCGTTGTTCAGGATGCCGGTTAATATTTTTATTACATCTGAAATTCCGATAGGTTGACATCTTGTATTTACCCATTTGGGTGCAATCATAACAGGAAGTTTTTCCACCAAATCACGGATAATTTCAAATGAAGCACTTCCCGATCCTATAATGATACCTGCCCGCACTGTAGTAAGAGCATATTTACCTTTGCCTAGTTCAAACTCCACATTTTTTCTCGAATTAAGATGTTTTGACAGAGTTTTAGAGTTAACAATCCCGCTAAGAAAAATAACCTGCCTTACATTGGTCTTATTGAGCTTTTCTCTGAAGTTGACAGCTGATTGTTTTTCAAGGTCATGATAATTTTTGGAGGTTGACATGGAGTGAATCAAATAATACGCGAAATCAATATCTACCGGAATATTTTCCAGAGTGGTCTTCTTGTTTAAATCCACCTCTATGACGTCAACATTTTCTTTCACAGAGTCCTCGGGATGAAATTTATTCCTGTCCCTTACGCAGCAGACCACATCATAGCCCATCTCTACCAAGACCGGTAATAATCTTTTCCCGATGTATCCTGTTGCTCCGGTTAACAATACTCTCATTCGTATAAAATGCGTCTATGTTATTGGTCTGATGCAACTCGCTTTTGATAACAAATAACAAACCTGTAAGATTATATAGGAACAACTTAATATCAGAATCGTTCAGAATATAAACAACAGAACTGCAGATAAGTAAACCCTGTTATTATGGCGATACTATCCCGGCCGATGCTAATAATATCGATGGAACCCAGTATTACTGCCGAGAAATGCATGGATGAACAGCCGGAATTATAACCGTAACCGGATGCATCAGTTTTTTTTTTGGGGGGGGTACAACCTGCAGGCCCCAGTTGCTTCTGATTTAATAACCGGACAGAAACGACTTATTATGTGATATGTTGCTTAAAACGCCACAAGCAGGGTTTCTTGTAAAAGTGAAGAAAATGTGGCCGGCATTTTGTCCAAGATATGAAAAAAGCGCTGCCTTTCGGACAGCCCCTTTTTCATATCTTCTTTGGTATTTTTAATAATCCAAAATTTGTTATTCTGAAAATGTTGCGATAATATCTTCCACCTTGACAGAATTTTGTTCTCCGGTTTCCATATTTTTAAGTGTAACCTTACCGGCCTGCATCTCTTCCTCTCCGACCAATGCCACGTAGCCAATATTTTTCTTATTGGCATACGTCATCTGCTTTTTCATTTTGGCACTATCGGGATACACCTCCACTTTGAGACCTTCTTTACGAAGATTCCCGGCAATTTTAAGGCAGTAAGCACCTTCTTTGAGCCCAAAGTTCACAAACATAAGTTGAGTTGTGGTCGTCACTTCGGGAGGATAAAGCTCCAGCTGATTCATTACATCAAAGATGCGATCGGCACCAAAAGAGATGCCCACTCCTGAAACATCTTTAAGCCCGAATATTCCGGTAAGATCGTCATAACGACCACCACCGGTAATACTGCCAATCTCCATATCGAGTGCTTTTACCTCAAAAATAGCTCCTGTATAATAGTTCAGACCACGTGCCAGGGTAAGATCCAGCTCCACGCCTGTTTCCACATCCAGACTATCCACCAGAGTGAGTACTTCCCGAAGTTCTTCCACTCCTTTTGTGCCCACCTCTGCCGATTCAAGAATCCGGGTCAACTGGTCAAGTTTCTCATTATTAGAGCCGCTAAGCGAAAGAATGGGTTGAAGCTTATCAATTGCCCCCCCGGTCAGTCCTTTTTCTGAAAGTTCGGCATTTACGTTCTCCAAACCTATTTTCTCCAGCTTATCAATAGCCACAGTAATATCTGTCAGTCGGGAAGTTTCTCCGATAATTTCAGCAATGCCGGCTAGAACTTTGCGGTTATTTAGTTTGATAACTACACGAATCCCCAGCTTACGGAATACCTCATCCACAATCTGAATAAGCTCCACCTCATTAAAAAGACTGTTGCTGCCAATTACATCCACATCGCACTGAAAAAACTCACGGTAGCGACCTTTTTGGGGTCGGTCGGCCCGCCAAACAGGCTGAATCTGGTAGCGCTTAAAGGGAAATGAAAGCTCATTCTGATGCTGAACTACAAAACGCGCAAAAGGCACAGTAAGATCATAACGCAACCCTTTCTCACTAATTTGTCCGGCCACTCGGTTCGAGTCTTTCTGGGTCAGCAAAACTTCATCAGTTTTATTGAGGAAATCTCCTGAATTAAGAATTTTAAATAGTAGTTTATCTCCTTCATCGCCATATTTCCCCAAAAGAGTATCGAGGTTTTCCATAGCAGGTGTTTCAATGGGCATATAGCCATAGCGCTGAAAAACGTCCTTGATAGAATCAAAGATATAGTTGCGCCGCACCATTTCGTCGGGAGTAAAATCGCGTGTTCCTTTAGGTATAGATGGTTTCTGAGCCATT
>CAYOFH010000003.1:0-74166 GCA_964403175.1 uncultured Marinilabiliaceae bacterium
ACAAATCCTCTTCCGTTGAGACGACTCCCAATTTACTGTGAATACGGCTTAACGGATATTCTCTGGCAATAAGATCGGTTGCCAGGCTGCTGATCTGACTGTCAGCATTGGAAACAAAAAACCTTGATGAAGAAAAATTTTCATTTTGATAATTTTCTTCATAAAGTTCCATCATTTTATTGTAAACAGGACTGACACTCTCCAACTCATCCTGACGCAGCTCCATTACAATATATTCACCCACCGAAACTTCCTTTTTTCCGTCTTCAAATTCAAACTCTCCCAGGGAGGCTTCACCATATTTCAATAAAAAACGCAAAACTTCCCGCTCTTCTGTTTCAAACGGGTTTGATGATGTAGCAGTCCCTGTCGTCATTTGGGCAGACGACTGACGCGGAGAAGCACCGGCTGCTATAAAGTCAGAAGAAGTATTATTATAAGATGCCCTTTTAGAGGAATCTTCCTGCCGTTTCTTCCGGAGTTTTCCAATCTCCATGTACAGAACCTGTTCCTCAACTTTCATGATCCTGCTGCAATCTTTCACATATTCGGTCCGGGTAATAGAATCGGGAATTACTGATATGGTTCTGACAATATCCTGAACCAGACGAGCACGTGCAATAGGATCATCTTTGGCCTCTTCAAGCAACAGGCCTGTCTTAAAGCGAATAAAATCAGTCTCATGCTTGTGGATATATTCACGCAAAACTTCTCCACCCAGTTTTTTTGCATACGAATCGGGATCTTCGCCATCCGGGAGTAACAGGACTTTTACATTTAGTCCCTCTTCGAGCACCAGATCAATACCCCGGAGCGAGGCTTTGATCCCTGCAGCGTCACCATCAAAAATAATGGTCAGATTTTTTGAAAACCGGGCAATCAAACGAATCTGATCCGGCGTAAGAGCAGTTCCGGAAGAAGCCACTACATTACTGATTCCTGCCTGATGAAAAGAGAGTACATCCGTATATCCCTCCACCAGAATACATTTGTCCTGACGGGCGATTTCCTGACGGGCCTGATAAATTCCGTAAAGAACTCTGCTTTTATGATAAATCTCCGACTCGGGAGAATTCAGATATTTGGCAGTTTTGGCATCGGTTCGCAAAACCCGGCCTCCAAAACCAATTACTTTTCCTGCCAGACTGTGGATCGGAAATATTACCCGTCCCCGGAAACGGTCAGCTTTGTAATCATCACGGACGATGGTAAGTCCGGTTTTCTCAAGAAACTCCTGTTTATAGCCCTGCCTCAGGGCCTCTTTGGTAAAAGCATCTTTCATCTCGGGCGAATAGCCCAGCTGAAATTTCTGAATGATGTCATCGCGAAAACTGCGTTCTCTGAAATATCCCAGTCCAACAGATTTTCCTTCATCCGATTTGTGAAGGCGATCCATAAAATAATTGGCTGCAAAATTGGTTACGACCAGCATACTCTCCCGGTCATTCTGATGAGACATCTCCTCGGGAGTCAGTTCCTTTTCCTCAATATGAATGTGGAACTTTTTGCCCAGAGTCTTAATGGCTTCAACGAAAGATATTTGTTCGTGATCCATCAGAAAATTCACCGCATTTCCTCCCTTTCCACAACCAAAACACTTATAGATTCCTTTGTGAGGAGATACAATAAATGAAGGCGTCTTCTCATTATGGAAAGGACACAATCCAATATAATTGATGCCACGCCTCTTGAGGTTTACAAACTCAGAAACCACCTCTGTAATCTGGCCCTGAGCCGTATCCATTACCTTGTCTATAGTACCCTTATCTATCATTCTCCCTCTAAAAAATATTGGAATATAGTCTTTGTTCCTGCCTTTTCGGATAAATTTTCAAAGAAGATTTAGCCTTAAAAATAATTGAAAAAAGGCGTGGATATTTGTTCAAAGTTATAAAAAATCAGCCGCAGACAATGATATTTTTATTTGAGATAAGTTATAACTTTGTTATTCATCCACAATAGATCGTTAGATTTTAAGATATCAGATTTAGGATAAACACTATAACACTGATAATCTGTGCGTTGATGAAAAAAACAGTACAATTTTTAAGCAATTAATGCTTAAATAGTTACAAAACCTTAACGGACTATTGCATCCATTTACCATCGAAATTTGTAAGTGCCCCGTCCAAAATAACAAAAATAAAGTTCCGGCATGAAAAAGAAACTTGTAGTTTTATCGGGATCAGGCATCAGTGCAGAAAGCGGTATTAAAACCTTTCGGGATATGGGTGGTCTGTGGGAACAGTATGATGTTACCGAAGTAGCTTCCCCTCAGGCATGGGAAGCTAATCGCCGATTGGTACTTGATTTTTACAATCAACGCAGAAAGCAGCTCTTTGAGTGCGCTCCGAATGCAGCACATTTTGCTCTGGCGGAACTGGAGAATAATTTTGACGTCAGTATTATAACACAAAATGTAGATGACCTTCATGAACGAGCAGGCAGCACGAACGTTCTGCACCTACACGGAGAGTTAAAGAAGGTGCGCAGCACCAAAGATCCGTCTCTGATTTACGAATTGGATTACTGGGAGCTGAAAGAAGGCGATGTATGTGAAAAAGGATCTCAACTAAGACCACATATTGTGTGGTTTGGTGAACCGGTAGATACCATTGGGCAGGCAGCTGAAATTGCTGCTTCCGCAGATATTTTTCTTGTTGTGGGAACCTCTCTCTCGGTTTATCCGGCAGCAGGATTGATAGAATTTGTTTCCGAAAAAGTCCCCGTTTTCATCATTGATCCGGGGTCTCCGTCCTATACATCCTCCCCAAAGATCCAGGTAATAAAAGAAAAAGCTTCTACAGGAATGCAAATATTAACACAAAAGCTGGAAACCATGCTTTAAGCCGGGACCCCCCCATCAGTAATAATGCAATATCTATTTTTTCAGTGCCTCGGCACCCGATGTAATTTCAATAAGTTCGTTGGTTATGGTCGATTGGCGAGCCTTATTGTACGATAACTGAAGATCCTTAATAAGGTCGGTTGCATTATCGGTGGCCTTATGCATGGAAGTCATTCTGGCCCCGTGTTCGGAGGCAATAGATTCCAACACTACCTGATAAAAAAGAGATCGCAGAGTTTTGGGCATTAAATCATTAACAATGGTTTGCCGGTCTGGTTCCAGTATATATTTTGAAATAGGTTTATCCCTTTTAATATCAGGCATTTCAATGGGCAAAAACTGCTGAACCTGAACCTGCTGAACAGCAGCATTAATAAACTCATTGTAAATCACTATCGATTTTTTCAAGATTCCAAGGTCATACTCCTCTAATAACTCTTCTGCCAACATGGAAATTTTCTCAAAGGAAGGATTTACAAGCTGACCTTCTTCCCATGTGTGAGGAATGATATTTCTTGAGCGCAACATTTTCCATGCCTGTTTGCCCAGAACTCTGATTTCAATATTTCCATTACGGTAATCTTCTCTAAGGTCTGTTTTCAGAAGTTGTTGTGTCGCTTTTACGATATTGGCATTGTACGCTCCACAGAGTCCCCTGTTGGATGCAATGACCCACAAAACTACTTTTTCACCTCTACCAGGAGTTGTATAGTTAATTTTTACATCCTTATTGGCCGACACCATATCATTGATAATCCCAATAAGATGAGAAGTATAGGGCCGTATATGATCAACATCATCCTGGGCTTTTTTCAGGCGGGCTGCAGAAACCATTTTCATGGCACTGGTAACCTGCCTGGTAGTTTTAATGGTCCCAATGCGTGTTCGTATGTCTTTTAAGTTTCCCATTTATTGGATTATTCTTCCCGATCAACATCAAAATGTGAAGCCACATCAAGGGCGACTTTTTCAATTTTTCCTGTAATCTCGTCATCAAATCTGCCTTCCAGAATACCTTTCAACACATCATTGTAACGAACCTCCAGTGTTTCGATAAACTCGCGTTCAAATTCTTTAATTTTGTCCATAGGTACATCTTTCAACAACCCTCTGGTTCCGCAATAAATAACAGCCACCTGTTGCTCAACACGAACCGGTTGATATTGTGCCTGTTTAAGCAGCTCAACATTTTTTCTCCCTTTATCTAAAACAGCCATGGTAGCAGGATCAAGGTCGGAACCAAATTTTGAAAATGCTTCCAGTTCGCGATATTGGGCCTGATCAAGTTTTAATGTTCCTGCCACTTTTTTCATGGGTTTTATCTGAGCATTACCACCTACCCTGGATACGGAAATACCAACGTTAATTGCAGGTCGAACACCTGCATTGAACAGGTTATTCTCCAGAAATATCTGACCATCAGTAATAGAAATAACGTTTGTCGGAATATAAGCAGAGACATCTCCGGCCTGTGTCTCAATAATTGGTAGTGCGGTGAGAGTACCCCCTCCCTTTACAAGAGATCTGATTGATTCAGGAATATCGTTCATTTTTGCGGCCACTTTATCCGACTCAATAATCTTAGCTGCCCTTTCAAGAAGTCTGGAGTGAAGATAAAAAATATCCCCTGGGAAAGCTTCACGCCCCGGCGGACGTCTCAGCAACAGTGATACTTCCCTGTAGGAAACCGACTGTTTGGAAAGATCATCATAAACGATCAAAGCATGCCGTCCAGTATCTCTGAAAAATTCGCCTATGGCAGTTCCGGCAAAAGGGGCATAGAATTGCATGGCTGCTGGTTCGGAAGCAGAGGCTGAAACTATGATGGTATAATCCATAGCTCCGTGTTTCTGGAGAGTACTAACGATCTGGGCCACGGTAGAACCCTTTTGTCCTATCGCCACATAGATACAATAAACCGGATTCCCGGCATCATAAAAAGGTTTTTGGTTAAGAATAGTATCCAGGGCAATAGCTGTTTTGCCTGTCTGCCTGTCTCCAATAATCAACTCTCGCTGTCCCCTTCCAATGGGTGTCATGGCATCGATGGCTTTCAGGCCGGTTTGCAAAGGTTCCTTCACCGGCTGGCGAAAAATAACCTGGGGAGCTTTTCTTTCGATCGGCATCTCATAAAGTTCTCCTGTCAGAGAGCCCCTCCCGTCAATAGGTTGCCCAAGGGTGTTCAAAACACGGCCTACCATACTGTCGCCTACCTTTATTGAAGCAATTCGTCCCGTACGTCTTACCACATCCCCCTCACTTACAAGGTGTGAATCTCCAAAAAGTACTACTCCAACACTGTCCGCTTCCAGATTCAGGACTACACCTACACAATTTTCAAACTCCACAAGTTCATTGGACTGAGCGTTGGATAAACCATACACCCTGGCAATACCATCACCAACCTGCAAAACAGTTCCCACCTCTTCCAGTTCTGTGGCAGATTGAAATCCTTCAATTTCTTTTTTTAATAGTTCGGAAACTTCCGATGGACGAATTTGTTCCATACAAGTTATATTTTAACTCATGATTTTCTTTTTCAACAATTTGATTTGATGTGCAATACTGTTATCCACAATTTTGTCATCAACCAACAGAATCAGCCCCCCGATAATCTCAGGTTTCACGCTTATCTCCATTTCAATAGGAGCATTAAACTCTCTTTCCAGAAAGTTTTGCATCTCCTCCAGATAAAGATTATCAAAAGGTACTGCAGTAATAAGCTTAACACTACGAATACCTTTATGCTTCTTATAAAGGTCTTTAAAATAACGGAGTATATCTCCCAGAAATGATTCCCGGTTTTTATCAATTACCATTTCAACGAACCTCATCATCAAAAGATGTTGTTCATTTCCGAGAACTTTTGTCAGGACTTCCTTTTTTTTAGAAGCTTTAATAACAGGATTGTTCATAAATGAACAGAAGTCCCTGACACTAAGACAATGATCCAACAGCATCCCGGCATCTTTAAAAAACCTGTCAAGTTCATTTTTCTCTTTTCCTAATTCAAAAAGAGCAGTTGCATACCTAACTGTTATGGGGCCCCGGTTCATTCTTTACACTTAGTTTAAATTCAACTCTTTGAGATAAGTATTTATCACTTTTTTCTGCTTATCGTCTCCGGAAAGCTCTTCCCTGAGAATTTTCTCAGCTATCTCTATAGAAAGGCGACCAATTGTTGAACGGATTTCGTTCATAGCATCTTCCCGCTGCTTCTGTATGTCCAACACGGCCTTTTCGAGCATCTTACGGCCTTCTTCCTGTGCTGCAAAACGGGCTTCTTCAAGGATTTCAGTTTTCATCTGGCGGGCCTCTTTAAGAATAAAATCCCTTTCTTTGCGGGCCTCCTCGGTTATTTTTCTCCGCTTTTGCTCCAACAATTCTACATCCTCACGGGCCCGCTTAGCATCTTCAAGTGCAAAGAAGATTGTTTCCTCACGTACTTTCAATGCACGCAAAATAGAAGGCCATGCATATTTACGAAGTATCAGCAACAGAATTATAAAAGTCAGCGAAGTCCAGAATACCAATCCGGGACTGGGTGTCAGTAGTTCCATAGGTCTATTTTTGGATTAATCCCCAATACGAAGGAACCAGTTAGGCAACAAGCCAGGCAACGACAATGGCAAAAAGCGAAACCCCTTCAATAAGAGCTGCAGCTACAATCATTGCTGTTTGTATTTTCGAACTTATTTCAGGCTGACGGCTCATGGCTTCCATTGCCGACTGACCAATTTTACTAATACCAATGGCGGCTCCAAATACAATAATGCCAAGGCCCAATGCTGTTAATGAGAATACTTCCATGTCTTAAAATTTTTAATGTTCTGCTTTTTTGGTTGATGCCCCAATAAAAAGGGCGGTAAGTAATGTGAAAATATAGGCCTGTAATACCGCTACCAAAAACTCAAGTAAAAACATTACTAAAGAAAGCAGTATAGATACAGGTGCAATGTAAATAGATTTGAGTATAAAAATAATGGATACCAGACTCAAGATAATAATATGTCCTGCAGTAATATTCGCAAATAAACGAATCATCAATGCAAATGGTTTGGTAAAAATTCCTATTATCTCAACAGGAACCAAAAAAATCTTAACGAAAAATGGTACCCCGGGCACCAGAAATATATGTTTCCAGTAATCTCGTGAAGCAAATAAATTTATGGCTATCAATGAAAACACAGCCATAGTGGCCGTAAAACTAATATTACCGGACAGATTGCTGGCTCCGGGGAAAAAGGGAACCAGTCCAATCATATTATTAATCCAGATAAAAAAGAACATGGTCAGTAAAAATGGCACATACCTGTCTGCTTTATCTCTATCTATCTGCGTTCTGGCGATATCATCACGAACAAATAATATAATTGGTTCCAGTACTGCCCTAAATCCTTTGGGCGGAGCCATTCCAAACCTTGCATAAGCCCTGCCTGCAGACACAAACATAAATAACAACAAAATTGCAGACATCAGCATACTTGCGGTATGTTGGGTAACCGAAAAGTCTAATGGAGATTGATTGATTATAGTTCCGTTTGCATCCTTTTGAAGGTTTCCCTCCGAATCGGTCAGGTAAAAGGTCTCATTTTTCAAAACCACAAATTCTGTGTTCCCTATTGAAACAGGATCGTCATGATGATAAAAACTATCGGAAGAATAAAACCAAAGACTTCCGTCGTGCCATAATATTACAGGAAGAGGAAGAGATAAGTGAACTTCCTGACCATGTCGGTTAGTATAATTGATAACATGCCACTGATGCGAATCACTAATATGTCCCATGATTAACCCGAAAACATCAAGCGAGCCATCTTCATTTTCGTAACCGGCGGCTGCCTTCAGGTTCAGACTGTTAAAAAGCAAAAATAACAACAGTATAATTCTAGTCATCTGGACAAAAAATGATGAAAAACAATACATTTAAAACCCGGTTTTTAGGCAGATCGGGCAATGTCAAAATAGAAAACGTATTTTAATGTGATTAAAAATGATAATAACAATCATTTAAAAATTCTATACGCTACTGCTCTCTTTGAAGTTTCAATTTATGGAAAAATCTATAATAACAATAAAGTTCATTTCCTTTTTATTCAGGTTCTGCTGAAAAACGCATAAAATTTTATGTATAAATCACTTATCACTAATAATTAGTATCTGTAAGTGTAAGGTTTTTCGAAAGAAACAGGGAATCTTTTCTCTGGAAAGCCTGCTGAAGCGGACTGAGATGGGTGTTTGTGGCGCCTTTAAAACACCCTGATAAAGCAAAGGTTCATAAATTGCGGCTAACCTCCCCCATCATCCTGCTTTAAGCCGGCTTCACTTGTAAATTCGCGCTAACTGATTTTTTCAGCAAGCCTTGTAGAAACCTGTACTTGAGACAGAAAAATTTGCTAGTTAAAAGGGCCCTGATTAATTTCTCTTACTGAAAAGCCATTGAATTTTCCATTTTGTATCCAGCCCCATTAAAATGAGATAGCCTACAACAGCGGGAATCACAAAAGCCTCAACATCAGCATGGCTTTTGTCGAAAAATAATATAATAAGAACCGGGATCAATAACATTTTCAACATGGAAAGCCCGGCAAAAAGAAATCCCAGGTTATCGGGCCAAATATTACGGATTTCTTTCAAAATAAATGTGCTCAGAGGAAAAAGCGAAATCATAATGAGAGCAAGAAATATCCAGTTTCCTGGCACATGTCCTGCTTCAATAAAAACAACAAGGCCTGCCAGTCCTTTGATTAGCAGGCCATAAATAAATTCTTTTATTAATAATACTTTATATAAAAGTAGTCCCATTATACAATAGATCGTTAGATTCTTAAAAACAGAGAGATCATTTAAACACTGATATTTTGACTTTTTTCATTAACATCAGTAGAGAACAAACAACTAAATCTTGGGTTCTTGCAAAAGCAACACGAACTATTGAATAAAAGACATCTATTTCTTTACTTCTTTAGGCGGCGACTGAGGATTAACAGTTCCCTGGGTCTGATTTCCCATATTACAGGTGCCTGTGAAAATAGCCCCCGGTTCAATATTCAGTTTTCCTGTTTTAATATCTCCGGTTACCTTAGAGCTGGCCTTTAAAGAAAGTAATTCACTTACTGCAATTTTCCCGTTAAGAGATCCGGCCAGTTCGGCATTACTACAAAACACTTCTCCTTTAATTAATCCGTTGGAACCAATTACTACCTTGCCTTTAGAGGTTACATTTCCTTCAATATTACCATCAATACGAATGTCGCCATTAGTTTCAATGTCACCCACAATTTTAGTTCCCTGCCCAATGATATTAGGTAATTTGTTTTCGGGCTCAAAATTCTTTGCCATGATATTTTAAAATTTATTTATTAATAATCCGGTTTCTGTTACAACGCACTTTTGATCATATTATTTTCAAATGGAGCAAGTAATAAAAGTAACAACAAATTTAACAAGAATATATGAATTTATGACGGTTCATTATCTAAATCCCTTAATCCATTCAACTGTTTTTCTTTCTTAATCTGTCTCAGATTTTTTGCTGTGGTCGTATAATATTTATGTTCGGAGATAAAATTAATTTGTTTTTGGTTCCATTCCTCTAATGACATTTTTCCTTCCAGCAGTTCAAATTCTTTATAAAGTCTGTTGGAAACAGGAAGGAAATCGGAACGTCCCAGATAATCCAAATCTGCATCTTTTAATATTGCTTCCAAATGATTGCTGGGTTCTGCATCCTTTCGGGTTACATTTATCAGCTGACATACTTCATCTGTTTGCTCATCCAAAAAGCCGTATAGCTGCATTACCTCCCGTGCAAGTTCGATACTATTATCTTCATGGTTATCAAAATCTATCAGGAACCCTGTATCATGAAAAAGAGCAGCAGTTTTAAGTAACAACATTTCTTCTTCACTTACCCCTTCTCCTCTTCCAATTATTTCCACCTGGGTTACCACATCTATTGTATGCTTCATATTGTGGTAAGTCAATTCGGAAGGTAATTCACTATCAAGCCGGTTAAGAACTGCTTCCTCCATGTCAGCAAATCTGATGTGCTGAAGTCTTATTCGAAACAATTCATTGGGCTGTCTGCCGTCACCATCCAGTGACAACTCGGGAATGATACCTTTAATAAAAAACATATCCGTTTCGCCTTTATATTTAACAGGCATCTTTCCCCGGTACTCCCCTATAAAAAATTCGTTAACTAACTGCCAGGTAGTTCCTGACACATTTATCTCTCCTGCAATTCCCGAGGACTCCATTCGGCTGGCAATATTAACTGTATCTCCCCAAATATCAAACGAAATCTTTTTTCGTCCCACCATTCCTGAAATAACAGGACCTGTATGAATACCAATTCTTAATTCCCAGAATTCCTTATGCTCCAGAGTTTTTATTTTCCGCATCTGATTCATGTAATTCTGCATTTCCATGGCAGCAAGAACAACCTCAATGGGATTGGTACTGTTTTTTATGGGTAAACCACCGGCACACATATAAGCATCTCCAATAGTTTTTATCTTTTCAATACTATGCTTTTCAACAATTTCATCAAAGTGAAGAAAGAACTGATCCAGTTCGTCAATGAGCATTTCCGGGTTAAGCTGCTCTACAATTCTGGTAAAACCCTGAATGTCGGCGAAAAGAACGGTGACCTTCTGGTATTTTCTTGATTTTTTTTTAGGCCCCTGATGTGTATGCACAATGGAATCAGAATCAAACTGAGCCTGAATACGATGTGCCTTTTCTTTAACTTTTAAAACCAAAGCAACACGTTCGGCAGTTAATATCTCAACCCTTTTATGGATATATCTGCGAATCCAGATGATTAACAACACAATTAAAAATAGAATGGCCAAAAACAAAAGCCAGGAAAATTTAGTAGAAAACAGAATCATTCAGTAAACAATTAAGCTTGTTTAAACCTATCATTACGTATCACCCTCAGGAAAGTTCTTTATAAAATTATTTCCGGAAGCATTATTTCAATAATTAAACCTGATTAATTGCCCGGCTAAAAGGTTTTCGATCGTTTCACTGCCTTCACATTAACGGAGCATCTCAACCCTGCATAACACCTGCTGATAACGTAATTGGTATAAAGGTAATTTAACCCTAATTAATGAACTCCAATTTACACATTATTTTTATCCCCGGCAGTATCAATCCTGAGCACAAATAAAATCATTTAAAAAGTACCATTAATCTATACTTTTTTGCCTTTCAAAAAAAGCTTGAAAATCTTTAATGTTTGTAAAAACAAAAATATTATCTTTATCCGATGAATTTGAATCTAACCAACCTATGGAAAGTTTAATGCATAGTATTCTGGTTCCTTACGATTTTAGCGAAGTTACCTTTAACGCGGCAGCTCATGCTGTGAATCTTTCGAAAGTTCTGAACACAAATGTTACCTTATTACATATTGTAAAGAAGGATTCGGAAATAGAAGCAGCAAAAAATCAATTGAAGCAAGAGGTTTCCGGTATTGAACAAAAACTTGGCATAAAGCCTGAAATTCTCGTAAGAGAAGGAACCATTTTTAAAACCATCAATGAAGTTTCCGAAGAATTGGAGAACGCATTGGTTGTAATGGGAACTCATGGAATGAAAGGTCTTCAAAAGCTGACCGGAAGTTGGGCCCTTAAAGTAATTGTGGGTTCCAGAGTCCCCTTCCTTGTAGTGCAGGAACCTCCTCAAAAAAATGATTATACAAAAATTGTTTTCCCGGTTGATTTTAAATCGGAGAATAAAGAAAAATTGCGTTGGGCAGAATACATGTCAAGGTTCTTCAAAACCAAAATATTTTTGTTCTCTTCAACTTCACGAGATGGAGGAGTAGATGGCAGGACAAAAGCCAATGTTGTATTTTGCAAAAATTTCCTTGAAGAAAAAAATATTGATTATGAATTGGTTCTGTCCAAACATAAATCTTCTTTTTCTCAGGAAACGGTTGATTTCGCAAAAAACAATAATGCAGACCTTATTATAATTATGACCACCCGGGACATTGCATTTCACGATTATGTACTTGGCGCCCAGGAACAATACATCATTGCCAATAGTGCCAAAGTACCGGTTATGGTAATCAACCCACGTACTGATTTAATGAAATACGGATACGGTGGCAGTTTTTAAACTCTGCCTTGGAATGATTCATAAAAGAGGGCTGCCAATAGCATGGCAGCCCTCTTTTATGAAGACTAAAATTTCATAACTTACATGAAGCCCTCCTGGCTTTGCCCCTGTTTCATCTACCCTTTCCTGACTGCAGGATCAGCTCTTTTTCGGTGCATGGGTATCACTTAACAAAAACTCATATACAAAGCAGGTTAGAAGGTTTGCTTTTTTTTGTATTTTCGCATTCAACAGTTATCTGAAAAGTATAAAATAATTATGGAACTGATTTTTGCAACAAATAATCAACATAAAGCCAAAGAAATAAACAGTTTACTGGGAGAAAAATGGAACATCCGGTCACTGGCAGACCTTAATTATCAGACCGAAATACCTGAAACCGGTAATACTCTGAAAGATAATGCACTGGAAAAAGCAAGGTTTGTCCACAACTTATGGGGAAAAGATTGTTTTGCAGATGACACAGGACTTGAGGTTGATAGTCTGAATGGTGCACCCGGAGTATTCTCTGCCCGTTATGCAGGTAACACAAAAGATAGTAAAAAAAACATACTTAAATTACTGGAAGAACTAAAAGGAAAAACCAATCGGAAGGCCAGATTCAGAACAGTTATTGCCCTCATTATAAAAGGACAGGAACAAGTCTTTGAAGGCATTGTGGAGGGAAAAATATTGGAAAAACCCCAGGGAGACGAAGGTTTTGGATACGACCCCGTTTTTCAGCCGAATGAAGCAGAGGTTTCATTCGCTCAAATGCCTTTATCGCAAAAGAACCTCATCAGTCACAGGGCAAGAGCAATAGAAAAGCTCGTAAATTTCCTTAATAACAGCACTGAGGATTATAAACTTTAAACAAATGAGGCAGGCAAAAATATTTCTTTTCCTGATTATTGTAATTCTTAATTCTTCTCATGTCAATGGACAGGAGCAATGGAAAACCTATTTTTCCTACAAGAATTGCTTTGACATTGCTGAAACACCGGACTTCTTGATAGGTGCAACCAGACTGGGATTGATCTATTATCATAAAGAAACATCCTCCGTAAGGGTTAAAAACAAAAACACCGGACTTTCAGATTCCGGAATTTCAGCCATTCAGTCAATTTCCGAAAACAACACACTCCTGGTGGGTTACGAAAACGGCAACATTGATTTAATACAAAATGATAAAGTTTTCAACATTCCCGATCTTAAAATTGAAAACTTATCCGGCAGCAAACAGATTAATCATTTTCTTTACTTTAACGGACGTGTTTTTTGCAGCACGGACTTTGGAATTCTGGAACTGGATATTTACAATAAAGAAATTGCCACCACTTTTATAATTGGAGAAGACGCCTCTTTTCTTAAAACATATAAATCAGTTGTCAAAAAAGATTCCATTTATGTAGCTACCGAAAAAGGTATTATGGCCGCCAACATCAATTCATCGCAGTTAGCTTTTTATCAAAACTGGACCCGCATTTCTCAGTCGGCCACCCCTTACTGTGATATTCTGGCTACATCTGATGCGGTTATCGCTGCACGTGGAGAAAAAGGTAGTACCTGCAATCTTGTTCAATTTACGAATACCGGTCAGTCCTCTCACGGAAACTATGCCCGATTTTTCAGCTTTTCGGCCACAGAAGACCAAATTCTGATTTCCACCAGGGACCGACTTAACATCCTGGATCTTTCATTAACTCCATTGGGAAATACCGACTCTTTGGAAATGGCTGAACAGGAATATCATCACCCCTTTTTCCGAAAAGCTATTGTTGGAAGCAACAACCGATTATGGATTGCTGACGGAAACGGAGGTTTATTTTTCGAAAAAGATGATGGTACTTACGAACAGTTATTACCTTCAGGCCCTGCCAGCAATAAAATTTTACGGGTTGTTAAAACCCGGGATGCCCTTTGGACGGTTCCGGGAGGATTTAGTGCACTTTATGAAAATGCATGGATTGCACCGGAAGTATCTGTATTAACCGACAATAATTGGACAGTTTTCAACCGAAGCAACACATCAGCTTTTGTATCTTCGAACTCCCGTGATTTGATCAACATTAGTGTAAATCCGGATAATCCTCAAAATGTTTTTGTTGCCTCCTGGGGAAACGGATTTTATGAGTTTGATAAAAATTCGCACGGAGAATACTATTTAAAAAACCATTTTGTGGATGGAAACAGTGGCATCAATAATTTTCCAAATTCTCCGATGGACCGTTATACAAGAATCTGGAGCATGACTTTTGATGATACGGGTCACATGTTTATCACCAACTCAGATGTTGATAATGTAATTGTTTACAATAAGCGTGACAGTGCCTGGTACAATTATAAATACGGCACTCTGTCTGACCATTTAAATAAAATTGGAGATCTTCTTATTGATAATTATGGCCAGAAATGGGTTTTTGTAGTGACAGGTATCGCAAGAGGTCTTTTTGTTTTTGATGATAACGGAACTTTGGACAACCCTAATGATGACCGATACAGGGGAGCCCTTCCTCCATCCCAGGATAAAGACCCCAGAAACGCAGGCTTAATGGAAATATGGGACGAAAACGGAGAAACGCTGACCACCTACGTTTACTGCTTTGCCAAAGATCATAACGGATACATATGGATTGGGACAGACCTTGGAGTTCTGGTTCAATATGATCCGGGCAATGTTTTCAACACGGAAAAACCGGTCTTTTCGCGGATAAAGGTTCCCCGAAACGACGGAACAGGCCTGGCAGATTATTTGCTGGAAGGACGACGTGTAACAGCCATTGCCATTGATGGTGCCAACCGAAAATATATTGGAACCGAAGAAACAGGTCTCTACATCATTTCAGAAGACGGAACCACCACTGTAAACCATTTCACGGCATCCAACAGTCCGTTACCATCCAACAGTATATCCGACCTTTTTATTGATGAAGAAAGCGGGGAGGTATATATTGCAACAAGTGAAGGTCTAATCAGCTTAATGGGTGATGCAATTCAGGGAGCCGACAACTTTAGCGAGGTGTATGTTTATCCCAATCCAGTTCGGCCGTCTCATGAAGGCCCTGTTACAATCACTGGTTTAATGGACCAAACCACTGTGAAAATCACCGATACAGCCGGAAATCTGGTTTATGAAACCATGTCTTTGGGCGGTCAGGCTCTGTGGAACGGGAAAAACCTTTGGGGAGAAAGAGTTAAAGCGGGCATTTATATTGTTTTTTTAAGTCTTCCCGATGGAGAAACCAGTCAGTTTACTAAAATTGCCTTTGTCAGATAATTTTGTGAAACAGAAAACCTAGTATAGATGTCAAAACAAAACCCGGGAATAATTACAGGAATATTAGTTTTTGTAGCAATTATCGCTGCTGTTTTGTGGAATTTGTCCAGACATCAGAGCTACAACACAGCACAGACTATTGATGCCGTGCCGGTGAATGCAGCCCTGATTATAAAAATATCTGATCCTGAAAAATTTATCACCACCCTACAGAAAAAAATAGATTATCGCGAAGAATTACTTGCTTTCGAGAGTCTTTCAAATCTCTATCATTTAATGAGCTACGCCGATTCCTCGGTTTTTTTTAATTCCGGAGTCGGAAAAGATCTGTTGAACTCCCCCGTTTATCTATCATTCACTAAAATAGGAAAAGAGACCATCGCCTGGAATTTTCATTTTGCATTAAAAAATAAAAGCCATCAAAGCCAGCTTGAATCCTGGATTGACCGAAAGCTGACAGGAAAACGAGAATACACCGGTTTTCCCATTTACGAAACAAAACCCGCAAAACACTCTGATCTTAAGCTTTTTGTCACCTTACAGAAAGGTATTCTCTCTGTTAGTCATTCCTCATTGCTAATTGAAACTTCAATCCGACAACAACAATCAGGCCTGTCACTGACGGATGACGAGCACTTTTCTTCAATTCAAAAAACAATTAGCAGCCGGGCCGACGGTTCGCTGTTCATTAATTTTGACGGTATTAAAGATTTTTCAGAACCATTTTTAGCGGCAGGACAGAAAAAAACTGCTTCTTTTTTAGCAAAAACAGCCCGTTGGAGTGCACTGGATTTTGATATTAAACAGGATGGCTTAATGCTGAATGGCTTTGTCAACCCCCGTTCAAACGAGGATTTTGTAGCTCTTTTTAATGATGTGGAACCGCGACGTTCGACACTGGAAAAAATCCTTCCCTCTGACATTAAATTATTTACAGGTTATAATTTCTCTGACCAACAACAGTTCATCACTAATTTTGAGCAATACATTGCCGGCACCGAAGAAGGCTCTAAAATAGAATCATTGGACGAAGATTTCAGAAACAAAACCGGTAAGTCTTTTGTAAAAACCTTTTTTGAAATTATTGATGGTGAAATGGCTTTTGCCCGTTCCAATTACAATGCCAGCAACCCCTCTGAAGGACGCTTTCTGGTGTTTCGAACCAAAGGCCAATCGGCGTCCTTTCCGGTAATACAAACCATTCAGGAATACTATGGTATTTCCGGGAAACCTCTTAAAAACTACAATGTGGATGAATCCACCTCCTTCCCTGTTTACAGAGGATTTGAAGGAGAACTTAACAACCTTGTATGGTCAAATCTTTTTCCCGATTTGCCTATGAAGTACTTTTCTTTTTTCCGTAATTACCTGATATTTGCCGATAGCCAGAAAACGCTGGAATCCTTTTTATATAATAATGTGCTCCATCGGACTCTTGAAAGTCATCCTTATTACTCTTCATTTGCCGAGAATTTTTCTTACGAAGAAAACTTCCTTCTTTTTGCAGAAATACCACATGTATATTCTTTTACAGGAAAAAGTCTGAACCAGGGGAAGTTTCATCCCACCCAGGCACAGGAAAAAGTTCTTTTCAATTTTTATGCAGCCGGCCTCCAGATTTCCAATAGCTCAGATCTTAACTATGCAACCATTTATGCCAAGCATGCCCCACATCGCGACAAAGAACCGCGCACCATTTGGCAAAGCAGAATTGATTCCATGGTTTCAATGAAACCGGCTCTGGTAGAAAACCACTATAGCAAAGAAAAAGAAATAATGGTACAAGATGCTGCCAATAACCTTTATCTGATTAACAATATGGGACGTATTCTGTGGAAAAAACCAGTGGATGGCCCCATTTTAAGCGAAATTCACCAAATAGACTTCTATAGAAACAACAAACTGCAATATCTTTTTAACACCCCGACAAAGTTATATCTTCTGGATCGAAACGGGAACCATGTGGCAAAATACCCGTTTAATCTTCCGGCAAAGGCTGCTTGTGGTCTATCAGTCTTTGATTATGACAATAACAGAGATTACAGGATTTTCTTACCGCTGGAAGACCGAAAAGTTTACCTTTTTGATAAAACAGGGGCCCGGGTTCCGGGTTGGAATATACCTCAAACGGAAGGAATAGTTTATCAGCCGGTTCAGTTTTTTCGAAACAGTGGTAATGATTATATTGTTTTCAGTGATGCCTACCGCAACTATGTTATGGACAGACGGGGGAATCACCGTGTTACCCCTGAAAAAAGTTTTGTCCGGAATACTCAAAGTCCGTTCTTTTTGGAGAATCCTGATTCAGAAAAATCCGCGCTAATCACTTCTACCAGAGATGGGGCACTGGCCAAAATAAGCCTTCCTTCAGGCAAAACAAGTATTAACAATAAAACCAAACCGGAAAAGAAGGAACACTCATTTGTTTTGATGCACAGAAATAATCCACACTATATTTTTATAACACCTGAAGGTTTCAAAATATATAATTCTGATCTTAAAACAATTGCTGAAGAAAAAACCGGACAAAGAATTCAAACAATGGGAGATGTTTATCAGTTCTCGGCAACCGACCATAAAATAGGATTGGTAAGTGAAGATGCTTCCCGCATTTATCTGTATAATAATGACGGAAGTCTTTACAAAGGATTTCCGTTAAAAGGAACATCCCGCTTTTCAATTGGTTTCCTTAAATCATCGGCTTACCGGTTCAATTTAATTACCGGGGGAGAAAGCAATTACATCTATAATTACCGAGTAGAATAATAGTATCATTCACATTTTTATATATTTTTGCCATTACCATCAACCCTTTAAGGAATTGTAAGAGAACAACCGGATGTTTTAGAATTATTCTTTAGTTCTTTAACTTACTTTAAAATTCATAATAAGCCCATTTTTCAACCATCCATTTGTTATATTACAATTTCTTTATAGTGAGTATGAAAGCCCAAAAATAAAATCTCTTACATTCATTCGTAATGCAATATTCATTTTTTGATTTTCTTTCGCTGGTAGGATCTCTTGGTTTGTTCCTATATGGAATGAAAATGATGAGTGAAGCTCTCCAAAAAGTTGCCGGAAACAAGATGAGAGCCATTTTATCAGCCATGACTTCCAATAGGTTTTTGGGCATTTTCACCGGATTTCTGGTGACGGCAATGGTTCAATCTTCCTCTGCAACCACAGTAATGATCGTAAGTTTCGTTAATGCCGGACTTATTACCTTAAAAGAATCAATAGGTGTAATAATGGGGGCCAATATAGGAACCACTGTTACGGGCTGGATAATTACACTTTTTGGATTTAAAGTTAAAATTAGTGCCTATTCTCTTCCTCTCATTGGGCTTGGACTTCCCTTCATTTTTTCCAAATCGGCCACCCGCCGCTCATATGGAGAGTTAATAATCGGATTTGCACTGATTTTCATGGGGCTGGAATATTTGAAAAATTCGGTACCTAACATTCAGGAAAACCCGCAGATACTAAGTTTCCTGCATCAATATACTGATAGTGGAATCTTCACCACCCTTCTTTTCCTTGGTCTAGGCACAATTCTTACCGTTGTTGTGCAATCCTCATCAGCAACAATGGCCCTCACATTTGTTATGTGTAACGAGGGCTGGATAGAATTCAGCCAGGCTGCCGCAATGATACTCGGAGAAAATATCGGAACAACCATAACGGCCAATATTGCTTCATCAGTGGGAAATATAAGCGCCAAAAGAGCTGCAAGAATTCATTTAATTTTCAATATGCTGGGCGTTTTATGGATGCTGACTATTTTTAATAATTACACCGGTCTGATTGACACTATAATTACCCGTAACGGAGGAGTCTCCCCCAATGAAAACCCTGCAGCAATTCCGGTTGCCCTCTCCTTCTTCCATACTTCTTTCAATATTTTGAATGTACTGATTTTTGTATGGTTTACCCCTTTAATACAAAAAGTAGTGGAGTATATGGTTCCCAATAAAACCAAAGATTCAGAAGAAGAGTTCCGGCTGAAATACATTACCACAGGAATGCTTTCCACTTCAGAATTATCTATTCTCCAGGCAAAAAAAGAAGTTCAGTTTTATGCCAAACATACAACCAAAATGTTTGGTTTCGTTCGTAAAATGATACATGAAAAAAAGGATAAAAAATTCAATAAACTTTTTTCCAAAGTTCAGAAATACGAAGGCATCAGCGATAACGTTGAGGTAGAAATCACCAACTATCTTACCCAGATTTCGCAGTATAAACTTAGTGAGCTCGGAAGAAAACGCCTTCGCTCTATGCTCAAACTTTCAGGGGATCTTGAAAGCGTGGCGGACTGCAACTTTAACCTGGCCCGATTCGTCAATCGAATGCGGGAGAAAAACATATCACTGAAGGAATCAGCAATTGACAAACTGGAACTCATGTTCAACCTAACTGAAGAAGCTCTCTCGGTAATGCGGGAAAATCTGCAACAGGACGAATTAATGGTTTCTCTCACCAAAGCAAGGTTATTGGAAGACCAGATCAACAATTATCGAAACCAATTGAAGAGCGAACATCTCGACAATCTGGCCAATGATGTGTACTCTTACGAAGCAGGTATTATTTTTAATGACCTGTTCTCTGAATGTGAAAAGCTGGCAGACTATGTGATCAACGTCTCAGAGGCCCTGGAGGAAGTTGGTATGTAATGCTTCTTTTCATAAACTTTGAACCGAATGCAAAAGAGTCCATCCTTAGCAATACTTGTATTAATCTTATTGTGCCTGCCACCGTTAAAGGAAATATTTCAATTCTTAAATGTCTGATAATTCATACTTAATATTAGCGTAACATAGCACCTTTACATTTGTACCAACAATTAAAGGAAAAAGAAACTACAAACAAAAACATAAAGTGTTATGAAAGCATTGATATTAAGTATCGCAATTTTGGCAGGCTCAATAGTGAACACATTCGCACTTACAGACAAGCCGGGAGAACCAGCTAAAGCCAATACCTGTATTTCAGGAGTTATTGTTGACCAGAATACAGGGGAGGCCCTGACAGGGGTTGAAGTTAAACTTAATGGAACTGACACAAAAACCTATACCGATTTTGACGGTAAATTTGTATTCAATCAGATTAAGCCTGGTAATTATTCAGTTGAAGCAAAAATCATTTCTTACGAGCCTGTGGTCAGATCGATTAATGTTAATACCAATGAGCTGCATGCATTAAATCTGCAGCTGGATAATGTTGATGAAGAATAAGCATTACAAGTTAATAACAATAGATCATTGGTTTTTTGGATATCAGTAGTCTATCATTGATCCTCAAAATCTTAATCAAAACAACCTTTGTGTTGTAAAAATATAATTCACAGGATTTTGATTAAACAATAACAGACTATTATAATACTAAAGTTATTGAGGGAGGACTGTTTTAAGGTCTTCCTTTTTTTTATTACAGTTCACAAACCATTTATTAACACCCTCAACATAATGCGAAATATCCGCACCAGTGATAACATAGCTCTTAATAATTGATCTTCAACTCAATTAATATCTACTTTCCGTATCAATATTTCCGTATTTTAGAACGCTCAACAAAAGAATCATAGAATAAATGTAATCGAAATTTCACCGCAAAGTTGCCTATATGTAACTTTAATGTTAATTTTGCGTTAACACATTTACAGGACAAGTTGGGAGGCTTTTGAAAACAACTCTTAAAACAAAGGCCATGAAAAAGCTGATATTATTATTCGCATTAGTAGTAACAGGCACTCTGTTGCATGCTCAACTTGTTGAAAAAGAAGGAGTATTCTACGATTTCAACAACAATCCTTACACCGGTACTTATATCGAATATTTCCCTGATGGAAATATTCGCATTGAAATGCAGGTGGAAGATGGTAAAAAGAATGGTACCACAACTTATTTTTTTGAAAACGGTGCAAAAAAAGAGGTCCGAAAATTTAGTGACAACAAAATGGACGGAACCTGGATTACATGGGATGAAAACGGCACTAAAATAGCTGAAGCACGCTATAAAAAAGGGAAGAAAAATGGGAAATGGTACATCTGGGATGAAAACGGAACACTTCGGTATGAAATGGAATACATCGATGGTTCCAAAAGCGGAGTTTGGTCTATTTGGGACGAAAATGGAGATTTGATCAGTCAAAAAGAATTCTGACTCTCTTAAAATATTGCCGCAAAAGGCTAGCCCGGATTTGACTGTTATTCAGGGAATTCAGTTGCCGTTTATGAGCATACCAAGACAATTTTTCTAAAGAAAAGAAAACCCGTACCTTATGGCTACGGGTTATTTTATAACCATATGTTTATTTGGTTCATTTCTAAATTAAATTGATGTCATAAACTATTTTCGCTTTCATTTGTCAATGATTTTTAAGAAAGTCCCCGGCTTTTTTATTTAAACCGACTATAAATTAACCGTTTGAGTAGCGTGGAATTCATCCAATTTCATATATTTATACGTCAAAACATGCCCATTTCGACATAGATTGAATTGTATATGCCTATCATCCTCATCCCAATTGTATTTAAAAATATTCAAATAATAAATATGGACTAATCATTGGCTAAAGATTATTCCACATTACTAAGGAGGACACCTATGAAAAGAAGAGATTTTCTGATAAAAGGAGCTGGTCTGGGACTGGCAGGAGCTTTAATCCCCAATTTTGGCGGATTAAACGCTGTGGGTTTACCCGCAGAAGAAGGGAAGTATGACTTAGTTGCTGTACGTGGCGGTGAAGCAGCTGATATGTTTGAAAAAGCTATGGAATCCCTTGGAGGAATGGGAAAATTCGTAAAAAGCGGACAGAAAGTACTGGTTAAACCAAATATTGGCTGGGATGTACCACCTGAAAGAGCAGGGAATACCAATCCGGATTTAATAAACCGAATTGTGAAAAGCTGTATGGATGCAGGAGCATCAGAAGTGGTGGTTTTTGATCATACCTGCGATCAATGGGATCGGTGTTATCGCAACAGCGGACTGGAGGAAGCAGCCCGAAGTGCAGGAGCCAAAGTAGTTCCCGGTAACAATGAATCAATGTATCGAGAAGTATCTATTCCTAAAGGGAAAAGACTTCAAAAAACCAAAGTACACCGCGAACTTATAGAAACAGATGTATTTATAAATGTACCCATACTTAAACATCATGGTTCCACAACCGTTTCCCTGGCCATGAAAAACCTTATGGGGGTTGTCTGGGATCGTGGATTTTATCACGGCAACGACCTTAGTCAATGCATTGCGGATTTCCTTACCTATCGTAAACCGGATCTCAATATCATCGATGGTTACCGCATGATGACCCGCAACGGTCCCCGAGGAGTGTCAGTTTCTGATGTCGCAGATCTGAAAGCTCTGATCGCCGGAAAAGATATCGTGGCCGTGGATGCTGCAGCAACAATGATGTTTGGTGAAAAACCTCAGAATATTAACCATATCCGAATTGCGGATGAGATGGGACTGGGTACAATGAACCTCCAAAATGTTTCCATCAACCGCATAAAAATGACTTAACACTTTTCATCGTTTTTTACCTAATTTCCCGGTTCCCGGAACTTTTTCACGGAAACCGGGAAATCATTTTATACTCAGGCATAGAAAGACATCTTGTGCTTAAAAAAACGGCATCTGTAAATTTCAAATTACATTTGAATTTATTCTCCCGGCAGCCAAGAGAAAAAAACTTGTAAAGTATTTGCCGATTGTCGTTTTTCTAAAACGATTGAAACGAGCATGGAGCTTTGATTTCTCAAATCTGCACAAAAGTGCATGAATAAAAGAATTGCGAGTTCCATCCGACCATAATAAATAAATTTTACAAGGATCGAACGAGCATAACAATGTTTATCTCAAAAGAATATGTATAAGTTCTTGCATGTGAGTTCCATCCAATCTTACAAAATAAATTTTACACGGATGAAATTCTATAGTTTTCTCAAAAATAGCAGGGTAGTTCTTGCTTTGTTGATATTAATTCTCACCTTCATTCTGTTTATTGATCTGTATGAATGGATTCCCAGCGATACATTCAACACCATCCTTTATCTCCAGTTTATTCCTTCCCTCCTGCATTTTCTGACAGTCTTTTCACTTGCTACAGCCGGCGGTTTTTTACTGGTTTTGCTGTTGACATTTCTGACAGGACGAATTTACTGTTCAGTCATATGCCCATTGGGAATTTTACAGGATGTCATCAATAAAGCAGCTCGTTGGAAATCAAAAAAGAAAAGGTTCTTCAAATACAAGAAAGCACATCCCGTACTACGTTACACTTTTCTTGCCATCATGGCATTAGCCATCATTTTCGGAGCCGGATGGATTGTTACCTGGCTGGATCCATACAGTATAGCGGGCAGATCATTTACCTATTTATTTAAGCCTTTGACAGTATGGCTTAATAATATTGTCATATCGCCTGTTTTACAGAATTTTGAAATCTATTCGGTATATCGTGTAAACTTAATGATGCCATACCTTCTGCCGGTTTTATTATCTTTAGTCACTATTGTTGCTATTGGCTATTTTGCCTGGAAACGCGGTCGCTTATTCTGCAATACTATCTGTCCGGTGGGTACGTTACTCGGGGTCGCTTCAAAATATAGTTTCCTGAAAGTACAATTTGATGTATCAACCTGTACCCGATGCGGAAGATGTGCAGGAGTCTGTAAAAGTGAATGCATCGATATCCGAAACTATTCTGTTGACCACAGCCGATGCGTGACCTGCTTCAATTGTCTGGACACCTGCCCTGAATTAGCCCTGTCTCTTCGTCCGGCATCCAATAAAACAAAGAGACCAATAGATTTCAAAGAAACAACAATGCAAACACAAAACAAACAGGAAACTACCGATAGTAATCGCCGGAAGCTCCTTGTTACTGGATTAGCTTTACTTACCGGAAGCCGCATCTATGCCCTGAAAAAAAATAAACTTCCGGAAAATCAGAAAGATCTGAAAAGAAACAAGAAAGAATATCCCGTAACCCCCCCAGGTGCCGGCAATATAAAACGATTCAATGACATTTGCACAGCATGTTCACTATGCGTGGCAGCTTGTCCTACAGGAGTTTTACAGCCATCTCTCACACATTACGGACTAGAAGGATTTATGCAACCCCATATGGATTATGCTACCCATTTTTGTAATTTTGATTGTACAAAATGTGGCGAAGTTTGCCCGACGGGTGCAATTCTGCCTCTTGCACTTGAAGAAAAACAATTAACACAAATGGGAAAAGCAGTTTTTGTAAAACAAAACTGCATTGTATATACTGATGAAACAGATTGCGGGGCCTGTTCGGAGCATTGTCCCACAAAAGCGGTAAATATGGTGCCTTACAAAGATGGCTTACAAATTCCCGTAGTAGATCAATCTATTTGTATAGGTTGTGGAGCCTGTGAATACCCATGTCCTGTTCCCCAACCTTATAAAGCTATATATGTAAATGGTAATGCAGAGCACCAGCTTGCAAACAAACCTGATTTTGGTGAAAAACAAGAGGTAGATCATGAAGAGGATTTTCCTTTTTAACCAAATCAGAGTAATCATAATAATGCATAAAGGGCCGAAAATACGGCCCTTTTTTTTTCAGGAAAATTTTAAATTGGGTCTGCTGAAAAAGAGAGCAGACCATTTTTGACTTTTTGCATTAAGTCAAAAGGTCATTGTGTACACCTGAAGATTGTATCAATATTTTCTAAATAACCAGCCATTATAAAGTTTTGAGAAGAAAAGCATTCTTAATATTTATACCTGAACAAAATAGAGAGAAAAAAGGACCCTGTAAAAATTATCGGAAGAACTCAACCTTTTACAATTTAAGTTGTTGATTTAACAGTTAAGTGTTGAACCTTAAAATTTAATGTTATGAGTACGCATAAATCATCAGCTATATGGAAAGGAAATCTTGCCAAAGGCACAGGAACCATGAATGTGGGAGAAGGCGCCTGGAAAGGAGATTTTTCAGCAAAATCGCGTTTTGAAGGTGGACAGGGAACCAGTCCAGAAGAATTAATTGCTGCAGCACATGCAGGATGCTTTTCAATGGCTTTTTCACACGCTTTATCAGAAGCTGGTCATAATCCGGAAAGTATTGAAACAAAAGCTGAGGCTTCTATTGAAAAAGGAGATGACGGTTTCAGCATAACTAAAATACATTTGACTACCACAGGGAAAGTCCCGGGAATTGAAAAAGATGAATTTCTTAATATAGCAGAAGAGGCCAAAGAAAACTGCCCGGTTTCCAAAGCATTAAAACAAGGAGTGGCTATTTCATTGGATGCTTCACTGCTTTAAGGTTAATTAAAAATAAAACATTACATTAATATTTAAAGGCTGCCAGCAACTGGCAGCTTTTTTAATATCCAAATAACAATTCTTCATACTCTTCCCTTGACCTTTCGGATATCAATTTGTATATTAATAGTAGTTAATTGGTTAAAACCGGAACCAAACATTCTTAATCCCGGTAATTAATTTTTAACTATAAATTTTACAATTATGGCTATTAAAAAAGTATGGATTGAAGAAGGTTGTACCGCCTGTAACCTTTGTGTAGATATCTGTCCGGAAGTATTTGACTTACCAGATGATATGGCTATTGTCAGAGAGGGTGTTAATTATGATGATTATGCCGATGAAATTAAAGATGCAGCAGAAAGTTGCCCAGTAGAGGTTATCCAATACGAAGAAGCATAAAACTAAAATTATATATCTCCACTAACCTTAGTTATTTATAAATCATTTTCCTTATGAAACGAGCCCGGCAATATTTGCCATAAAAAAACATGTATAAGTTCTTGCATGCGAGTCTCATCCGACCTCTTAAGATGAAGTGAAGCTACCTACAGTAGCCCTGTTAGAGGATGAAACAAATACTACTGGTGTTAGAATTTATGGTATTTGTGGTAAGATTAATTAATTTCTGATTGTTGAATTCAAAAAACTAAGTATTATGAAAATAGTTAAAGTAATTGAAGTAATTGCATCATCAGACAAAGGATTTACAGAAGCAACTCAAAATGCTGTTGCAGAAGCTTCTAAAACTGTTAAGAATATAAAATCTGTTTACATTAAAAACATGAACGCCAATGTAGAAAACAACAAAATTGTTTCCTACGCCGTCAATGCTCAAATATCATTTGAAATAGAATAGGTTATTTCCTAAAATTTAGGTCTTAAATACCGGTTAACCTAAATAATGTCTGTAAAAGGATTTATTTTAGAAGGTTAACCGGATTTGTTTTTTAATCTGCTTTTTGCGGTGTTCAGAAGTTAAGCATCCTTTTTCCCCTGCAAACTGCCGAAATGTACCTCCCGAGTAAAGAATATACTTCAGTTATCAGTAACTACTGGTTCTCCCTACTATCAAACCTATAGCTTATGCCCTTTGAAAAATCACATGTTACAAAGCGGTTCAAAACCTGCATCCACCTGTGATCAACAAGATATTTTATTAAACCGATAATAAACCATCACTTAACTTCCGTTAGAAATAGTTCCATACATCATGGGAACTTGCAATACTAAACCAAAACTAATGCCTCATGTAATATTTTTCTTCGTTTTTTGATTTAATTTCAGATTTATCCTTTTTCTCCTGCTCTGGAATGGTATAATTGAAAAATCAGGTTTTTAATAAACACCTAATCGGGTATCTTTGCAAGCATAAACAAATCCATCAAAGCCGTGGTATTTAATACTTCAAATATGAACCTTCCGGTAAAAGAGGTTATTCCCGAAATACTGGAACATCTGAATAAGAACAATACACTCATTGTAAGTGCCCCTCCAGGTGCAGGAAAAAGTACTCTTCTGCCATTAGCTTTGATGAATGAACCATGGCTTCAGGGCAAAAAAATAATTTTGCTTGAACCACGTCGTCTGGCAGCCCGCACCATTGCCCTACGTATGGCTTCATTGCTCAGCGAAGAAATTGGTGAAAGTGTTGGATTCCGGATAAGATTTGATAACCGGGTAAGTAGGAACACTCGCATTGAGGTAGTCACAGAAGGAATACTTACGCGAATGCTCCAAAACGACAATGCCCTGGAAGATGTGGGAATGGTCATTTTCGATGAATTCCATGAACGCAGCATCTTTGCTGATACCGCCCTGGTTCTGACACAGCAAAGTCAGGAGATTTTGCGTCCGGACTTACGGATAATGGTAATGTCGGCCACATTAAATTTACCTCAACTTTCAGAGATTCTCAAAGCTCCGGTTGTGGAAAGTCAGGGCAGACAGTACCCTGTGGATATTACCTACACAGGCACGCGGGATGTGATGTTTATTGCTGAAAATGTGGCGGCAATAATATCCCGTGCTGTAAAAAACGATAAAGGAGATATACTTGCTTTTCTTCCTGGGGAGGGAGAAATACGAAAATGTGAAGATATTCTGAAAAAAAGTCTGGACAATATATCCATACACCCTCTTTATGGCCAGTTACCTTCTAAAACACAGATAGCAGCCATTCTGCCTCATTCGTATGGAAAGCGAAAGGTTGTATTGGCTACATCTATTGCAGAAACAAGCCTTACAATTGAAGGCGTATCCATTGTAGTAGATTCGGGCTATGGACGAAACCTTCAATTTGACTCTGGAACCGGGCTGTCGCGTCTAACTACCATAGAAATCACGCTCGATGCAGCCAATCAGAGAGCCGGACGTGCAGGAAGACTGGGCCCGGGAAAATGTTACCGCCTCTGGAGTTTGGCCGATGAGCACAGAATGCAGAAGCACAGGGTTCCGGAGATCGAAACATGTGATTTAGCTTCCGTTATCCTGGATCTGGCTGTTTGGGGCATAACGGATATTTTTTCCCTTAACTGGCCTACACCACCTCCAAAATCTCATGTAGATGAAGCTTTGATGACCCTGCACCAACTGGAAGCTTTGGATAACAATCGCATTACTGCTCACGGAAAAGAAATGGCTGCATTGCCATGTCATCCACGAATAGCGCATATGCTGTTAATGGCCAATGATTCCGCCCATCTGCCCCTGGCAGCCGATCTGGCAGCCGTACTGGAGGAGCGCGACCCAATGCCCCGCGAAACCGGGATTGATGTTAATCTTCGGGTGGAAGAGTTACGCCGTCAAAGACAAGAGAAACGAAACAATAAACGCTGGAATCAAATCATAAATGTGGCAGAATACTACCACCGGATGTTCAACATAAAGCCTGAAAACAAATCTTTTGACCCGTATGATACCGGAATGTTACTTGTTCATGCCTACCCCGAGCGCATTGCATCGGCACGTCCCGGGAATGATGCCCGTTTCCAACTCTCCAACGGGAGTTATGCGATCGCCTCACATAAAGATGATCTGGCCCATGAGCCCTGGCTTTCGGTAGCTCACATGGATGCACGCCAGGGTATGGGAAAAATTTTCCTTGCAGCACCTCTTAATCCAGCTGACCTTAAACCTTTAATAAAAACCTCTGAAACCATTATCTGGGATACACGAAAAGGAGGTCTGGCAGCAACCCGGAATTTAAAAATTGGCAGTCTGGTATTGCAATCAAAACCACTAAATTCTCCTGATCCGGACAAAGTAACAGATGCTATTTGTGATGCTATTAACAAAGAAGGTGAAAACTTATTGAATTTCAGTGACGAAACAAAACAATGGCAAAGCCGCATAAGAAGTCTTAAAATCTGGAACCCAGAAGAAAACTGGCCTGATGTTACCACTGCTACCCTGCTTAAAACCTGCAAAGATTGGCTGCACCCTTATTTAAGCAACATAAAACGGAATGAAGACCTAAAGAAAATTGATTTACTCAATGCCTTGCACTTTCATCTCCCTCCCGACAAACAAACCGCACTGGAGCGGCTTGCTCCAACCAGGATCAAAGTTCCCAGTGGTTCATTTATAAAAATTATTTATCAGTATGATGCATCTGCTCCAGTATTGGCAGTTCGACTGCAGGAAATATTCGGCATGGCAGAAACCCCAACTATTAATGACGGCAAAATACCGGTATTACTACATTTGCTTTCTCCTGGATTTAAGCCTGTTCAGGTAACATCTGACCTTCGGAGTTTCTGGAACAATACTTATTTCGAAGTAAAAAAAGAACTTAAAAACCGCTATCCAAAACATTTATGGCCCGATAATCCATGGGAAGAAAAAGCCATCAGAGGAACAAAAAGAAATCAGAAATAGAACAAATATTTCAACTTACCTGCCTTATTCAGGAGCTATTGTTATGATATCTTCAAACATCATCCCATCTCTGTTTTGAAAAATTTTTAAACCAATATTTATTCCAAATGTTCATATGAAAAAGGATTTATATGGAAATAGGATTAGGCATGTTTGGAGATCTCACTTTTAACGCTCGAACAAATAAATTTCAGTCACCGGGAGAACGTTTAAAGGAAATGAAAGAACAGGTAAAACTGGCTGAAGAGGCCGGCCTTAACAGTTTTGTTTTAGGAGAACATCATCGTCCCGACTATGCCGTTTCTTCCACTGAAATTGTTTTAGCTGCTTTGGCATCTGTCACAAATAAAATTAAACTGGCCAGCGGTGTTACCGTACTCAGCTCAGCAGATCCCGTTAAAGTCTATCAGGATTACGTCACTCTTGATCTCCTTTCCCGAAATCGCGCTGAAATTATTGCCGGACGTGGCAGTTTTACAGAATCCTTCCCTCTTTTTGGATATGATTTGAAGGATTACAACGAACTCTATACAGAAAAACTCGATTTACTACTTAAACTAAATAATGAAGAAACTATCAATTGGCAGGGAAAATTCAGAGCTTCATTGAATGAGCAAACTGTTTATCCACGTCCTGAAAGAAAACTTCCGGTATGGATCGCTGTGGGTGGAACCCCCCAATCAATTAAACGTGCTGCAAAGCTGGGTTTACCCATTATGTTTGCTATCATTGGTGGAATGCCACGACAGTTCAAGCCGCTGGTAGAGCTTTATAAAGAACAATATCTGCAATATGGCCACGACATCAATAAAATGCAAATAGGCGTTCATTCACATACTTTTGTATCAAATTCAATGGAAGAATTACTTGAAACTTATTATCCGGGGTATGCGGCTCAAATGGATCGTATTGGAGCTACAAGAGGTTGGATGCCCTATTCGAAGCAACAATTCTTACATGGATTAAGTCCTGACGGTGCACTATATATGGGTGATCCGTCCCAGGTAACAGACAAAATACTGAAAACCATTGACATGTTTGGTCTTACCAGATACATCGCCCATGTGGATGTTGGTGGCCCTACTCATCAACAACTAATGAAGACCATCGAAATGTTCGGAGAAAAAGTTGTTCCACAAATCAGAAAAGCAACAGAATAATAAACAATTCCCGGTTAATTACTTCAACGGTTTTATTCCATCAATGGCATCGACGTGAATGGTAACCTCAATGGAATACTCTTTTTCAATCCGCAGTTCATATTCACTTGCTATTTTGTGAGCCCTTGACAAACTATAGGTTCCGGGCAGACTAATATGAAAAACCAATTCGGAATGATTCCCGTAATGATGCATTTTAAAACTATGAGGATCCAGAAAAACATTTCCATTGATTTCCTCCCCGAATTTTAAAATTTTTTGCTCCATTTCAGGATCAATATTTTCACCAAGTAAAATACTGATAGTTTCCTGCATAATGGTATAGGTAGTATAAAAAATCATCAGCGAAACAAAAACACCTAATACACTGTCGGCCCACCAAAATCTACCACCAACAAAAATTCCCACCAAAATTACAATGCTTGATATGGCATCAGACCGGTGATGCCATCCGTCTGCTTTTAACGAATTTGATTTTATTCTTTTGCCGATAATTATTGAATAACGTGCCATGAATTCTTTAATAACCACTGAGGCAACGGTAACCCAAATAGCAACAGGACCATAATTAAAAACAGCCCTTTCCTTAAATTTCATAATAGATTCACCCAAAAAATTGAAACCTACAATAGCAAGTAAAATACCTACCACTAAAGAAGAAATTAATTCTGCACGACCATGTCCAAAAGGGTGTTTACTGTCAGCAGGAATATTTGATACTTTTAATCCAAGCAATACAGCCAAAGAAGATACAGAGTCGGAAAGGGTGTGCCATGCATCGGCCAGCAAAGCTATCGAGTTAGAAACAATACCTGCCCAGTATTTTATACCAAACAAAGCTATATTTAAAACAATGGACAACCAGGTAACAAATATCCCGGATTTTGCTTTCTTCATGGTGTATTAATCAATTTTTTCGTTATCCACAGGGAAACCCTTTCTTTTCCAGTCTCTAAACCCCTTTTTCAAATGATATAAATTTGTAAACCCATCCTTCCTCAATAATTGAATTACCGATTTTGAGCGTTCTCCATATTCACAATAAACTAATAATGTAATATCGTAATTGTATTCTGATAATAAATCCTTCAAAATACTCTTTTCACCAGCATAAAAAGCTTCAGGAATGCGGTCTTTCTTATATTTCTCAAATATACGAACATCCAATATCACTCGTTGCTCCAGGGAATCCTGTATGATGAAAAATTCATTAGCAGATAAACTCTCCTGAGAATATACGACCGTATTTATCAAAAAAAATAAAAGAACTATTTTAATCCTCATAAATTTTTTTATTAACGACGGGTGCAACACTGTTAGTATAATTTCCGAAGGTTTCTCCATTATTTGAACATCTACATTATAATCTTCTGCTAACCATCCACCCGATTATTTATTCTACCTTAAATAAGTCTTCGATAATTCCATCAATCACAAACCACCCTTTCCGGGTTCCGGATAACATTCCATCATGCAGTTTTAGATGTCCCTGATGAATCCATTTATGAATATTTATTTCTAAATCAGCAATAAGATGGGGATAATCCTGTTTTAAATCATTAATATTTATTCCTTTACGTGTACGCAAACCCAACATCAAACGTTCATTAAAACTGTCTGTTTCTGATAAAATTTCATCTGAAACACCATTCTTGTATCCCGAATTAATGTATTGATTCAAATCAGACTTATTCCAATATCGTCGGTCTCCATCGAAAGAATGAGCTCCGGGGCCGGCTCCAAGATAAGATTTTCCGATCCAGTAAGAGGTATTGTGTTGTGAATATAGCTCGTTTTTGCAAAAATTAGAAATTTCATAGTGCTGAAATCCCATTTTTTCTGCTTCGTCATGAAGAAGCCAAAACAATCGTTCGCTCTGTTCCTGTTCGATTTCCGAAAGTTTTTTACATTTTTTATCACGCCCGAATTGCGTACCGGGTTCAATTGTCAAATGATAAGCTGAAAGATGAGTAAGAGGATAATTATTTAATATTTTCAGATTTTCCAAAAAAATATCTTCACCAGACCATGGTAAACCGTAAATTAAATCGATTCCTACATTATCAAAGCCGGCATCAAAAGTATGGTCAATCACCTGCCTGCTCTGTATAGAATTATGTCTTCTCCCCATTCTTTTCAAATCTTCCTCAAAAAAACTCTGAATACCAAGGCTAATACGGTTAAACCCTATACTTTTCAATCCGGAGAGATATTCGGGATTTACATCATCAGGATTGGCTTCTAATGTAATTTCCGGAAAATCAGCAAAGGAATATTTCTTTTTAAGAACATTAAGAATCTGATCCAGACTTTCAATGGAAATTAAACTGGGGGTGCCTCCGCCAAAATAAACGGATTCAATTAAATAATCGTTTAAAGGAAAAAAATCCGATCTTTCCACGAGTTCTGCCAAAAGCTGTTCCAAAAATTGATTTTTAAATTGCAGCTTCGTACTTTTAAAAAAATCACAATAAAAACAACGCGATTTACAAAAAGGTACATGTATATAAATTCCTGCCATATAATCTTGTATTACATCCGCAGCCAAATTATCAAAAGCCGCGTCATTACTGAAAATGTTCCACGTGAAACATTTAAACTCAATCTGTTATCAACAATAATCAACAGGTTATTAACAACCTTACCAACATGAACAAAACAGTGAAACAGCTTGTCAATTACAAACTTACATTAATAACTATAGGTGTCATCTTGTTTTTAAGCTTATCGACATCTGAAAATATCAACAAAGCCTGGTTTTTAGATTTTAAACATTCTGATAAAATAGCACATATTGGAATGTACGGATTTCTTACATTCGTTTACCTAATGGAACGAACTGCATTTTTGAGAAGTTCGCAAGACACTCGAAAAATCCGTTGGTATTATGTATGGTGGATAGTTTTAATAGGTGCTCTAATTGAATTTATACAACCTGTATTTGCAGGCCGGGAAAAAGATTTTTGGGATTTTGTGGCAAATACCACGGGAATTTTGCTTGCCTACTTTCTATTTTATATCATTAAAAAATATTACAATTTCAACAAAACATTTTCATCATGACCCATACGGTCTAGTATTCCTCCTATTGTTTCACCGCTGAAATAATCCGTTACTTCTTTACGTATTTTACTGTACTTGTCGTGAACAGGACAACGTTCGGCTTTTCCATTGAAACTCTTGCAAGATGCAGTGCCAATGAGGCAAGATTCAAAAACAGAAGGGCCGTCAACTATTTCCACAATGTCCAGCAAAGTAATTTCCCAGGGGTCTTTGGCCAGAAAAAATCCCCCTGTGGGCCCTTTAAAACTTTTCAAAAGACCTTTACGCACAAATATCTGCAATATTTTACTCAAAAATTGCATTGGAATTCCCAGCTCGGAAGCAATAATTCTTGCATTAGCCCTGTTTTCTTCACTACCCTTTAAACCAATAAAGATAATTGCTCTAACTGCATATTTACATGTTGTTGACAGCATAATATATATAAAATGATTTCTATTTATTGTTCATTTTTCATTGTTTACTAAAATAAATAACTCATGAACCGGAAAATTGTCTGTTTAATCCTGTAAAAATTTCTATTCGTTTAATATTTACAGAGTTTTTTATTAAAAACCACCTCTTCAATGGCCGTCTATTTATTTTTTACTACCGCTAGGGCAATTTGTTTCATAAATTATATAACAATACTTCGTTAAACTTTTATAAAATCCTAAAGTTCAAGCGTTTGCAAGCGAATAAGTTTTGCCTTAAAGTACAGATTTTCAATGTTATATGATTTAGCTTAAATCTTATATCTAAAAGTCTAACGATCTATTGATAGAAAGAACAATATAACAAGCCTTACTACTGATTTATTTCAGAGTAATCTTATCAACTCTTCGTTTATGCCTACCACCCTCAAATTCTGTAGTGAAAAATGCATCAATTATTTTCAGAGCTTCCTGTTGCTTTAAAAATCTACCCGGTAATGCACATATATTGGCATTATTATGCAACCTTGCCAGATAGGCAATTTCCGTATTCCAGCATACAGCTGAACGGATCTCCCTATGTTTATTAACAGCCATACTCATACCATTTCCACTACCGCAAATAGCGATTCCAATCTCGCATTCACCTTTTCCTACAGCATTTGCAAGAGGATGCGCATAATCAGGATAATCTGAACTATCATCAGAATTGGTACCAAAGTCAATCACTTCAATGCCTTTTTTCAACAATTCCTCTTTCAAAAACGTTTTAAGGTTAAATCCTGCATGATCAGAACTTATACCAATTTTATTGAAAAGCATCTCTAGTTTTTTTTCAAAGATAATAAATTCTTGTGCTTTAATCTTTATTTAATAACCTGTTGAAAAATAGTTAATATTTAAAAATAAAAAATGAAAACCATTTATAGGAAATATCGTTTATTTTTTCATACACTCTGCGACAACTAATTCGGCCAAAATAAAACAGATTCTTATGTTTTACTTTTTCACCGTTTTATCTCGTTTAATAAACACTCTGCTGTAAATATATTATTAAATTTGCTGTTTGTTAACTGTTGTTGATAAGGATAACTATTTAAGTGATTTTCATTTTTTTAGGTGGTATTATAAGTAGTTAATAAAAACCCACCCAAATGTTCATTACAATAAAAAACAATAATCATGTGCTGTTTTTTTAAACACTATTAACAGCCTTATAAAATCACCATATTATTTTATAAATCTTTATAATTATGAATATTAATAGTGAATGGTTGAAAAAAGGATTTGTTGACGAAACAATTCCTACTGATGTGGATTTAGTGGAAGCTATTAAGAAACTTAAGAAAGATAAGAATGCTCTTTTGATGGCGCATTATTATCAGCCAAATGAGATACAGGATATTGCTGATTTTGTGGGTGATAGTCTTGCACTTGCATGGGAAGCATCTAAAACCAATGCTGATATTATTTTATTATCAGGTGTTTTATTTATGGGAGAAACTGCTAAAATATTATCCCCCGATAAAAAAGTTCTTATTCCTGATTTTAATGCGGGTTGTTCTTTAGCTGACAGTTGTCCTGCCGGAGCTTTTGAAGATTTTATTAAACAACATCCAGGGCATACTGTTGTTACTTATGTGAATACAACTGCAGATGTTAAAGCATTGTCCGATATCGTTGTTACTTCAACTAATGCCGTTAAAATTATAAACAGTATTCCAAAAGATCAGAAAATTATTTTCGGACCCGATAGGAATTTGGGAAATTATTTAGAAAGTATTTCCGGAAGAGATATGGTTATCTGGGATGGTGCATGTCATGTGCATGAAAAATTTTCAGTGGAAAAGATTATTGATTTAAAGAAAAAATATCCCGAAGCAGAAATAATTGCTCATCCTGAATGCAAGAAACCTGTACTTATGGTTTCTGATTTTGTCGGAAGCACAGCCAGTTTATTAAAATATACTCAAACGTCTACAGCCAATCAATTCATTGTAGCTACAGAATCCGGTGTTCTGCACCAGATGCAATTGGCTTCCAAAAATAAAACTTTTATTCCTGCTCCTCCTTCCGATTCTACTTGTGCATGCAATGATTGCGAGTTTATGCGTTTGAATAACTTGAAGAAGATATACCTTACCCTAAAATATGAATATCCTGAAGTACAGGTGAAAGAGGAAGTAAGAATCAAAGCAATTAAGCCTATTGAAAAGATGTTTGAATTGTCCGGCGATTTATTATCGAAATAGAATTTTTATCCTATACTTTTAAATCTTTGACATTTTGTGAGTTTTGTTAGGGCTATTTTGTATTAAATGTTTTACCTTTATGTTGTTGGATTTTAGTTTTGTTTTCTTCCTATGATTTAATTATGAGGTATTTAATTTAAAGAAAATCCAATTATTTAGACCAATACAAAATATTGAAATTGAAATTTGTCTAAAGAGGTTTTGCATGGATGGGATTTCATTGTTACTTGTTGAAGATAATATTTTGAATCAGAAACTTATATTTCTAACTCTGTCGAAATTTGGTTTTAAGATTGATGTGGCCAATAATGGAAGAGAAGCATTGGATAAGCTCGAGAATAAAAGTTATGATATAATCCTTATGGATTTAATGATGCCGGTAATGGATGGACTTGAAGCCACCCGGAAAATTAGGGAAAGGGATAAGGAAACCGGAAGTTCAAATATTATTATTGGTCTTACTGCTAATACTTATGATGCTGATCGTGATAAATGTCTGAAAGAAGGGATGAATGAATATATGGCAAAACCTTTTGATATAGAGATTTTTAAAGATATTATAAGTAAATTTGGATTTAGAATTCATTAAAATTTCCTACTTTCATTTTATCCTTTTTACTATTCAGGAAGTCTTCTAAAATTTATTTTTGAGATATTTAAGTGATGGAGTTTGATATACGTAATTCGGACGATGAGCAGACCAGAGAACCTGAAATAGAACAAAAATTAAGACCACTTAGTTTTTCTGATTTTAAGGGACAATACAAGGTTGTTGAAAACCTTCAAGTATTTGTAAAAGCTGCACTTATGCGCGGCGATGCTCTTGATCATGTCTTACTTCATGGTCCTCCTGGACTTGGAAAGACCACGTTATCCAATATTATTTCCCACGAATTGGGAGTTGGTTTTAAACTTACAAGTGGTCCTGTACTTGATAAACCCGGAGATCTGGCAGGAATTCTTACCTCCCTTGAAGCTAATGATGTGCTTTTTATTGATGAGATTCACAGGTTAAGCCCCATTGTAGAAGAATATCTCTATTCTGCTATGGAGGATTTTCGTATTGATATAGTAATTGATAAAGGCCCTGGGGCCAAAAGTATTCAGATAGAATTGAACCCTTTCACTATGATTGGTGCGACAACCCGAAGTGGTCTTCTTACCAGTCCGTTACGTGCACGATTTGGAATTAACTGTCATTTAGAATATTACGATGTGGATGTACTTAAAGGTATTATTTCCCGTTCTGCTCATATTCTTGATGTTCCTATATTAGAAGATGCCTCAGCTGAAATATCACGAAGAAGTCGTGGTACTCCGCGCATTGCCAATTCATTGTTAAGACGTGTACGTGATTTTGCTCTTGTTAAAGGAAATGGAAGTATAGATATGGACATTACTAAAATGAGTCTTGAAGCTCTGGATATTGATCAACATGGATTAGATCAGATGGACCATAAAATCTTGCTTACTATTATGGATAAATTCAATGGAGGACCAGTGGGTTTAACTACAATAGCTACTGCAATAGGTGAGGATTCAGGCACTATTGAAGAAGTTTATGAACCTTTTTTAATCAAAGAAGGGTTTATTAAACGTACACCAAGAGGCAGGATGATTACTCCTTTGGCATATGCTCATTTTGGAAGGGAAATGGGATCATCTCAGGCTTCATTGTTTTAATTAATATAATCCAATCTGCAGTATGTCCCTGAGCCTTAAGAAACTTGCCGGAGAAACAGTGATCTATGGTGCTTCCACCATGATTGGACGATTATTGAATTGGCTATTAATGCCTTTTTATATTCGTACTCTGACCACGTTTGAGTATGGAGTGGTTGTTAATTTTTATGGACTGATTTCTGTTCTTTTAGTTGTCCTTACTTACGGACTTGAAACAGGATTTTTCAGGTTTTCAGGGAAAAATTATGATGAAAACTCCATTTTTAAAACTTTATTAGCATTGCTGGGAATTACCAGTGGTGGTTTTTTTCTTTCAGGCGTTTTTTTACACGGATATATAAGCAATGTGTTTTATGGGGGAGATCATTCATTTTCTATTTTACTTGTATTTTTGATTCTTGGGATAGATTCTTTTACAGCTCTTCCATTTGCAAAATTACGACTTCATAACAGAGCTGTTAGATTTGGGATCATTAAGCTTCTTAATATTGGAGCTAATATATTTTTTAATTTGTTTTTTCTTTTATTGATGCCTTTTCTAATTAAGCATCATCATGTCAGTTCTGAGATTATTTCCTTATATAATCTCTTTGATGGCATTTTTTATGTATTTCTTAGTAATGCTTTAAGTAGTTTAATTACTTTTTTATTACTAATTCCTGAGATTATAAATTTAGAAGCCATTGTAGAATTCCGTCTTATTAAGCCTGTATTAATTTATTCGCTTCCGGTATTATTTGTTGGTATTACCGGGATGTTGACTCAGAACATTGATAAAATTCTTTTACCAGCTTTATTAGATAATGGAGGGTTCTCTCAATTAGCTGTTTATGGTGCAAATTTTAAGATTGGCGTTTTGATGAGTCTATTCACGCAATCTTTCAGATTTGCTTTTGAACCTTTTTTCTTTAAAAATAAGGGAGAAGGAAAACAGGTTTATGCAACGGTAATGAATTATTTCATTTTTTTAGGATTAATGATTTTTCTTGGAGTTACACTATTTATTGATGTAATAAATATTGTTTTAACCTCGGAGTATATTCAAGGTAATTCTATAATTCCAATTGTTTTAATAGCTCTTCTTTTTTACGGAATTTACTTCAATTTATCCTTATGGTATAAACTTACCGATCGTACATGGATAGGGGCTGTTTTTAGTACTGTTGGTGCTGTTATAACCATCAGTTTAAATATAGTATTGGTACCTTCTGTAGGTATTATAGGTTCAGCAATTGCTTTGCTATGCGGATATTTTGTTATGATGATATTATCTGGTTATTTTGGAAGGAAATATTATCCTGTTCCATATCAGATAGAGAAATATATAACTTATTTTATTGTCGCTGGAATGGTCTTTTTTGTCAACCGGCAGGTGATTATTGAAAATGAATATTTTTCCTATCTCTTTAAAGCAGTTATATTTGCTTTATTTATTGGTTCATTTTTTGTAATAAACAGATATGATAAAAGTAAAATTAGTAAATAAAAGCAATAATGAAGTACCTCATTTTGCGACCGAGGGTTCAGCAGGGGTTGATTTAAGAGCATTTATTGATAAACCTTTTGTACTTAAACCGCTACAGAGAGCTATGGTGCCTACGGGTATTTTTATTGAATTACCAATTGGCACGGAAGCGCAAATCAGGCCCAGAAGCGGATTGGCTGCCAAAAGTGGCATTACTGTCCTTAATTCACCCGGAACCATTGATTGTGATTATCGGGGGGAAATTAAAGTAATTCTTGTTAATTTATCTAATGATGATTTTCAGATAAATAATGGGGATCGTATTTGTCAGATGGTTATTCACCGGTATGAAAGATTTGAATGGGAAAATGTTCTTGAATTAAATGAAAGTGACAGGGGGAAAGGTGGCTTTGGTCATACAGGTATTTAATTTTTGCCTTTGTAATATCAAAAACAGGTTAATGAAATATTTATTTTTAGTTGCAGCAGTAGTTATTTTTTCCGGTTGTGGTTCAATAAAAAAGAGCAGTAATCAGGATAAGCAAAATGATAATAAGGAATTTAAAGAGATTGTTCTGGATGATGAACAACAAAGGAAATTTAATTATTATTTTTTTGAAGGGAACAGACATAAAGCTTTAAATGAATCAAATAAAAGTTTTATGTACTTTGCTGAGGCTTTGAAAATTGATTCTACAAGCTCGGCAAGTGCTTATGAATTATCACGTCTTCTTCTTGCAAGTGAGAATCTTAATGAAGCTGAAGAATTGATGAGGCGTGCTGTAAAATATAGTCCACGCAATAAATTCTATATTAATTTGTATTCCAGAATTCTTCAGTCTAACGGAAAAGGGGAAGAGGCAGTAAGAGTTGCAGAAAGAATTACTGACTTAAAGGATGCTAATGTGGATGATTTATATTTTGTATCTCAGGTTAATATACAAAATGAGCGTTATGAACAAGCTGTAGATGTTTTAAATATTATTGAGAAACAGGTAGGTATAAATGAGAATTTGATTTTTGAAAAGGTTCAGTTACATCTGGAAAATGGACAAATTAAAAAAGCTGAAAATGAAATTTTAGGTTTGGTGAATAAATTTCCGGGAAATAATGATTTCAAAATCATTTTAGGAGATTTTTATCTGGAACATGAAGATTTAAAAAAAGCTTTTCAGCAATATAATGAAGTTTCTTCTAAAGAACCCAACAATGGAAAAGTTCGTTTTTCATTAGCTAATTATTATCTTGAGAAAGGTGATACTACTCAGTTTAAAGAAAATTTAATGAAGGGATTTTCTTCTGAAAACGTTGATTTTGAAAACAAATTGAGAAGGCTCGTTCCTTTTGTTTCTGGTAAAGATATTTCTGAAAATCCTTTGAATAAACAAGATTTTTTAACAGTTTTTGAATTATTGATAGATAAACACCCATACAGACCTGAGGCATATGCTGCTTATGCAGACTTTTTGAAATCAGAAGAGGATTTTGAAGGTGCTAAAGAGATTCTTGAAAATTCACTACAATTAGATGCCTCTCAACCTGAAATTTGGCAGGAGTATCTTTTTTTGCTTTCATCACAGGATGATAATGACCTTTTTGCGGAAAAAACTGCTGAGGCCGTTACCTTTTTCCCCGATATTCCTCTATTCCGCTTATTTCATGGAGTTTCATTATTTCAAATTGATAAAATTGAGGAGGCTGTTGAAACTCTTGAAAAGGGTTTGAAACATATCGACGAGAATGATGACTTAAAACAACGTTTTCATGCCTATTTAGGAGATTTTTATCATTCTCTTGACAGTATATCCAAATCTTTTGAACATTACGAATATGCCCTTGAAATTGATGAAAATGATTTGATGGTTTTGAATAACTACAGTTATTATTTATCAGTTAAGGGAGAAAATCTGGATAAAGCTGAAAGAATGAGTGCGCGTACTATTGAATTAGAACCTGGAAATGCTACTTTTTTAGATACATATGCATGGATCTTATTTAAAAAGGGACAGTTTTCAGAGGCTAAATTTATCATAGAGCGGGCGATAGATAATATGGAAGAACCTTCTGGTGTCATTATCGAGCATTACGGGGATATTTTATTTAAGAATGGCGACAAAGAAGGTGCTTTGGAGCAGTGGGAAAAAGCTATTGAATTGGAAGAATATTCTGATTTTTTACAGCAAAAGATCGAGGAAAAAAAGTATATAGATGAGTAAAAACTATATTTATACAATAATTTTCAGCATTGTTTTTATCACCGGATGTAAGACGAAAAAGATTGTTTCTGATGATGCTGCATATGTAATTCCTATTAAAAAGAGGGATTTGGTTGAACGTGTTGACAAAAATTTCAAGAACGTTCGGAATATTTTTTTTTCCAAGTCTTTGGTTCAATTTGAATCTGATAAGGTAAATCAAACCTTTCGTACAAATATTTTTTTGGATATTGATAATAATATCAGGATTAGTATTTTAGCTCCACTGGGAATAGAGGTTGCAAGAATTTCTTTGGAACCTGATAGTGTTTTTATTATTGATCGTATGAACAGGCAAGTTGTCTATACTGATTACGATGAGGCACGAAGGAAATTTGGTATTGAAGTTGATTTTTCTTCTATGCAGAATATATTGTTGAATCGGACCTTTAGTCTTTTTGAATCTCAGGATATCAATCTCCATGATTATCATCTTGGTATAGAAAATCAACAGTATAAGCTTAGCTCTGTGAAAGAAAAATCAAGGCCTTTTTTCTCAAAAAAGAATGAACCGATTTTGCACAAAATGTGGATTCAGCCCCGGAGGTTTTCATTAAATCGTACATCCTTTACAGAATCAGCAAAGAATTTAAGGTTGGATATTAATTACGAGGATTTTGCAGAGGAGGCCCGAGGTTTTTATTTTCCAAAAAAGGTAATATTTTCCGGGAATAAAGGATTACAGCAAATATCACTGGTTATTAAACATAATAGTTTGGATATTAATAGTGAAAAGAGTATTTCGTTTCATATACCTGACAAATATGACAAAATTTATAGGTAGTATTGTTTTTCTTCTGTTTTTGTCTTTTTGTCCTATTACTTCTCAAAATATTGAGAATCTTAGAAAGGAAAGAGAAACTCTTCTGGAGGAAATTAATAATACCTCCCGGTTGATTCAGGAGAAAAAGGAAACCCGATTAGATAATTTGAGGGAATTAAACCTTATTGAAAGAGAAATTAAATCCAGGGAAAGACTCATTGCAAATTTTCAGGATGAGATTCATCATCTTGATTCGCAGATAGAAATTAATCAGATGTTGGTTAATGATCTCGAACAAGATATTCTTGATATCAAAGAAGAATATGCCAGACTTATCAGAGATTCTTATCAGAGGAAAGGTGATTTAAATACGTTAATGTTTTTGTTTAGCTCCAAAGATTTTAGTGAAGGTTATTTGCGATATCGGCTTTTTAAAGAATATAGCCGTTACCGGCAAAAGCAAGGTGAATTATTGATTGAGAATCAATCAAAGGTTACTGCCTTATTGAAAGAAATTCAGCAACAAAGGAGTGAAAAGGAAGAAGTTTTAGCAACTGTTGAAAATGAATTAGGAAGTTTGAAGGAGAATCAAAATCGGAAATCCAGGTTAATCAGTAGGTTAAATAATGAACAGCAATGGTTGCAGGAAAGTTTAAGGGCTAAAGAGCAGTCCGCTGCTCAACTGGAAGATAAAATACGTGAGCTTATTGCCGCTCAGAAAAAAGATAATATTAATGTAGCAGAGTCCGGAGAATTTTCAGACCGTATGGGTCAATTAACCTGGCCGGTAAAGCAGGGTGTTATAGTAAATTCTTTTGGAGAGCATCGTCATCCTGTATTGAAGAATGTTACTATAAAAAATAATGGCATTGATATTAGAGTTACCGGAACTTCTGATGCTTTTTCTGTGCATAATGGAACCGTTTCCACCGTCGTTGCTATACCTGGGCTTAATAAGGCTGTAATCATTCGTCATGGAAAATTTTTAACGGTTTACGGTAATTTAGTTGATGTTTTCGTTTCTAAGGGCGATATTGTATCAGCAGGACAAAGCATTGGAAAAATTTTAGAAGAGGATAGTGAAATGAAAGATGTTTTGCATTTTGAAATATGGGAAGAAAACACCAAATTAGACCCTGAACAATGGCTTTTACGTTAATAAATAAAAAAATATGATTAATTTAGAAACTCTTTTTATGTACGAGAGTATAAAATAGTGTAATTTAGTAGTATTATTATCCCGGGCTGTTCAAAATTTGTGGTAGTGAATAAAATGGTTTTTAAATCTGAAGTTAAGAATATCAATCTTGTGGAGAGGTTGATTGATGATATTTCTGCAAAATATCAACTTCATTCTGATGTTTATGGTAAATTGTTATTGGCTGTTGTTGAAGGCGTCAATAATGCAATTGTGCATGGAAATAAACTCGAGAGTGATAAAGATGTTGTTTTGCAATACGAAATATCAGATAAGGATATCCAGTTTATTATTACTGACAGTGGTCCTGGATTTAACTACAAAGACCTACCTGATCCTACCAAACCAGAGAATATTGAAAAAACTCATGGCAGAGGTATTTTTCTTATGAATCATCTTGCCGATGAAGTTGAATTTAATGATAAAGGAAATGAAGTAAAAGTAGTCTTTTATTTATCATAATTAGCGTGCCTATTTCCTTTTCTACATATGACATTGAATATAGACTCCCGGATAAGGATAAAATAGACCACTGGATTACCGAATTTATTGAAAGTAAGGGATTTAGAGTAGGAGAGATAAATTATCTTTTTTGCTCTGAAGATTATATTTTAGAATCCAATAATAAATTTCTCTCTCATAACTATACTACAGATATTATTACCTTTGATTATTCTACCAAACGTAAAATATCCGGTGATATTCTTATTAGTATTCCAACAGTTAGTTCAAATGCTGAACGATTTGGTGTATCTTTTTATAATGAACTTTTAAGAGTTATTATTCATGGAGTGCTTCATTTGATAGGATTTGACGATCATTCAGATGAAGAAAAAGCTGTCATGCGAAAAAATGAAAATTTAGCTTTGCTTTTTTACGAAACAAATTTTCATTAACTCTTGTTATCTTTGCTGAGTTTTATTTCTTTTTTTTTGAACTATCGATTTATATGGATTTCAATTTTGATATTATTGTTGTTGGAGGAGGACATGCAGGATGTGAAGCCGGAGCTGCTGCTGCGAATCTTGGCGCTAAAACTTTATTGATTACGATGGATTTAAATAAAGTGGCTCAGATGAGTTGTAATCCTGCTGTAGGAGGTATAGCTAAAGGTCAGATTGTTAGAGAAATAGATGCTTTGGGTGGTCAAATGGGTTTGGTTACTGATGCTTCCTCTATCCAGTTTAGAATGCTTAATCGTAGTAAAGGACCTGCAATGTGGAGTCCAAGATCTCAATGTGACAGGATGGTTTTTTCTGCAGAATGGAGAAAAAGATTAGAACAAACAGATAATCTCTATTTTTGGCAGGATACTGTTGTGGACATCGATTTTACTGACGATTCCTCCTTTAAAATATTTACAGCGCAGAATGTAATTTTTCATAGTAAAAAAGTTATTCTTACTAATGGTACCTTTTTGAATGGATTAATGCACATAGGAAAAGTGCAAATGGAAGGTGGTAGGATTTCCGAACCTTCGTCCAAAGGGTTTTCCGATAAATTTTTGGAGAAAGGTTTCACCATTGGTCGGATGAAGACCGGAACTCCTGTAAGGATTGATGGAAGAACTGTTAATTTTGAAAATTTAAAGGAGCAACAGGGCGAAGATGACTTTTATAAGTTTTCTTTTATGCCAGTTTCTAATAAAGTTTTGAAACAGCGCAGTTGTTATCTTACCTATACTAACCCTAAAGTTCATCAAAGTATTAAAGATGGTTTGAAAGAAAGCCCTATGTATGATGGAACTATTCAAAGTATCGGACCAAGATATTGCCCGAGTATTGAAACCAAAATTGTTACATTCGAAGGAAAGGATGAACATCAGTTACATCTTGAACCAGAAGGGGAGGATACGATTGAGTTTTATTTGAATGGATTTAGTAGTTCGCTTCCTTTAGAAACACAATTGGCCGCTATAAAATCTATTCCAGGTTTGGAGGATGCTTTTATTTTTCGCCCAGGCTATGCAATTGAATACGATTTTTTTGATCCAACTCAATTACGTCATACACTGGAAACAAAAAAGGTTAAAGGATTGTATTTTGCCGGACAGATAAATGGTACAACCGGATATGAAGAAGCAGCTGCCCAGGGGTTGATTGCCGGATTGAATGCTGCTCTCGAATTACAGGGAAAGGATTCATTTATTTTAAAACGCGATGAGGCATACATTGGTGTACTAATTGATGATTTGGTTACCAAAGGTGTGGATGAACCCTATCGAATGTTTACCTCCAGGGCTGAATATCGAATCTTATTAAGACAGGATGATGCTGATATTCGTTTAACTGAGAAGGGTAGAAGTATTGGTTTAGTAAAAGATAACAGATATTCCTTATTTATTGAAAAAATGGAATGGAGAGAAAAAATATATAGGTTTCTTACTGAGTACCGGGTTTCTCCCATTCAAATAAATGATTGGCTTCAATCACAAAATACAAGTTCGTTAAAACAAAAAGGTATTTTAAAGGATATTGTAACACGACCACAAATTAAACTTTGTGATCTTGTTGATGCAATTGAAGAATTTAAAAATTTTTGTAAAGATCTTCCCCAAAACAGAAGACTTGAAATTTTAGAGAGTGTTGAAATTTCCATAAAATATGAGGGTTATATTAACAGAGAAAAAGTTATCGCGCAAAAGCTGCAAAGATTAGAGAATTTATATATTAAAGGAAAGTTTGATTATTCCAGTATTCAAAATATTTCTACTGAAGGAAGACAAAAACTTGCTAAAATAGATCCAGAGACAATTGGACAGGCATCCAGAATCAGTGGTGTTTCTCCAAGTGATATTAATGTGCTCTTGGTTTTAATGGGAAGATAATGTTCCACGTGGAACATTTTTATAATGTTTTAGTGTGCTTTTATAAGGTATAAACCTCTTTTTTTGCAAATATTAAAATTTTCAGCATTAATTTTCAGAGGTCATATTTCCCCTTTTTATAAGGTTTATGGGAATATATTGATCCTTCCCACTTTTGTTTTTTACTGGAATGTTTTAAATGCTATTTTAAGATTGAAGTTTCAATTGTTTTTGAATTTAATACTTTTTCGACAGTTCCTTTAAAAATTTTTATGTCCACTTTTTCAGAAGCCACTTAATTTTATTATTTCATCTTAAAACTTTCTATTATAAGTTTATTTAAATTATGAAACAAGTTCAAGGAAATATTGTTGATATTCACCGTAAAATTATTTATGGAGGTGTGGTTTTTATTAATGAAGATAAAATCGAACGGATAGAGGAAAAAGAAGGAAATTATGACACGTTTATTCTTCCAGGATTGATTGATTCACACGTTCACATTGAGAGTAGTATGCTTATCCCATCCGGCTTTTCCCGGTTAGTTGTTCCACGTGGAACAATTGGAGTTGTTACCGATCCTCATGAAATTGGCAACGTGTTAGGAGTACAGGGAGTGGAGTATATGATTAAGGACTCCAGGAATACTCCTTTAAAGTGTTTTTTTGGAGCCCCATCGTGTGTTCCAGCAACGCCTCTGGAGTCCTCCGGAGCTATAATTGATTCTTCTCAAATTGAAAAATTACTGGACCAACCAGAAGTTATTGTGTTAAGTGAAATGATGAATTATCCAGGAGTTATCAATGGAGACCATGAAGTTTTAGCAAAAATTAGAGCTGCAGCAGACCGGAATCTTCCAATAGATGGACATGCTCCCGGTCTTCGAGGAGATGGATTAAGAAAATATGTTGAAGCAGGAATTTCAACAGATCATGAATGTTTTGAATTGGATGAAGCCCTTGAGAAAATCCGTCTTGGCATGAAAATACAGGTTCGCCAGGGAAGTGCTGCTAAAAATTTTGATGCTTTAGCTGATTTATTTGAATTGTATCCGGATCAATTAATGCTTTGCACCGATGATTCTCATCCGGACGAATTGATTAAAAATGGACATATAGATAAATTGATTCGCCTTGGACTGGAAAGAAAAATTGATCTTTTTAAGTTGCTTCGTGCCGCGTCTTTAATTCCTGTAGAACACTATAATTTACCGGTTGGATTACTACGAAAAGGAGATCTTGCCGATTTTATTGTGATTGATAATCCCGAATCTTTTAATGTTCTCTCGACTTATATTAACGGTCAAAAAGTATTTGATATGGAAGAAGGTCTTTTGTTTGCAAAAAGAGAGGTTCACAGAATTAATCATTATCAAGAACGTTTTATACAGGAAGATGAGCTTAAAGTAAATGTTCCTTCCGGAGTTTCTAAAGCAAGAGTAATAAAATGCTTCGAAGGAGAACTTGTAACTGATACATTGTGGGTAAATGTGGAAGACAATGATGAAATGAAATCCAATGTTCAGAAGGATATTTTGAAAATTGTAGTTGTTGACCGGTATCAGCATAAACCTGTTTCAGTCGGTTTTATTAATGGTTTTGGATTGAAAAGAGGTGCACTTGCCTCTTCAGTCGCCCATGACAGCCATAATTTGGTTGCAGTTGGAGTAGAGGATTCGGACATTGTTAATGCGCTTAATCTTGTAATGGAAAACAAAGGAGGTCTTGCCGTTGTGGATGGAAAACATCAGGATCTTTTGCCCCTGCCGGTTGCCGGACTTATGAGCGATGAGGATGGTATAGCGGTAGCTGATAAATATAACCGTTTAGAAAATTTGACTGTAGAATTGGGAAGTAAATTAATTGCACCTTTTATGACCCTTTCATTTATGTCGTTATTGGTTATACCCAAACTAAAAATAGGCGATAAAGGATTATTTGATGGGGATAGTTTCAAATTTATTTCTGTTTTTGAATAAACTTAATGAGTACTAAAGAGGAAAATAGAGCTGATTATCTCAAGAATTTAATTCGTGTACTTCCGGAATCTCCCGGTGTTTATCAGTATTTTGATGATAGTGGTAAAATTTTATATGTAGGAAAAGCCAAAAACCTCAGGAAAAGGGTTTCTTCTTACTTTCAAAAAGAACCTGAGAATGCTAAAACCCGGATTCTTGTCCGGAAAATATGTGATATTAAGCATATTGTTGTTAGCTCTGAACAGGATGCTTTGTTGCTGGAAAACAATCTTATTAAAAAGTATCAGCCACGGTATAACGTATTATTGAAAGACGATAAGAGTTTCCCTTGGATCGTTGTTAAAAATGAACCTTTTCCAAGAGTTTTTTCTACCCGTCAGATTATTAAAGACGGTAGTGAATATTTCGGGCCCTATACCAGTGGAATGATGGTAAAGACATTAATTGATCTTTTCAGGCAATTATATTACTTACGCACTTGCCGGCTTTCTCTTACAGAGGAAAATATTTCGAAAGGAAAATTTAAGGTATGTCTTGAATATCATTTAGGAAATTGCAAAGGTCCTTGTGAAGGCCTTCAGCGTGAATTTGAATATCTTGAATATATTCGTGAAATCAAAAATATTCTTAAAGGAAATATTGGGTCGGTAATGAAATACATGAAATCGACCATGATGAAGCTGGCAGAAGAGTATAAATTTGAAGAAGCTGAAGAGATAAGAAAAAAGCTATCAATATTGGAAGGTTATAAAAGTAAGTCAACCATTGTTAATCCAAAAATTAATAATGTTGATGTTTTTTCTATTGTTGATGATAAAAAATATGCTTTTGTAAATTTCCTAAAAGTTGTAAATGGTGCAATTATTCAGGCTCATACTATTGAGTATAAAAAGAAAATGAATGAAGATGTAAGAGCATTATTGCCTATGGCTATCGCAGATATCCGGGATAGACTTCATAGCAATTCTTCTGAAGTAATTGTTCCTTTTGACCCTGAAGTAGAATTTGAAAATGTTCGTTTTCTGGTTCCTAAAATAGGTGATAAAAAACAGCTTTTGGAATTATCAGAACGTAATGTGAAGTATTTTCGACTGGAAAAGCTCAAGCAAAAAGCCAACCAAACAAAAGTTACCAGAGAAGCCCGTTTGTTGGAAACAACTAAGAATGATCTTCATTTAAATAAGCTTCCGGTGCATATTGAGTGTTTTGATAACTCTAATATTCAGGGACACTTTCCTGTTGCTGCCTGTGTTGTGTTTAAAAATGGAAAACCATCTAAAAAGGATTACAGGCATTTCAATATCAAAACTGTCGTAGGACCTGATGATTATGCTTCTATGGAAGAAGTCGTTTACCGGCGATATAGTCGTTTATTAAATGAAGGAGAATCTTTGCCCCAATTAGTTGTAATTGACGGTGGCAAAGGACAATTGGGTTCGGCAGTTAAAGCATTACATAACTTAAAACTGGATGATCGAATTACTGTAATTGGCATCGCTAAAAGACTTGAGGAAATTTTTTATCCAGGTGATCCGGTTCCTTTATATCTGGATAAAAACTCAGAATCTTTGAAATTAATTCAGCATTTGAGAAACGAAGCTCACAGATTTGGAATAAACTTTCATAGAAATAAACGAAGTGGAGCTTTTCTAAAATCCAGATTAGAGGAAATTCCAGGTATTGGATCCGAAAGCATTAGCAAACTGCTCAATCGATTTGGATCTCTTAAAGGAGTGGAAGAGGCCTCTCTACAAGCCTTAACTGAAGTGGTAGGTGAGAGTCGTGGAAAGAAAATTGTAAATTATTTTAATAGTGCGAAGAAATGACCATAATTAAATCGAATTTTTATCTTCCTCAAGATTATCTTTTGCTCTGATTAAAGAGGTTTTCACTAAAAAAGACATTCTATTATACCTGTTTTCAAGTCATTATTTGCATCAATGAGAATTTGCTTGATCTTTGTTTTTTCATGAAGTTGATTAATTATTTTGCTTTCGATTTCTTTCAGTTTTTCTTTTTCAGGGTGGTTGGATTTTATTGTTAATTCCCGGATAAATCCTTTTTCTACCTTTATTTTGGATGAAAAGATATAATCCTCTGATTTTGATCGTTTAGTGAATTCATACAGAGGACTGTATCCATAATTCCATTTCCAAGTGTTGTATTTGGTTATTATTAGCTTATTTATTAACTCGAGATCATTTTCAGAAAAATGATAAGATCTGGCCTTAAATTTCCCCCGAAGTGAATTTCCTATTTTTAAAAGAAAACTTTCTGCATTTTTTTCTCCCGGAACCAATTCTGAAATGTTAACTACTTCGCTTCGAACTGATTTAACTGATCGATCCTGAAATTTAGTTGCATCAGCTTTTAAACTTTCGGTAAGTTGGGTTAGATCACTATTAAAAAGTAAGGTGCCATGGTGCATTACCCTGGTTTTATAAACATGACAGGCATTTCCTGATATTTTTTTATACCCTGCCAGGAGATCGTTTCGCTTGCCATGTCTTGCATCCAGTCCGAAATCTTTCAAAGCTTCTACCACGGGAGTAGTTGCTCTTACGAAATCTACAAGGTGACCGGGTTCACCATTTTCAATGATGCAATAATTGATGTTTCCATAATCATGATAAACTGTTCCACCCCCTGATAATCGGCGGTACACAGGAATTTTATTTTGTTCCAGGAAATCATAGTTTATTTCCGAGAGTGTATTTTGATGCTTACCTACGATTACTGATGGTTTATTTATATAAAAAAAAATAATTTTTTCATTGTGATTTCTGAGTAAAATTTCCTCAGCTGCTAAATTGAATGCCGGATCGTTCGTTTTACTTATTATGAATAAAGTATTGCTGTCCATCGTGCGGTAGTTCTAGTTTTATTAAAATCTAAGGAGGTTAATTGTTAAAGTTGTGGTTTATGTGATTCTTGTAAAGTATTTAAAATATTCAAATTAAATTACAAATATTATGCTTTAAGTTTTGCGGCTCAAATACAGGAAACCAGATGGAAAAAAGCATTTATCCTTTTTTGTTGGCTAAAGAATTACCATTTTTATCATTTAATTGTATTTGCAGTAAAATATTTTTTTTCAAAACTTTAAAAAACAGATAATGAACAATTATTTATTTTTTTCATGATATCCCGATTAAGAATTAATTCGAATGTCTCCAAACTAGTTTCGAAAATGCAAAAATTAAGGTATTTGAAATTTAGTTTGTATAATTAAGTGTAAAATTAATAATCTAAACATACATTGTATGAAAGTTGTTCTACAAAGAACATCCAAAGCTTCAGTAACAATCAACGAAAACGAAACCAGGTCTATTCAGAAAGGGTTAATGATTTTGGTGGGTATTGAAAATAACGACGTGGAAGAGGACATAAATTGGTTGGTCAAAAAAATTGTGAATCTTCGTATTTTTGATGACGAAAAAGGAGTGATGGATAAATCAGTGGTGGATATTGATGGTGAAATACTCGTTGTAAGCCAGTTTACCTTGCATGCCCGGGTAAAAAAAGGAAACCGGCCGTCGTATGTTGATGCAGCCAAACCTGACGTATCTGTTCCGTTATACGAACAGTTTAAGGATGCTTTATCTGTTGCTTTGGGTCGGTCTGTGGTCTCAGGAGAGTTTGGTGCATCAATGGCCGTAGAATTGGTTAATGACGGTCCGGTGACGATTATTATTGATACAAAAGACAAAAAATAGCATATATGCAGATAAAGGAAGCCCAGAATCTCGTTGAGGAATGGATTCACGTGCATGGGGTTCGTTATTTTAGCGAACTGACTAATATGGCTATTCTCACCGAAGAGGTAGGTGAATTGGCCAGGATAATCGCGCGTAAGTACGGTGATCAGTCTTTTAAAGAAGGAGAGGATGAAAATCTTGCTGGGGAGATGGCCGATATTCTCTGGGTATTAATTTGTTTGGCAAACCAAACTGGTGTGGATTTAAGCGATGCACTCATGAAATCCATTGAAAAGAAAACCGATAGAGATAAAGAACGACATAAAAACAATCCAAAACTTAAATAAAATGGAACAATCCGAACAACTGCTGGAGAAATATGAAAAAGATTTTCAAATAATGGAAAAATGCCCTGAAATGTGGGATATTTTTGATTTAAAGACTGAAGAAAACCTTAAGAAGATTTTTTCCTTTATTGACCTGACAACGCTTAGTACTGCAGATAGTGCCAATTCTGTTCAGGATTTTTGTGATAAGTTGATTTCTTTCAAGAAAGATTTTCCGGACATGCCTTTGGTGGGTGCCGTTTGTGTATATCCGGTTTTTGCCAGCGTACTTAAAGCCAGGTTAAACGGGCTGGATGTCAATCGTGCTGTTGTTTCAGCAGGTTTTCCTTCATCTCAGACTTTTCTCGACATTAAAGTCCTGGAAACTCAAAAAGCATTGGATATGGGAGCCAATGAAATCGACATCGTTATCTCAGTAGGAGAGTTTCTTGAAGGCAATCATGAATTTGTGATGGAAGAAATAAATCGCATAAAATCAATAATGGGTGATAAACATTTGAAAGTTATACTTGAAACAGGCGCATTGGAGACTCAGCAAAATATATGGGAAGCATCCATAATAGCTATGGAGGCCGGAGCAGATTTTATTAAAACTTCCACAGGAAAAATGAATCCTGCTGCTACACCTGAAGCTGCCTGGACAATGGTTCAAGCTATTAAGGCTTTTTATAAAACAACAGGAAAAGTTGTCGGATTTAAACCTGCTGGAGGTATCGGTACAACTGAAGAAGCATTGATTTATTTCCGGATCGTACGGGATATAATGGGAGAGGAGTGGCTTACTTCAGAAAGATTCAGAATAGGTGCCAGCCGCCTGGCCAACAATTTGCTTGCCGACCTGGCTGAATTAAAGGGAAAAAAATTTGAAAAATATTTTTAGAAACTGTTAATGCTTTGTTTTAATAATGCTGGAAATTATTCAATTTAGAGTAAAAAATTTCAGACAATTGGATTGATAAATTTTTACATTTTTGTATTGTTAACAAAACGTTAATTGTTTCACCACATTCGTAATGGCAAGTCTTTGAATATAATTTGTGGTTGGGCTGTTGTCTTCGGTGTAACAAAAACAACAGCTCAACAACAACTAAACTATTTAGGGCCCGCTGATAAAGGTAGACAATATTGAATAATAGTTAATTACAGCAACTTGCAATTGAGGAAGCAAAATTTGCTAAACAAAAGGCCATAATTTACTTCAGCGACGAATTCTCGAAGTATTCCAATACACCTTCGATTTGCCGATTTGTAAATTATGGCCTTTTGACTTTTTCAGCAGGCGCTATTTAAACTTTCCGGGTAGTAGTAAAATGAACCAGTTCGATTAGCCCTGAGCGGGCATTCCCTTCCGGGTATGAATTTAAAATGTCCAGGGCCTTATCTCTGTATTCGGACATTTTTTTACGTGCATAATCTATGCCTCCATTGTCTTTTACGAACTGGACAATAGGGGCAATTTTTTTCTCATTTTTATGATGTTTTTTTATGGTGCTCAGAATTTGTCTCTTTTTTGAGGATGGCATTTTTTCAAGTACATGAATAAGCGGTAGTGTCATTTTCTTTTCTTTTAGGTCGTTGCCTGTTGGTTTTCCTGAAAGATTTGTCTTCTCGTAATCCAATAAATCATCCCTGATTTGAAAAGCAATCCCAAGGTTTTCTCCAAAAACACGCATCCGTTCAATGTTCTCTTCAGAAGCTCCGGAAGAAAGGGCACCGGCTGCTGTACAAGCTGCTATAAGAGTAGCCGTTTTTTTCCGGATAATTTCGTAATAAATATCTTCGGTAATATTTAATTTTCGTGATTTTTCAATTTGAAGCAATTCCCCTTCACTCATTGCTTTAACAGCTTTAGATACGATCCGGAGTACCTCAGTTTGGTCTTCTTCTAGGGATTTAATCAGGCCCATGGCCAGATAATAATCGCCCACAAGAACGGCAATTTTGGATCGCCACAGTGCGTTAATGGAGAAAAACCCACGCCTTTGATAAGTTTCATCCACCACATCGTCGTGAACTAAAGTGGCATTATGCAGCAATTCAATCAATCCGGCTGCCGTATATGTTCCTTCTCCAGTTTCTCCATTTAGTTTTGCCGATAAAAAAACCAGCATAGGGCGCATCTGCTTCCCTTTTCGGCGTATAAGATAATCAGTAATGATATTGAGAAGTGGAATTTCGGTATCGAAATTCTTTTTGTAATATGGCCCAAACCGCTTCATTTCCTCTTCTATAGGCAATGTTATTTTTGAAGATATTTTCATTTCTTTTTGGTTTGATATTTTCTTCTTTAGGCAAATTCTCTGAACACTTCAGAGAAAATATTAATCCCGGTGATTATATTTTTTCTTAATCATAAAATAAAGTATAACAGGCTGCTGAGTTGTTGTCTGTGTTATAAAAAATTTAGCTTTTGCATTTTTCTGCCCATTTATTTTTTATTACTAACCTTCAAAAATAACAAATTGTCGCGTATTAGTGTTGTAACATGATGTAAATATTAATCCTATCTAAATATTTGCATGTTTTAAAGGTTTAAATATCTAACAATCAAAATATCTTCATTATCTTTGCAAATCTAAACTTGCTCAGGAGGAAAGTCGCATTCAATGATGTTCCTGTCTGTTTTTATTTATATGAAATTATACAATGGAAGTTAAAACTATGAAAATTAGAGACCTAGATGCTGCTCAGCTTGATCGTGCAGCTAGTATGCTTAAAGCTATTGCACATCCGATGCGAATTGCTATCCTAAATCATTTGGAGGATGGCAAGAAGTTGACAGTAACTCAGATTCATAATTTGTTGAATATCGAACAGTCCACCACTTCTCATCACTTGGGAATTCTTAAGGATAAAGGTGTTCTGGCTTCGCAAAGAGATGGAAAAAACACTTTCTATTTCCTCAAGCACGACAGTCTGCGTAACATTGTGGAATGTGTCAGCCGTTGTTCTGTTGAGTAATTTTATATTGAAATCATTTCTTTTTGGTGTTTTGTAAGAAGGTTTTTTTTGACAAACAATTATTGCTTACAATTCTCTGAAACAAAATGTATTTGCCATTGAACCTGGTCCTTGAAAGCCATTACATTGCGTTAGGCAATTTTTATGAACTATTAATAGTTAATTCTGTTAGATAGAGTATGACGAAAATAAGATTAACCAAAGAGTTCCGTTTCGAGATGGCCCATGCTTTGTGGAATTATGACGGGCTCTGCAAAAATATTCATGGTCATTCCTACATTTTTCAGGTTACTGTTCTTGGTAAGCCTAATCCTGATGAGAACAATCCTAAATATGGAATGGTTATGGATTTTGGGGATTTGAAGAACATCGTGAAAGAAGAAGTAGTGGATCAGATGGATCACAGTATTGTAATAAGCGATAAAGCACCTCTGGAAAAACTTCTTCAGGTTCCTCAAATGGTTGAGCGTTATCATGTGGTTTCTTATCAGCCCACATGCGAAAACTTACTGATTGATTTTGCAGAAAGAATAAAGGCGAGACTACCCGAAAATATTTCACTTTTTAGCCTAAAACTACACGAAACCGCCAATTCTTATGCAGAATGGTTTGCAGCGGACAATGAATAGTATTTCATTTTTTCTTACTTTTCGGGGATTAAACCTGAAATGTTATGTCCGAAAAAACAAAAAAGTTATTTTTACTTGATGCATACGCTTTGATTTTCAGAGCGTATTATGCTTTTATTCGAAATCCCCGTGTCACATCCAAAGGGTTGAATACCTCTGCCATTTTTGGATTTACCAATTCGCTGCTGGAAGTACTGAACAAAGAAAATCCCTCGCATATTGGTGTGGCTTTTGACCCTTCAGGGCCGACGTTCCGTAACGAACTCTATAAAGAATACAAGGCCCAGCGTGAGGCTACCCCTGAAGATATTAAAAAGGCCATTCCTTATATTAAGCAAATTCTTGAAGCATTTAATATTAATGTCATCCAGATTGATGGTTATGAAGCAGATGATGTTGTCGGAACTCTTGCACGAAAAGCAGGAAATGAGGGCTTTATGACTTTTATGGTTACTCCCGATAAAGATTATGCCCAGCTTGTTACTGACAATACTGTGATGTTTAAACCTAAATCGGCAGGTAATGATATTGAACGATGGGGAATTCCTGAGATACAAAAGAAATTTTCCGTCAAAACCCCCGAACAGGTAATTGATCTTCTTGCCCTATGGGGAGATAGTGCTGATAATATTCCCGGATGCCCGGGTATAGGTGAGAAACGTGCCAAAGAAATAATCGGAAAGTATGGCTCAATTGAAAATGTATATAAGCACATAGATGAGTTTTCCGGCAAGCAGAAAGAAAACCTGTTGAATTTCAGGGAACAGGTGGAATTGTCCAGGAAGCTGGTAACAATCGAAACCACTGTGCCTATTGATTTTGACGAGAAATTGTTTCATTATAAATCTCCAAACCTTGAAAAATTGAAGCCGGTTTTTGAAGAACTGGAATTTAAAACTTTGTGGGAAAAAATCGTCGGGAAAAAAGGTAATGGTCCCTCGCAGGGGACTCTTTTCGCTGATGATAATATTTCGTATCCTTCACCAACGTTTAACACCAGCAAAAAGAACATAAAAGATACAGTTCATCAATACTTTTTAGTTAATTCCAAACAGGCCCTGGATTCTCTGTCTGCCGAGCTTAGCGTTCAAAAGGAGTTTTGCATTGATACTGAAACTTCTGCCATTGACGTACATTCCAATGAGTTGGTGGGATTATCTTTTAGTTTTAAGAAAGGTGAGGCTTACTATGTTCCTGTAGATAAAGATAAAAAGAAGGCAGAAGAAATAATTAAACATTTTGAGAATGTGTTGACTGATCCAGGAATTTTGAAAGTCGGGCAGAATTTAAAATACGACTATCTGATGATCAAACGATACGGGGTTGAAATGCAGGGGCCTTTTTTTGACACTATGATTGCCCATCATTTGGTTCAGCCCGGATTAAAGCATAATATGGATTTTCTTGCGGAAATTTATCTTGATTATACCCCCGTTTCTATTACCGAATTGATTGGGGCGAAAGGAAAGAAACAAGGTAGTATGCGAGATATCGATGTTCAAGTGGTTACTGAATATGCCGGTGAGGATGCTGACATCACTCTACAATTGAAGGAGCCTCTACGTAAAGAGCTTGAAGAGTTTAATATGATATCATTATTTGAAGATGTGGAGATGCCCCTGCTTAAGGTCTTGGCAGAAATGGAATATGCCGGGGTCGTATTGGATACTGCTGCTCTGGCCGATTTTGCCAAAAAACTTCAGAAACGTATTAAAAGTTTGGAAAATGAAATTGTTGATGACGCCGGGATCGAATTTAACGTTTCCAGTCCCCGCCAGGTAGGAGAGATACTTTTCAAAAAACTGAATATAGACTTGAAAGCTAAGAAAACTAAATCGGGTCAGTTCAGTACAAATGAAGAAACTTTGCAGAAGTTGAAGGATAAACATCCCATTGTAGAGAAAATTCTTGAATTTCGAGGGCTTAAAAAACTGTTAAACACCTATGTAGAAGCTTTGCCTAAACTTGTAAATAAAGATACCGGGCGTTTGCATACTTCTTTCAATCAGGCGGTGGTGGTAACGGGCCGATTGAGTAGTTCGAATCCTAACCTTCAGAATATTCCTATTCGTGAAGAAGACGGACGTGAAATGCGAAAAGCTTTTGTGGTTGCTGATTCTAATCACTTGTTTTTAAGTGCTGACTATTCACAGGTGGAGCTTCGGTTGATGGCCCACCTGAGTGAGGATGAAAATCTGCTGAAAGCTTTTAATCGGGGAGAAGATATTCATTCCGCCACAGCAGCCAGAATATTTAAAGTTTCTCCAGGCGATGTAACCGATGACATGCGTCGAAAGGCCAAAACGGCCAATTTTGGTATCATTTACGGCATATCAGCTTTTGGGTTATCCGAGAGGCTGAATATTCCCAGAGGTGAGGCAAAAGATATTATTGATGGCTATTTTCAAAGTTTTCCTGCTGTCAAACAATATATGGACAGAGTTATAGGACAGGCTAGAGAAAAGGGTTATGTAGAAACGATGTTTGGGCGTCGTCGGTATCTCCCTGACATTAACAGTCGGAACGGTGTGGTTCGTGGTGTAGCAGAGCGTAATGCTATTAATGCACCAATTCAGGGGGCAGCAGCAGATATCATAAAAATGGCCATGGTAGGTGTGGATAATGCTTTCAAAAAGGAAAGGCTTAAAAGCAGAATGGTGCTGCAGGTACATGATGAACTCAATTTCGAGATATTGAAGGTTGAAATTGACAAAGTTAAGGAAATCGTTAAAAAACAAATGGAATCAGCAGTATTATTGAAAGTTCCACTTGAAGTGGATATGGGAATCGGCGTAAATTGGCTGGAGGCTCATTGATTTTATTGTTAATACCGGACCTGGTATCCGCTTCGAATGTTTTTTAAAATCTTTTATGGAGTTATTATTTTATTGTCCTATATCTATTTTCGCTGTAACTTTTCACAGGATTTAAGCGTCCCATCTTTACCATTTTAGCGGACACTGATGACTATAGAAGAATATAACAATTGCGTAAAGCAGTATGCCGACAATGTTTACCGGTTTGTCCTAAAGAATATTCGTGATGAGAACAAAGCGGCAGATATTGTGCAGGATGCGTACGAAAAAATGTGGCGGCACCATGCAAATGTTGATTGTGCCAAGGGGAAAAGTTATCTTTTCTCTACGGCTTATCATGTTCTTATTGATCATATCCGACGTGAAAAGCACTCGGTTAGGATGGAGGAAGCTGACTTGCAGCAACATGCCCACAGTAGGCAATATTCTGATTTACAAGAAGTTTTGCACCAGGCGTTAACAAAACTTCCCGAAGTCCAGAAAATGGTGGTTATGATGCGTGATTATGAAGGATACTCTTACGAGGAAATAGGAGAAATTACAGGATTAAATGAAAGCCAGGTAAAAGTTTATATTTACCGGGCACGTGTTTTTCTTAGAAATTATATTGGAAAGATGGAGGTGGTGGTATGAAAAATATTAACAGAGAAAACTATGAAATTTGGTTCATCGATTTTATTGATGGAAAGCTGGATGATGAAGCTCTGAAGGAGTTAAATACATTTCTTCATGATAATCCTGACTTAAAAGAAGAATTATGTGATTTTGAGGAGTTCACTTTGAAACCTTCCGATGTTTCCTGCAATAGAGCAGAACAATTATTCAAAAGTGAATCGGATTTAATGGATATATCCCGATGCGATTATTTGATGATAAAACAAATGGAGGAGGGGCTTTCAGAAGAAGAGAAGACAGAGCTGGCTTTGGTTATTGGGGAGGAAGAATTTTTGATAGGACTGGGAGCTGAATATCAGCATTGCAGACTTGTACCCGAATTTATCCGATATGACAGGAAGTCTTCATTACTTCAAAAACGTACTTATCCAATAAGGCTGTATGCAGGACGAATAGCTGCTGTCGTAGTTGCCATTGTTTTGTTGCTGACTCCCTGGGATAGTTTTGTATTTAGGGTTCCTGAGAATAACAATCTGGCCATGCAGCCCATGCAATCGCTGCCTGCTGTGGTTGATTTTTCAACCCCTCCTGAAATAAACCTGGTTAAAATTGATTTGACAGATAATGCAGTAAATCCTTCCATCAATCAATCAGATTTTAATATTGTGTCAAATGAAGTCATAGATGGAGATAAATTTGATCCGTACATTTCTTCCCCGGAAGAGCCTTTGGAAAAACTTCAGCCAGGAGCAATTCGAATAGAGATGGCCGGTGTTTTGCCTAATGCTTATGAAGAAGGTCTTAGGCATATGATGCCCATATACCTGGATATCAATAGATATAATGAACGCATGCTAGCGTCGGCAGAGCCACGGAATGTCAAATCAGATGGAAGAACTTTTCTGATAAAAGGTCTTCAATTTGTGGACAGGGTATCTGGAGATCTGGTTAATTTCGATAAAATGTATGATGAAGACGGTAATTTTGTTGCATATAACCTTAAGGCCGGATATTTTGAAGTAGAGCGGAAGCTTAGGAGGTAAATAGTTTCTGTTGGATCTTTGGGTATGTCGCTAACAAAGACCTATGGTTTTCCTATTAGTTGTACACAATTTATGTTTGTCTTATATCTTTAAAGCTTCGAGAGGTCTGTTTTTTATCTATCAAGAATTAATTGTTCGATAAAACATCCCCCTCTCCCCAAATTCTGTTGTGATTTTACCTTCCGCCTCCAGAATATCAAGATATTTGTTAATTTCATTGATGTGAAGACCCATGATATCCCGAAGATCGTGTATCGTACAGGGCCGTCGTGAAATGGTTTCCAAAATGAACGACTCTTTATCGTCCCGATATGCTTTATTTTGTGTTCTGGACTGAGCAGAAGCCACAATTATTGTATTTTCAAAATCAAGTTTGCTTTTAATATATTCCAATTGCTCTTTGGTTGCAGGATAAAGTCCTTCTATGGCTCCGGGTCTGTCAAGTGTATTTAATTGCACCAATGAGGGTTGTATTTCATGAATAGCCTTTTTCAGTTCGAAAATTTCATTACTATTGTCATTGTATCCAGGAAGAATAAAAACTTCAAGCCAGATATCTCCTTTAAATTCTTTGCTGAAATCGATGAGTCCCTGTAAGTGCTTTTCTACTTTGAGGTGTTTTTCGGGACGGTTCAGCATTTTAAAAACTTTGTCACTCGCTGCATCAACAGAAGGTAGAACTAAATCGGCCTGCATAATTTCCGCGCGTACATTTTTGTCAGAAAGTAAAGTCCCATTGGTCAAAATGGCTACTTTGAGTTGCGGATAGTTTTCTTTTATGAATGTCAGCACATCACCGATTCTGGAATTAAGCAAAGGTTCCCCATACCCGGAAAAAGTAATATAATCTGGTGGTGGATTATTGGCCAGGTATTCGGTTAATTCCTTAACCACTTTTGCATACGGGACATATTCCATACGATCTGTGGTCAATTTGGTTGTGGTGCCAACTTCACAGTAGACACAATCCAGTGAACATACTTTTTGAGGAACCAAATCAACTCCAAGCGACATACCCAGACGTCTTGACGGCACCGGCCCGAAAATGAATTTAAACATGGGTTTTTTGGATTTTAATTTTAAATCAAAGGTACTTTATAAACTTTAAAAGATTTTGTGATTTGAACTATTTCGGGTTTTTTAAATTTTTGCATGATTAATATTGTATTATTAATTCTACTTCTCTTTTTATTTTGAATGACAGCGGATTTTAATATAGTGGAAGTTTTTTATTTTCGCAAGTGAAGAAAGGTGTATAATGCACACATTTATTGTTTTATCTGAGGGCATTGATAATCTCAAAATTTTTGAATACCGATGTTTCATAAGCAAAATCTATCATGATTATTTGTTTATATTAAATCTTAAGATTATATTTTACAAATTACTGTAATTTAAATTTTTGTGTATTTTAAGTAATCGGTGGGTGTTAATATTTTTCGGTAAGATATCCAAATCAAGTCAACTATTTTAAGGGGATGGAACTAATTTCTTTTATATTTGCAATTTATTAGGAAAAATGTGCAAGGCCAATGAGTAATACAGTTGCAAAAAGAAAACTCAGGAGTTCCTACGTTACGACCGTGATAAGTATTTCACTGGTGTTGTTTTTGTTGGGAATAATAGGGTTATTGTTTCTTAATGCACATCGATTGTCTACTTATGTGAAAGAGAATCTTGGATTTACTGTTTTGGTAAATGATAATTCAAGAGAAGCTGAAGTCCAGCGACTCCAGAAAATTCTGAATGCATCACCTTATGTTCGGGAAGCAGCTTATGTCAGCAAAGATGAGGCAGCTGAAATAATGCAGGATGAATTGGGCGAGGATTTCGTGGAATTTCTTGGGTACAACCCGCTGCTTTCCAGCATTGAGGTAAAAGTCTTTGCCGAATATGCCAATCCCGACAGTATGGCAATTATCGAAAATCAGGTGTTGAATTTTCCGCAAGTGCAGGAGGTATATTATCAGAAAAACCTTTTACATGCTGTTAACGATAATATTGAGAAAATAACGATTGTGCTTGGCGGTTTTGCAATTCTTTTGTTGATAATAGCCATTGCACTGATCAATAATACCATCCGGCTTTCTGTGTATTCCCGCCGTTTTCTGATAAAAACTATGCAGTTGGTTGGAGCTACCCGGGGATTTATCCGTAAACCATTTTTAGCAACAGGCATTTTAAACGGTCTGGCCGGTGCAACTATTGCGATTCTTTTACTTTCATCACTAATTTATGGTTTAAACAGTGAAATGCAGGGGATGATAGGTTTCAACAATCTATTTTTGATTGGAATCCTTTTTGGCCTGGTTATTCTTTTGGGGATTTTTATAACGCTTATATCCACTTTTTTTGCGGTTAATAAGTACCTGCGTCTTAAAGCAGATGATTTATATTTTTAATAAGGTAACTGACTACTTTATCTTTCGGATGAGTGGTTTAGTAAATGATTTAAAATAGTAAGCTATGTCAAAAAAAGAGACAGAAAAGAAATTTGAAATGGCCCTGGAAAAACAGAATTATCTGCTTCTGGCCATTTCTTTTGTAATCGTTATAGTCGGGTTTTTATTAATGATGGGAGGCGGAAGCCAGAACCCGGAGGTGTTTAATGAGGAAGTTTATAGTTTTCGGAGAATTACCCTTGCACCGATAGTTGTTTTGTTTGGGTTTTTATTTGCTATTTATGCAATTATGAAAAAGCCTGCCGACACAAAAGAAATGGAAAAAAAGAAGTGAATATTTGTTGCAGGAAAAGCCAGCTATTGCAATATTCTTTTTTTTAAACATTTATATACCAAAAGCATATCTTTTGTTCCCGGAAAATTTGAAAGGTTTACTCTTAAGACAATCCTGACTTTCGGATTTTGAACCTTCTTAAACTGAACAAATTCTTTTCTTGTCATCAATAATTTGTTTGTTGTTTTATTACGAAATTTTTGAAACGTTAAATGTCTGCTGATATATTTGGCAGGCATTTTTGGTGTAAAACTCATAAGTTGTTATTATATAGTTTGATATATGGATTGGATTGAAGCGTTAATTCTTGGTTTCGTACAGGGACTGACAGAGTTTTTGCCTGTAAGCAGCAGCGGTCATCTGGAGATCGGGAAGCAACTTCTGGGCATTGATACTCCTGACAGTCTACGGTTTACAGTTGTTGTGCATGGAGCCACAGTACTCAGTACATTGGTGGTATTTCGTAAAGATATTGTTAATCTGTTTTCAGGATTATTAAAATTCAGGTGGAACGAAGAGACAAAATATATTGCTAAAATTGCCTTTTCTATGATTCCAATTGCGGTTGTTGGACTTTTTTTTAAGGATTATGTGGAGGAGGTTTTTAATACCACAAGTATGTTATTACTGGTAGGATTGATGTTACTTATTACCGCCTCTTTTCTGACCTTTTCATATTACAAAAAATCAGGATACCGTGATATTACCTTTAGAGACGCTTTGGTGATCGGAATTGCACAAACTTTTGCTGTTTTGCCCGGAATTTCACGATCGGGTGCTACCATTGCTACCGGGCTGATTATTGGAAATAAGAGGACAGAGGTGGCAAGGTTTTCGTTTTTGATGGTGTTGGTACCTATTATGGGAGAGAATATCCTGAATTTGTTGAAAAACGATACTCCTCAAGCTGCCACCGGCAATGAAATCGGAGCTTTAGTGATGCTTGCAGGTTTTATTGCTGCATTCGTCAGCGGACTGTTGGCATGTAAATGGATGATTGAAATTGTGAAACGTGGAAAGCTTATTTATTTTGCTTTCTATTGTGCACTTGTCGGGGCCCTTGCAATAGGCGGTTTTGTGTGGTAACTTGCAGTTTCACAGGTTTTATTTTAAAAAATAATGGAGTCGAATATATATTGTACTGACTTGGCTGCGCTCGATCATCCTGCCTGTTTTTCAGAGGGACAGATTTTGTTGGTGGATAAGCCTTTGGAATGGACATCGTTTGATGTTGTCAAAAAAATCCGATCACGCCTGCAGCATGGTCTGAAACTTAGGAAACTTAAAGTAGGGCATGCCGGAACATTAGACCCTTTGGCCTCCGGATTGGTAATTGTCTGTACAGGTAAGGCTACAAAAAAGATTGACCAACTGATGGGGCAGGAAAAATATTACGAAGCACACATAAAATTTGGAGCCACTACCCCTTCCTTCGATATGGAAACACCTATTGATCATGAATATCCTGTGGATCATATCACCCGGCATTCTGTAGAGAAAGTTTTGTCCGGTTTTTTGGGAGAACAGAATCAGGTACCACCACAGTTTTCTGCGGTTAAAGTGGATGGTAAGAGGGCTTATCAAATGGCGAGAAAAGGAGAGGATTTTGAAATAAAATCGCGGAAGGTAATGATTCACGAGTTGAAACTGCTTCATTTTAATAATCAGGAAGCTCTTGTTCATATCAGATGCGGTAAAGGCACATATATTCGATCCTTTGCAAGAGATTTAGGACTTGCCCTGAATTCAGGAGCATACCTAACAGGATTGAGAAGAACCGGAATAGGAGAAATTAATGTGGATCAGGCAATGAGCATTGCAGATTTTGATTCTGGGTTTGATGTTTTAAAGGAAAAATGGAACAATGAAGCCCTGATTGGTGTTAACTCGAGAGAGCATGTGTAAATGATATTAAGTGAATCCAGAGGTGTTGTGATTGAATATGCCGGGATAGATTGATAATTGTAAAATACTTTTTACAGTTTTGGGGTCTTCTATAAAAGAATAACCTCAAAATAAGCACCAATGCCTGACCATCCGCAATCTAGAAGCCATTATGCAAGCTGTTTTCGGAAGAAAGAAAAAAACCGGAAGAAAAAATTTATAGTGGTATGAAACAAACAGCCTTTTCGTACGTATAAGACACGCTTATTATTGTGTAAAAAAATTGAATATTTAATCATATATAATTACAGAGGGGACATTATGAAGTTGTCAAAATTCAAGTACAAATTACCGGAGGAATTAATTGCATTGCATCCGTCACCCAACAGGGATGAGTCGCGACTGATGGTAGTGAATAGAGATACCGGAAAAATTGAACACAAAGTTTTTAAGGATATTATTGATTATTTTGATGAGAAAGATGTAATGGTCTTCAATAATACCAAGGTTTTTCCTGCCCGTTTGTATGGTAACAAAGAAAAAACAGGTGCAGAAATTGAAGTTTTTCTGTTGCGTGAATTGAATAAGGACCAGCGGTTGTGGGATGTTCTGGTTGATCCTGCACGAAAAATCCGAATAGGAAATAAACTTTATTTTGGAGATAACGACTCACTTGTTGCCGAAGTAATTGATAATACCACTTCACGAGGTCGGACTCTGCGTTTCCTTTTCGACGGCTCGTACGAAGAATTTAAAGAAACATTATACAGTCTGGGAGAAACACCGCTTCCAAAATTCATCAATCGAAAAGTGGAGCCTGAAGACAAAGAGCGATATCAGACAATTTTTGCCACCCATGAGGGAGCTGTTGCAGCTCCTACAGCCGGAATGCATTTTAGCCGTGAATTGCTCAAACGCTTCGAGATAAAGGGAGTTAACTTTGCCTATGTAACTCTGCATGTGGGATTGGGCAGTTTTCGTTCAGTGGATGTGGAAGATCTGACCAAACATAAAATGGATTCCGAGCAAATCATTATTCCTGATAAATCGGCCCATATTATTAATACGGCAAAGGATGAGCGCAGAAGAGTTTGTGCCGTGGGAACTACCGTTATGCGTACCATTGAAAGTTCCGTTTCAACCAAAGGACATGTGAATTATTTTGAAGGATGGACCAATAAATTTATCTTTCCTCCTTACGAATTCAGTGTTGCTGATTCCATGGTTTCCAACTTCCATTTACCATACTCAACCCTGCTGATGATGGTTGCCGCATTCGGAGGTTACGACTTGATAATGAAAGCGTATAAAATAGCTGTTAAAGAGAAGTACCGGTTTGGTACCTATGGAGATGCTATGTTGATTATCTAAAACAGAAGCACTAACGAATAAAAAAACCCGCATCCATGGAAAATTTGGATGCGGGTTTTTTTATATATTTTTCGTAACTTTTGAACCTAAATCAAATTTTTGCTTAAACTGAACTACTATGATTAAGATCCTTGTTCCCGTAACTTTCACTGATTATTCGGTCAATGCACTGACTTATGCTTTGACACTTGCCGGGAAATTTCCATCAACAGTAACGCTGTTGCATAGTTTTTCCGAATATGAAGACATTGAGGAAGGAAGTACTCCGGAAATGCCCAATAGTGAAGAAAATGTGCGGAAACGGGAAATGGATGCCCGGGACCGGTTAGCTGATCTGTGTCAAAGGACTATCAACAAAATGACTTCTTTACAGGATCAAAATATTGAACTGGAAAATCGTTTTGAGTTCGGATATCCGGAGGATGTGATTCTGAAAGCCTGTAAAGATTATGATCCTGATGTGATCATTATGGGAACAAAGAGTAAGGGAGAAACCATCAAAGAATTATTAGGCAGTATTACAAGCGATGTAATGAGCAGAGCTGAAGCTCCGGTACTTGCGGTTCCCGCCACATCAACCGTTGATTTGGAAAAACTGAGCAAAGTGTTATTTATTACTGATTTTGGAGATAGCGATTACATCTCAATTCATAAACTGATTAAACTTATTGCTCCCTTTCAGACACAAATTCAAGCTGTCCGGTTTCAGTCCCACCGTCCTGATAATTCCGAAAACCGCCGACTGGAGAAATTCCGGGATTACTGTGATGCAACTTACCGGAATCATCAAATTCAGTTCAGTTATGAACAAAGTGATCAACTTATCTCTTCTTTGGAGAAATACGTTAGTGAAAACAAGATTGACCTGATTGCCCTGACCCGCCGAAAACGCAACATGATAGCAAAGCTTTTCAATCCTGAAGTTACACGTCGTATTTTGTTTTATACTGATGTGCCATTATTGGTTTTTCATGCCTGAGACGGAAGAAAGATTGTGAATTTGCTACAATAAAGAAATTGCCATGACTAATAAAAAAAAGAAAATAGGAATTTTATCAGCAGGCGGAGATTGCCCCGGAATTAATGCTACAATACGGGGGATTGGAAAAACAGCCATTGTTGAATATGGTATGGAAGTGGTTGGTATTGCCAATGGTTTTAGCGGGTTGCTGGAGAAAGATGTCATTCCTTTGAACGAACAGTTGTTGTCGGGCATTTTAACGCTGGGGGGAACCATCCTGGGGACCTCACGCATGAAACCTTTTAAACAGCAGGAAGGTGATATAGTTTCCGATAAGCCGCAATTGATAAAGCAAAACTATAAGGATCTAGGGCTTGACGCTTTGGTATGTATCGGGGGAAACGGAACTCAGGAAACTGCTAGTCTTCTGGCTAAGGAGGGACTGAATATCGTTGGAATCCCCAAAACCATAGATAATGATGTCTGGGGAACTGATATAACCTTCGGCTTTGATACTGCTTTATACATTGCCACGGAAGCCATAGACCGTCTTCATACAACTGCCAATTCACATAAACGGGTAATGGTAATTGAGGTTATGGGGCACCATGCCGGGTGGATTGCTTTATATTCAGGTATTGCCGGAGGGGGCGATGTTATTCTTATTCCGGAATTGGATTATGATTTGGACGTTGTGGCCAATTGCCTGATTGAGCGGAACCGAAAGAAAAAACCGTATTCCATTGTGGTGGTTGCTGAAGGAATTAAGTCAGGGAAAAAGAAAAATGCAGGCGCTCATATTTCAAAGAAAATTCGCAGTATGACAGGCCTTGAGACCCGGGAAACAGTGTTGGGATATATCCAGAGAGGAGGAAGCCCTACTCCTGCCGACCGGATTCTGGCTACCCGATACGGAGCCTATGCTGCCAGAATGATTCACGAGGAGAACTTTGGTGTAATGGTGGCCGTGCGTGGAAACAACATAGAAAGTGTTCCTCTTGATGAGGTGGGAGGACGTCTCCGTCTGGTAGAACCCAATAACCCGTTGGTTCGACAATCCAGGTTCATGGGAGTTTGTTTCGGAGGAAAATGATTTTTTTCGATGGAAAAAATTCCGGAATCCTTACATTTGTCAAAAAAAATTCCAATGGATCAAAAACAGATAGAAGAAATTAACAAACGTTTTCCTGAAAAAGACCCGACTCAGTTATTGGCCTGGTTTCTTAATCAATATGGAGATAAGGTGGCTCTTTCATCCAGTATGGGAGCCGAAGATCAGGTCCTCACAGATATGGTTTTGAAAATAAATCCCGATGCCAGGATTTTTACTTTGGATACAGGACGCCTGTTTCCCGAAACTTACGATTTGATTGATCGCACCAACAAAAAATACAATACTAAAATAGAAATAATGTTCCCCGACTATAAGAAGGTTGAGGAAATGGTTAATTCCAAAGGGATCAATCTGTTTTATGAGAGCATTGAGAACCGTAAGCAATGTTGTGGTATCCGGAAAATAGAACCTCTGAAAAGGGTCTTTAATACGTTGGATGCCTGGATTTGTGGCCTACGCGCAGGGCAGGCTGTAACCCGTCAAAAGATAGAAGTTGTGGAATGGGATGAGAATAATGGTCTGCTAAAGGTCAATCCATTGGCCAAATGGTCTGAGAGTGATGTCTGGGATTATATCAAAGAGAACAAAGTTCCTTACAGCCCTCTTCATGATAAAGGATTCCCCAGTATTGGTTGTTTGCCCTGTACGCGTGCCATAGAGCCTTGGGAGGATGTACGTGCAGGACGTTGGTGGTGGGAAAATCCCGAAAGTAAAGAGTGTGGTCTGCATAAACGATAATTGTTAACAAATACCAGGCTTGCAGAGGATTTTTGTCCTGTTCGTAAGAATGGCATTTTGGAGCTTGTTCAAGTACCTTGAATCATTATTTCTATGGTTTTTCGGGAGATTACATAGGATCTTTAACTAAGAAAAAATAGATCTTTTGATATCAGTCTGCATACCGATCTATAATTTTGATGTCCGCCAATTGGTCAACAGCCTTTCAGTGCAGGTTAAAAATGAAAAGGTGGCATGTGAAATTGTGTTGATCGATGACGGCTCTGATGAAGAGTATAAGAAAATTAACCGTTCGGTCTGCAACCGGGAAACCTATGTGGAATTGCCGGAGAACATCGGTCGTGCCAGTATTCGAAATTTATTTCTTGAATACGCCAAATATCAGTACCTCTTATTTCTCGATTGCGATTCTCTGATTGTATCGGGTGATTTTCTGAAAAGATATGTAGCAATGGCTATTGACAATGAAGTGCAGGTCGTTTGTGGTGGAAGGATTTATGACCCTGCGAAGCCGACTAAAGAATATTTGCTCAGGTGGAAATATGGAATACTTTGTGAAAGCAGGACTCTCCGGCAACGAAAAAAAGCACCCAACCGCTCGTTTATGTCCAATAATTTCATGATTCACCGAGAAATACTTGCCAAATTTCCATTTGATGAACGCATAAACCGATACGGACATGAAGATACTTTATTGGGGTATGTATTGAAGAAAAACGGTATAATCATCAATCATATAGACAATCCTGTTTTGAATGGCGAACTGGAAATCAACAGTGAGTATCTTCGAAAAAATGCTGAAAGTGTTAATAATCTAGGTACCATTCTCGAATATGTAGATTATGATCCGGAGTTCGTAAAGGATATAAGTCTGCTTCAGTTCTATCAGAAAATCAAACCTGTGGCACCATTGATTCGTTTTTCTTACAGGCTTTTTGGACCGCTGGTAAGATCTTTTCTAAAGCAAGGATGGATAAGTCTCAGGTTGTTTAATTTTTACAAATTGGGGTTGTTCTTAAATAGTAAATTTAAAAAGGAATTGTTATGAAATGAGCCTGGCAATGTTTGCCTTCCGTTTTGTTCATAGCTTATCCAGTTTGACCAAAATTGATAAAGATTATACAGGTATTTTTTAACCCTCAAATAATCAGGTAATGAAAAGAGTTAGGCTAATAATAGGAGGGAGAGTACAGGGAGTCGGTTTCCGCTATTTCGTTAAGGAAAATGCTAAACGATTCGGGGTAAACGGATACGTTAAAAATATCCCTGGCGGAAATGTGGAGGTTGATGCAGAAGGAGATAAGGATAGTTTGGATAAGTTTTTAGAAAAATGTTATCAGGGTCCTCCTCAGTCCAACGTGGATTCTTTTCAGATTTCTGATGTTCCGGTATATGGATACACTCGTTTTCGTATCCGGCATTGTGATGATTATTAGAGGATTTTTTCCTGATTTTCAAGAAACTCAGCCATTTTCTCGCATTTTATTTCTGCTTCAAACTCTATGATTTCATATTGTCCGATGCGGTTTTTGTAAAACGGATCTTCATTGAGAATGGAATGTAGTGTTTCAAGATCCTGAAGGCAGGAAAGAATTACTTCGCCTGTATTCGGGGTTCTGTTACCTGAGGCTATAAAATTCCCTTCATCAATCTGTTTTTTAAGATAATTCAGGTGAGCTTCTTTATAATAGTTTACCTGCTCGTCTGAGCGTCTGAACTGTATTAAAACAATGTACATGGGGACAGGGGATTATTTATATAAATAAATTCAAATGGTCTGGTTTAAAAATCCATATTGCTTCAATATGTACATAAAGATGAGCCTTTGTCGGGCTTGCAGGTCGAAGGGAATTGGCCTGCATTCATTGTGAACAAAGCGAAGCAACCTTTTTTGGAGAAATAAAACTTCTCCGGACAATTGTGTGTAACAAATTCTTAATACGATCTGTGAAAAATAAAGTTTCAGTTTCTAAAAAAAGGCTGCCTCACAAACTTTATGTATCTTTCAGGTCTTAAAACCGAAAAGATTTGAAGCAATGAACATTCAAAAGTTAAAACCAATTCTCGTCTTTATTGGTATTGTGGCCCTATTTGCAGGTCTGAGCATTTTATATTTTAATCCTGTTCTCAAAGGCATGCAATTGCCTCAAATGGACAATACGCATGCCATTGGAGCTGCTCAGGAACTTGTCGAATATAAGGCTGAAACCGGCGACCATTCTTATTGGACTAACTCCATGTTTGGTGGAATGCCGGCCTATCAAATTAAAGGTGAATCATCGACTAATATTTTTTCCTTCCTTAACCCTATTCTTCGCCTGGGACTTCCATTTCATACGATGGCAATTCTCTTTCTCTACCTGTTTGGTTTTTATATTCTGTTGCGAAGCATGAAGATGGGGCGATGGCTGTCCATTGTCGGAGCGCTGGCCTTTGCTTTTGGCTCCTACAATATCATTATTATTATTGCAGGACATATAACCAAGGCATATGCCATTGCTCTTTCGGCTCCGGTTATTGCCGGAATTTTATATACACTTAACCGTCGGCTCTGGGTTGGTGTACTTTTTACTTCACTGGCGTTAGGTGCTCAGATCGCTTACAATCATGTGCAAATTACTTATTACCTGTTTTTGTTAGTGTTGGTATTGATGATTAGCAGGTTCATCAAGGCTCTGCGCGATGGGGAATTAAAAGATTTTGGTATGCGTGCAGCCCTGCTTCTGGTAGCTGCTATTCTTGCTGTTCTGCCCAATCTTTCTCTTCTTTGGCCCACTTATGAGTATGGAACCTTCAGTATTCGGGGGCCTTCCGAATTAGAATCTTCTTCTAAGCAGGGAGAAACCGATAAGGGACTGGATCGTGGGTATGCCTTTGACTGGAGTTACGGGAAAGCTGAAACGCTTACATTGATGATCCCCAATGTGATGGGAGGTGCTTCCGAACCATTGGCGGAGAGCCCCCGGGCTATGAATGAAGTTGAACCCCGCCTTCGTGAAATTGTGGGAGGGCAATCGCAATATTGGGGCAGTAAGCCTTTTACTTCCGGACCTGTTTATGTGGGGGCGTTAATATGTTTCCTTTTCGTTCTGGCATTATTTTTCTATAAAGGCCGTGAAAAATGGTGGTTGGTTGCAGGCACTGTGTTATCAATTTTACTTGCCTGGGGTAAAAATCTGGAGTGGTTTAATTATTTTATGTTTGATGTTTTCCCCCTTTACAATAAATTCCGGACAGTGGAAATGGCTCTGATTATTGCCACCATAACGATTCCATTGTTGGCCATGCTGGGGTTGAAAAAAGTGATTGATAATCCTGCTCTCGTACGCGATCACAGTTGGAAGTTTTTGACTGCTTTCGGACTGACGGGAGGCGTAGCCATGCTCGTTTATCTTTTGCCTGATCTCTTTTTTGATTTCATGAGCAAAGAGGAACTTGCCGCTATGGCAAGTCAAAAGCAACAAATGCCTGATCAGGCAGGTGTTATTGATCAGGTTATTTTGAATATGCAGCAGGCCAGGATTAGCCTGCTTCAGGCTGATGCGATCCGTTCTTTCTTTTTCATCCTGTTGGGAAGTGCTTCTCTGTGGATGTATGTCACCAACCGCCTTTCAAAAAAATATGTCTTGCCCGGTCTGGCACTGTTGGTTATTATTGACATGTGGGCGGTGGATAAGCGTTATCTGAGCAACGACGATTTTGTAGCCCCCAGGCAAATAACCGGACAGTTTGAAAAATCCAGCGCAGATAAAATTATTCTGGAAGACCAGGATCCCCATTACCGGGTGTTCAGCATTTATCGAAACCCCTTTAACGAAGTCAATACCTCCTATTATCATAATTCAATTGGCGGATATCACGGAGCAAAGCTTCGTCATTATCAGGATGTGATTGACCACTACCTCCAAAATAATTGGCAGACTCTTTTATCGCATTTCCGGAATAATGGTTCTCCGGATGGAGCACAGGACCTCCTTGAAGAGATGCAGGTGCTGCACATGCTAAACACCAAATATGTGATTTATCATCCAGGACAGGCTCCTCTGGAAAATCCCTATGTTTATGGAAATGCATGGTTCGTAAAGAATATTGAAACCGTTTCCACAGCCGAAGAAGAACTGGCTGCACTGAGGAATGTTGATCTTTCCAAAACAGCAGTTATTCGTCAGGATCGTTTAGGCGATTGGGGTTCATATCAGAGTGATGAATCTGACAGTAAAATACAACTCGTTTCTTACGCGCCCGATAATCTTGTCTTCAGTTCCAATGCAGAAGAGCAGAAGCTGGCGGTTTTTAGTGATATTTATTATCCTGCAGGATGGAAAGCTTTTATTGATGGTGAAGAGGTTGAAATCAAGCGGGTCAATTACATACTTCGTGCCTTAATGGTTCCTGAAGGTGAGCATACTATAGAATTTCAGTTTGATCCCGGGTCGGTTAAGACAGCCAATACATTAGCAATTTTTGGAGGAGTGCTTATTTTACTGATTGCATTATGGTTGTTGTGGCGAAATCGTCATTCGTTTTTGAGAAACGGAAATTCATTTGATCAGGAATAAAAAGACCATAGCAATGTTTTACCTCAAAACTTGCATGGGAATTCTATCCAACCTGATAATTAAATTTCAAGCGGATGAAAAATATAGATAGAAATGAGGGCCGTTCATTTGATGAATGGCATGGTTTCTGAGATAATTAGCTTTATGGTTTCTGGGCATATTATAATATTAGAACTATTACAGATTAAAGACATTAGATAATGAAGAAGTTTAGAGGAAGAAAATGGAT
>CAYOFH010000004.1:0-67568 GCA_964403175.1 uncultured Marinilabiliaceae bacterium
TGTGGCTGATGAGTACGGAAATAAAAATACTGAAGACCGCTTTTGAGAGGGACTTTAATATTTCCGAGATCAGCTTCGGATGGTTGATGCAGCCTTTTGCACTGGGAATGATCTCTGTATCGGGATTTGGAATTGCTGCCATGGCTCAAAGTGAAACTGTTGCACATACTGCAGCTTTTCTTTCACTGATTTCTGTGACCATGGGGGTTTTTCTGTTTATGGTAAAATTGATTTCTGTTTTCCAGAGTCATTTTGTTACCCGGGGCATGCCTGAGCGTCAGTTTTTGCCAAGTTTTCTTATCGTGGTTCCTATTGTTACCATTTACGCCCTTTCGTTTTTTCGGCTTGGGCACTATCTGGAACATCAGTTTGCAGCAGATCTCAGCATTTATTACACTATTATGGTAGCAGTTCCTTTCGCATTCCAGACCTGGTATCTGGGATTCGGACTCACAATGCTGAAAAGCTATTTCAAAAAGGACTTTTTTAAGAAGGAGTATTACGTTTCTCTTTGGGCCTTCATTTGTCCTTTTGTAGGCTATGCTGTTTTAGGATCCTTTGTGTATAAATACTTTTTGCCGGTTCCTTTGATCCAGGTTTTGATTTTTAGCTCAGGAATTCTGGCAATTTTATTTTATGTTTTTACTGCATTACGTTATTACCGATTTTCCCATCCGGCTAAAGTGGAAGCTGTTGCACGATAGTTGAAGATTTCCTTTTGGTTCATATAAAACCGGATACAGGAATATAGACTCAGGGCATTCATATGATCATTAGATCAGATTGAATGCCCTGAGTTTTTTGAAAACTTTTTGATGCTTAAAGGATAATTCGGTTGGTAATTATGTTTTGAATACCCCGGTTGAATTTTTATTGGGATATTATGGATTTGTTTTTATTATTAGTTGTCAATTCGCACCAAATTATCTTTCCAATTTTCTGGAATATCATTATATCCAAATACTTTTAATGATGGGTTATCATTATTTGCAGTACTCTTCGAAAGTGATTCATTGATAAATTCAGTATCTAATTTCCACATGGCGCCGGTTGCAGGATCCACAATAAGCCAACCAATTAATCCTCCGAATCCTATATTCCCAATATACCAACCATCTAAAGAAAAATTAATGGGCACAGTTCTTGAGTCATATCCTTCTTTTTTAAATGTCACAGTATAACTGGCTTTTGAGAAAAAACCATTACCTGCTTTTAATTGAAAATTTGCAGGTGTATTGCCTGTGTAAACACTCATTCCATTTTTGTTTTTCACATCAATTTTCGCACCAGAGGGAGTACTGTTAATAGAAATAGGATAGTTACTTTTACTTACAATAGAGGCGCATGCAGAAAAAATGAAGAGTGTAGAAAAAAATAAAACCCTTGAAAGTAAATTTTTGTAATTCATATTATTGTTTTGTTAATTAATTTGAGAATATGGTTTCTCATGTTAACCCCGTTTATAGTGGTTTCTGGCTTCCACTTTTCCTTTTTGTTTTAATTGAGGATGGTCTCGGGTTTGATTCATTATATTAGTGTTTGATTATTAAATTTATCTATAACAATTTGCTTATTAGTTCATCTTCTTGGGTTACCTCGAACTATTCAATAACTGCACTCAATGTGTATTTATATTCCGTTTAAAATAAAAGGTGCACAATACATACTAAATTAGCATATATTGTGCACCTTTTTATGATGTATTCGGTCCTCCCACTTCTATTTGCGAAAGGGAATATCAGGTTTTCTTTAAGCTGAATACCAGGTAGGGTTATCAATTTGTTTAATAGTTATAAAGTTTTATATTTCCCGTAAAACTAACTTTTTTGTTTTCTTTTTCAAATAAAAATTAACATTTTTCCACAAACACCTCATTTCTTAAAGATAAAAGGCCACATCAAGACAGCTTTTCTTTAGGTATTGCAAGGAAATAGTAACGCTTACGGGGATAAAATTCCGTTTGCCATAATATTTTTCGGCCCCCAAAGTATATCCTAAATAGCAGGTTTTTATTCTTTAATCCTGAAATTTCTTTTCAATTGGTTGCCTTCATCATCGACCAAAGTGATGGTGTGGTGGCCTGCTTCGGGGAATAAATCTAAATTATGGGTGCCGGATGTTTTCCCAATATATTCATGGTTTAGGTGCCAGTAAATGGTTGCCTCCGGATTGGCATGTACCACTTTAAAAATGATGTTTTGTTGAATTCCATCCAGATCTCTGGGCCTCATAATAGTAATTTGCGGCGGAGGATAGATAAAGTCCATGGGGGGAGTTTCTGATCCAAAGCATCCCGGTTTTCTTGGAGGAAGAGTTCGGTAATCAGCATTTTGTCGGCTGTAGAACCAGGCCATCAGAGGAGGTAATACAAACCGGGTTTCGGAAATAATATTTCCATCAGATTCACATGAGCGTCTGGTTTGATAACGTCGGTCGGGTGTCAGGTGAACTAATTGATGGTAGGGGCAAACGGGATTACTTTTGATTGTTGCCGGAACTAAGAGGATTTCCGTTTCCGAACAATTCTGATTTGCGCGATGACCGGATTTTTTGCAGACTTTCAGTTCTTTAAGATCGTCGTAAGGAGTTTCAAACCACGGAGCAGAGGGGAGCAGGTCGAACAGCCGGAACATCAACGGACCGGCGGTTGTTCCACCCAGCAGTCCTGAGCGTCCTTCTCCTGATGCATTACCTGCCCAGACTCCGATCACATACCTGCCATTGATCCCGATGCTCCATGCGTCCCTGAATCCGTAGCTTGTTCCGGTTTTCCAGGCAATATTTTGTCCCGAGGTGAAATTTTCCCATCCTGTCTCTTCAGGGGGGCGAATGACACTTTTCATTGCTTCCAGTGTCCACCAAATGGCTCCGGCAGAATAAACAGGAGGATGATTGACAAGGGGGGACTCCTGAGGTGCTGAAGGTTGCAGTCTGAGTGGGAAAACATCTTTGATCCGGTAACGGCTGTTGTCCAGAGGGTAATTTTTTAAGACCCGCCCCATTGAGGCATAAGTGCCGGCCAGATCCCAGAGTGTTATCTCTCCACCACCCAGGATCAGACTTAACCCATAATGATCGTAACCTTTGTCCATGGTTGTGATACCTGCCATGGAGATTTTTTTTAGAAATTTTTCCGGGCCATGTTGATGCAAAAGTCTTACAAAGGGAATGTTTAGTGAACGTGATAATGCTTCATTTGCCGGGACAGCCCCGTCATATTTGCGATGAAAATTTGTAGGAGTGTAGCTTTGATATTGCGTGGGGACGTCAGGCAAAAGTGTTTTGGGCAGAATAGTGCCTTCCTGAAGAGCATCAGCATAGAGGAGTGGTTTAAGTACACTTCCGGAACTTCTTCGAGATCTGATGATGTCAACGGCATGACCTGTTTTTTTAGCGCGTGGACGGCTGTTTCCTGCATAAGCCAGCACATTTCCTGTTTCAATATCTGCAATGATGGCACCAGCATGGCGGATGAGGTTGGAAGCCAGCCGGTCTGAATGTCTCTGCAGGGCTTCATTGGCTTGTTTTTGTAATCCTGCATCAATAGTGGTTTGGATGATTTCACCGGGACGGGTTTTCAGGTAATAATCGACCAGATGCGGCGCAAGGGAAGGAAGATTGCGGGTTCCTTCCGGCAGAGGCTCCCGGATAGAAATTTTAAGTTCGGTATTATTGATGATGTTCTTTTGGAAAAGCCTGGTAAGAAGTCTGTCACGCTTGGCCTTTAGTTTTTCGCTGTTAGTACCGGGACGGAGCATTCCCGGGGCATTGGGTAGTATGGCCAGAAGAGTTGATTCTGCCCAGGTCAGATGGGATGGCGGACGTTCAAAATATTGCCAGGAGGCAGTTTCGAAACCTACTATATTCCCCCCAAAAGGAGCATTGGCAGCATACATCAGCAGAATTTCCTGTTTGCTGTGTCCCAGTTCCAGTCGCATGGCCCGGATCATTGTCCAAAACTTATTTAACAGGGTACGGGGAGCATCGTCCGACATTCTGGCTACCTGCATCTTGATGGTGCGTCCCCCGCTGACAACCTCTCCGGCTTTAAGATTTTGAAAGGCAGCCCGAATTACAGACCAGGGATTAATTCCCGGATGAATGTAGAAATGTTCATCCTCGAAAGCAAGCAGAGCGGTTTTGTATTTTTCCGGTAACTGAGTTGGTTGAGGGAAACGCCATTGCCCGTCTTTGGCTATATGGGCTCCCAAAATGGAGCCGTCGGAAGCGGTAATGACCGTTGAAAAGGCATTTTGAAATTTTGGCACCGGAACGCATAGAAAAAGGAAAAATAAAGCCAGAAACCCCATTCCGATGCGAAATGACTTCCGGGCTCTTATTATTTTCCTTATTAATTTCACCAGTCCGTTAAGTTTTTGTAAAAAGCTATGAGCCAAATTTTTGCGATTCAACGGGTGTCTTTATTAAAGCTAAAAATATCGATGTTTTAGGAATCAAACCCCAAAAATGTTGAGAAATTCCCTGCGGCACGATTCACAGGGCAACCACTAACCCCAACTCCGGGCACCCAGCCACTCAAGGCAAGCCTCAACCCGAAACCCTCAACTCAGAACCCGAAACCCAAAACTCAGAACCCAAATTCATAGTTAAAAAACAGCCAGCAACTGGGTGAAAATGATGAGCAGTACCATGGCCACAGGATAAACCGTGGCATAGGCAATTGCCGGAGCGTTGGTGTCGGTCATCGGATCCACGGCAGCCAGTCCCGGGGTACTTGTCATGGAGCCGGTGATGGCCCCCAGCATGGTGAGTATATTTATTTTTTTCATGAAATGGATCGACGCAACAGCCAGGATCATAGGTAAAAGAGTGATAACTCCTCCAATCAGAAATAGTTGTGATCCGTACTGATTGTATGTGTCAACGAGTTGTGCCCCTGCTTTGGTTCCAACTTCCACAAGGAAAAACATAAGACCGATTTGCCGAAGGAGCTGTGTGGCAGCCCCCGACATGCTCCAGATGATAGGTCCGGTTCGTCCGATGCGGCTCAAAATCATTGCTACAGCAAGTATACCTCCTGTAAGTCCCAGATTGAACGATAGATTTTCACCAAAAGAAACGGTTAGACCACTTAGCAGTATCCCAAGAACGATTCCTGCAGCTATCGGAAAAAAGTCGGTATCGGAAAGTTTTTTGTCATTATTCCCAAAAATTCTGACCACTTGTTTCATGTTTTCGTGGCTGCAGGCAACAGTCAACTTATCACCCATATAAAGTTTCATGGAGGGTGAAGGCGTAATGTCAATCCCACTTCGGCGAAGCCGGGTGACGGTTGCCTGATAGTTACTCCAGAGGTTAAATGTGCCCAGGCTCTGATTGACAGCATCTTTGTTGGTCACCAGGATGGATTGCACTTCATAGGTTTTGTGCAGCGGAATTTCCTCTTCTGTTTCGTGACCGATGAGCAGACGTATTTTTGTCAGCGCATCTTCTGTGCCTACGGCCTTTACCAGGTCGCCTTTATTGAGTATGGTTTCGGGAGAAGGCACCACAGCCTCACCTTTGTGCAGAATTCTCGAAACAACAGCTTTTGTCATTGAGCGAATTCTTAGCTCCGAAATGGATTTTCCATCTACATTTTCATTATCAACAATGAACGTTTTGCTTTTTATTTCCGGAAACCCTGATTCATTGAGTTTTTCGTACTCTTCTTCTGCTTTTTTAATGTCTGCCTTTATCATTTTCGGATATAGGCGGACAAACAGAATTACACCAATTACACCAAAGGGATAAGCAATACCATATCCGATAGAAACCAGTGAGGAACCTGTGGCATCAATGGCGGCTGCAAGTCCCGGGGTGCTGGTCAGTGCGCCTGTGAGAAGTCCGATGGCAACAGGCATTTCAATGCCGGTCCACCAAAAGGCCGCAAATGCAATGGCTGATGCGGAAGCCACAATAATAGTGGCGATGATAGCTAATTCGCGTCCCTGCTGCTTAAATGATTCGAAAAATCCCGGACCGGCTTGCATTCCAATGGTGTAGATGAATAGAATGAGCCCCAGTTTGCCAACAATGGGAGGCATTGTCATGCCGAAATGCCCAAAAATGAGGGCCACAAAAATTATTGCGGAAATATCCAGAGAAATGCCTTTGATTTTAATGCTTCCAAGGATGAAGCCCAGACAGATGATCACAAAAAGTCCAAAATGCTGGGTGGTAAATATTTCCATTGGTTTAAGTTTTGGTTGTTTGCAAAGTTACAATAATTCACTACGGGCCGTAACTCTTGACCTGAATTCTTAATATTGTAAATATTGCTTATGCAAAAATAGAAAACAATGTGAGATATTCTCTCATTCGTTATCCGGTTAAGTGTGTTATCTTTGAAAATCCAAAGTTTTGTGCTGAGAAGATGATATTTTTTTTGTTTTCTGAAGAGATGACAATTTTGACTTTAGAATAAAAATTTAATTAAGTAAATGTACCTTTCTGACAATCAAATAGAATATGTGTTTTTTCATTTATGGCAGCATCTTTCCAAAGAATCCATTGGAAGAGATCCTTTTTTAGTAATAAAGGAAGGTGAGAAGATATCTGAAGATGTTGAAAATAAAGTCATTTTTGTTTTGTCGGAGAATGAAAAGCCGGATCCTGTTAATATTCTTTTTAAGGGTCAAAATTTTCCTGTTTTATTTAGCAATAATTATCGTTCCGGCCCTGTGTTTATTGAAGATGAAAACGGGAATGTATGGTTCCAGCCTGACCTTCTATCATCGGTTTTTTGGTTACTCTCAGGAATACAGGAAGTTATTGTTCCCCAGAGAGACAGATATGGACGTTTTCCTTACGAAAGTTCCATTCAAAAACAGTTGGGATACGCTCATCTACCGTTGGTTAATTATTATTTCGAAATGATTATTGAAGGCCTGAAGATTTATTGCAGACAGCAAAATATTAAATTGCAGACGACGAGGCTTTTTAATAATTTCGGGTTTGTTCTAAGTCACGATGTGGACAGAATATCTTTCTTTCATCCATATCGTGTTCTTTATAAAATTAAACAGTTGTTGGGTGTTGCTCCCTTGAATTACTCCCGGGGAAAAACGCTTAAACTTTTTTTTAAGGGGATCCTCTTCAATCTGAATCCTTTTAGAAAAGCTGATCCCTGGTGGAATTTCGATTGGATGATTGATCTGGAAAAACGACTGGGAATCCGGTCAACTTTTTTCTTTCTGAAGCAGGAGGATCGTTTTGATAATTCACTCTACAAGTTTCATGTCAAAAAGATAAAGAACTTAATTAAAAGGCTTAAGGATGATGATTTTGAAGTAGGACTTCATGGAACAATGCGCTCAGTAGCAGATATAAAAAATCTGCAAGAACAGACGGGTGAATTATCCGGTATTTTGGGAGGAAAGCCCGTTGGTATTCGCCAGCATTATCTTCGTTTTTTTCATCCTCATACGTTCAAAATACAGGAATCAGCAGGGCTAATTTATGATTCATCTCTTGGCTTTGCAGAGCACGATGGCTACCGTAATGGTTACTGTTACCCATTTCATCCCTATGATTTTGAGGCTGATAAAATGATGAAGATATGGGAAATTCCATTGGTTTTAATGGAAATTTCCATGTTGCAATACCGTAAAGAAGGATTTGAAGCTCTGAGATCGTCTGTTTTTCATTATATTTCTGAAGCCGAAAAATTTGGAGGATTGTTCAGTCTGTTATGGCATAACTGCCGTTTGAGCGAATATGAATATGACGGAGTGACAAATTTTTATGAAAAATTACTTGAACAAATAGTTGCAAAAGATTGCGAAAGCGAACCCGGAAGTAAAATAATTCAACGCATTTCGGGAGAATAAACTTTTCGGCTGTCTGTTTTCCTTTGAATATCATTGGTTTCAAAATAGAGGAATACTTTTTGGTAATATGAAACAAGTATGGATCTTTGATTTCTCTTTCGGCTTTCTTTGCGGAGCACAGCGGCATAGCTGAGGGGCCGCCTTGTCACAAAGAAATATGCACAAAAATGTGTGTATAAAAGGATTGCGAGTTCCATCCAACGTTAATAATATTCGTGGAATAAAAAAGATATAGATGTTTAAGATTCAGGAGACTGTAATAAATGGAGGGTATTGTATAGGCTGTGGGGCATGCACTGCGGTTGAAAATTCTCCGTTTAAAACGGCCTTTGATGAGAATGGATGCATTCAGGCGTTTTCTTCAGATAGTTGTGTTTCAAATCTGTTGGATGAATCAATCTCAGACGTTTGTCCGTTTTATAATTCGGAGAGTAATGAAAATGTTCTTTCCCGTGAATTATTTCGTGCGACCAATGAGTTTGACAGCAGGATTGGCTATTACCACCAAACTTTTTGCGGAAGAGTTGGGGAAGGAGACTTTTTTGCCAAAGGCAGTTCCGGAGGTATGGGGAAATGGCTCTTAACTGATCTGCTTGAAAGAAATATGGTAGATTATGTCATTCAGGTTGTGAGCAATGAAAGGGACCCTGATCAATTATTTCAATTTAAGGTTATTTCCGATTCGAAAGAGGTTATTAATGGTGCAAAATCAGGTTATTACCCGGTGGAGATGTCCTCAGTATTGAAATTTATCAAACAAAATCCCGGGAGATATGCTATTACAGGAGTTCCCTGTTTTATTAAAAGTATTAGATTACTTCAGAAGCAACAAGTTATTTTTAAAGAGAGGATTAAATATTGTGTGGGAATTGTTTGTGGTCATTTAAAGAGTCGGTTTTATGCTGACATGATTGGGTGGCAGATGGGAATTCCCCCCGGAAATGTTTCAAATATCGATTTCCGGGTAAAAATGGAGGGGGAGAAAGCCAATCAGAAAGCAGTAAAAGTTACTTCTGTTGATGGAACAATCGCAGGACCTTTTCGGGTTAATGATCTTTTTGGTGTTAATTACGGATATGGCTTCTTTAGTTACAAAGCTTGTGAGTTTTGCGATGATGTAATTGCCGAAACGGCCGATATCTCTTTTGGAGATGCCTGGCTTCCCCGGTTTATTGATGAGGGAACGAGTATTATTATCAGTCGCAATCCGGAATTGAGTATGCTGATCGAAGAGGGCAAAAAAGAAGGGCGAATAATATTATCGTCTGTGTCACCCCATGAAGTGTATCAGTCTCAGGAGGCTGGCTTCCGACATCGGCGTGAAGGGCTTGCTGTACGTATTAATGAAAAGAGAAAGGCGGGTAAGTGGGTGCCGCGAAAACGGTTTGAAACAATTGTCAGTTCTTTTATCCGGATATTAATTTACCGTAAACGCACGCGGATGGGGGAAAAGAGTTTCCGGGTTTACCTTGATGCGCTTGCCGGGCATGACTTTCGCGCTTTTAAGAAAAAAATTTCACGTGAAATCATGGGATATAAATTTCTTTATGCTCTGGAGGGCTTAATAAAAAAAGTGACCGGAAAAAAACGAAAACCTGCCGGGAAAATGTGAGACAAATTTTGAATTAATGAAGACCATTTTAATAACAGGAGGCAATTTCATAAACAAGGGTGCTGAGTCCATGTTGATGGCTACAGTTGACGGCATTAGAAAGAATTTTCCCGGATATGAACCAGTGTTGCTGGATTTGTTTCCTACACAGACTGAAGAAAACAAATCCGGGAGTGATTTCCGGATTGTGAACATGCACGTGAGAACACTTTTCAGAATAGCTTTTCCCTTTTTGAAACTTGTTTTTAAGCCAAAACCTATCAGCGATGGGGAGTCTGAAATAAAGGATCTATTTGCAACTGCATCGGCTGTTTTTGACATTAGCGGGTATGGTCTGAGCTCTCATAATCAGCCATTACTGTGGAGTGTTGCATACCTTCTTCCATTCCGACTGGCCCGGGAAAACCGGGTACCCGTGTGGTTGCTTCCCCAAAGTTTTGGACCGTTTAATTTTCACGGGTTAAGATGGATTTTGTTTAAGTTGTGGGGACAATCTCTGCTAAACTATCCGGAAATTGCTTTTGCCCGTGAGCCGGAAGGATTGAAAGCTTTGAAAGAAGTGAGAAGAAAGCCATGTCTGCTTTCAATGGACGTGGTTTTGCACAGCGATTTGAAAGTCAGACCACAGCAAAATCATGAAGTGATAGTGATTCCTAACAGGCAGCTTTTTAACTTTTCAGATCCCGATAAAGTTGTCTGTCTTTTTTCAGATATCATAACCGGGTTTGAGGAAAAAGGTTTTCGGGTGAGAATGGTTCGACATAGCAGGGATGATCAGGATTTATGCAGAAAAATTGTTGAAAAGCATAATCAGAACTCATTGTTTTTTAATGATTCAGATGATACCATCGAAACACTGCATGAGGTTGTTTCCCGCGGGCAAATTGTAGTGTCCGCCCGTTATCATGGAGCAATCCATGCGCTAAAATACCGGAAACCGGTTTTGATTATCGGTTGGGCAGAGAAGTACAGATATCTGGCCAAAGCTTTTGGCATTGAGGAAACGCTTATAGATTTGCAGAATGAAAGCCTGGATAATATTGATGTGAAAAGCTTTGTGGAGGTCATTGTTTCCAACAGAGAGCTTTTTTTAGGTCGGATATCTGAAAAGATGGAGGAAGTTTTGAGGAACAATTTCTGGTCAAATATAGAACTTGAGCCATGACGGAGAACTACCCTGTTGTTATTTTTTGCTACAATCGTCCTGAGCATTTGAAGCGAACTATTGATGCGCTAAAACAAAATCATGGGGCATTAGAAACAGTTGTCTGGTTTTTTTCGGACGGGCCTGCATCGGATAAAGATAATGATGCAGTTGAGGCAGTCAGGAATATTCTGGATAATGTTAGTGGGTTTAGTAATGTCAGAGTAGAAAAAAGCAGGGAGAACAAAGGACTTGCGACATCTGTGATTACTGGTGTTACAAGGGTTTTGTCAGAATCTTCCGCATGTATTGTATTGGAAGATGATCTGGAAACTTCTCCGTGGTTCCTTGATTTCATGAATGAAGGTCTCGCTTCTTATGCCGATGACTCTGAGATTTTTTCTGTTTCCGGCTATTGTCCTCCTATTCCTGTTCCGGAAGATTATTGGGCTGAAGCATTTCGATTTCCGCGCATCAATTCCTGGGGGTGGGCAACCTGGCGTAACCGGTGGGAAAAGGTTGATTGGGAAGTAAAAGATTTTGACAGGTTTTTAAAAGATAAGAAAGTAGTAAAAAAGTTGAGCCTTCAGGGAAAAGACCTGCCTGTGATGTTGTTGAAGCAGCAAACCGGGAAAATAGGCTCATGGGCTGTCCGGTTTAATCAGGCCTGCTTCAATGAGGGAAAAACAAACATTTACCCGGTGAAGTCACTTGTGCGAAATATCGGGACAGATGGCTCCGGAACAAACATGAATACTTCAGGCAAATATTTTACCGAACTGTCTGCTACACCATTGAAACCTGTACCTGCCTTTGAGAATACCTTTATTAACAGGGCATTTCAAAGGTTTTACTGTCCTTCTCTTTTTCGTCAAACTATAAATAAAATGAAAATAGCCCGCTATTTACAAAGCATCCGCTAAATTTGTGGTATATGCAGAATCAAACCCTTTTTGTTTTTCGACAGTCAGCCATCTACAGTGTAGGCAATATCCTTTCCAAATTGAGCGGGATATTGCTTATTCCATTGTATCTTAAATATATTTCTGAAGATGAATTTGGGATTGTTTCTCTATTCGAAACCATCTCTCAATTCATAATAATCTTATCCGGATGGGGTGTACGTGCCGGGTTTTCACGCTGGTATCATGAATTCAAAACCCGAAGCGAACAAAATCAGCTTTTTTTCACTACTTATGCCTTCAATTTTATCAGCAGTATTTTGGCTATATTTCTGGTAGGCGGTCTGCTCTATTTCTTTTCAGGAGATATTTTTAGAGCAGATATTTCCGCAGATATCATTGTCTATTTTTCATTGGGAACATTTTTTCGTTTAATGTATGATGTTCCTTTTTTTATGTTGAGAATTCAGCAAAAGGCAGCTCAGCAAACAGCCTGGTATTCCATGAATATTTTTCTGGTTTTGATTTTTTCCTTTATTTTTCTCGAGTTTTTCGATATGGGAATACGAGGAATATACCTGGGGCAATTTGTGGCTCATTTGTTTACATTCTTACCCATGGTGCCTCTAATCTGGCGTAATTTTTCGTTTAATTTTCGCTCCGATCTGCTTCACAAAATGTTGCAATACGGATTACCGTTGGCCATTAGTAATATTTTAACAACCATTCTGACTCTGAGCGACAGGCATATCATCAATCAGTTTCAGAATTTGAGCGAAGTGGCAGGTTACAGTATGGCGTTCAAAATTTCCAATTTGATACAGGTTGTTGTGGTAGCTTCTGTCATTACCGGGTTTACCAATTATTACTTTAAAACGCTGCACACTGAGGATAGTGAGTTTTTTTACCAGCGGATAGTCAGGTATTTTACGGTTTTAATCACACTGGGAGGCTTAGGAGTGGTATTGTTTTCCCCTGAAATAATTTTCGTGGTGTCCATGGGAAGTGAATTTTTTCAGTCATCGGTAATTATTGTTCCAGTTCTCATGTTGGGGATGATTTTTTCCGGTCTCCGTCAATTGTTTGCCTTACCTCTCAATAAACATAAGCGCACAAAAAGAATTTCGATGATTTTAATCATTAGTGCAGTTATTAATCTGACAGGAAACTTTTTACTGGTGCCTTATTTTGGTAAAATGGGTGCTTCCATATCCACTGTGGTGGCGCAACTTTTAGCTCTTGTTTGGTTCTTCAGTGAGGCCCGAAAGGTTGAAGAAATAAAATTTGCCGGTATTCCCAATATCATACTTCTGTTGGTTTGGGGTATTATTGCATGGGGAGGAATGCAATTTTTCTCGTTGTCATTTGTGGCAGGTATCGCCATGAAGCTGATCCTCATTTGTGGGTTTATTCTTGTGTTATACCTGACAGGCCATATAAACCGGGAGGAAATAAAGGAAGCCAAAAAACTTTACAGGACTATCCGCAGAAGATAATTAAGCAAAGAAATTCTTTTTTTTTGCAACCGGTATTCTTATCGTTTTTGAATATATTTTTCGATAATTCCCACCATCTTTATTCCCTCAAAACCGGGGAGATATCAATGTCACCGGTTGAAGTTAATTGACCTGTTTGGGTAATATTCCCTGCAATATCTTAATGGTGGCTTGATAAATTCCTGATTGACAACAATTTAAAAACAGAGTAATGAGTAAGGGAATTTGGAGATTATCCGGCAAACGGAATTTGCCCTAATTAATTTCTCAAACTGCCTGTAACAATATTTGAGGGGTCTGCGTCACAATATCAGAGCAACGATATGGATTGTTTAGGCCGGATAATTCATGAATATTTTTAACATTTTAAAATCTAAGATATGAGTACGTTTAACCGATACAGCATATTTGTTCTGGTATTTTTACTGATTTTGCCCCCAAACATCTATGCACAGCAGGACACATTGCAAACAAACCGTAAAATAAAAAACATTGTTTCAGTTGAGGAGGATGGTTCCCGAACCCGGGTACATTTTCCCGGTGGTGATTTGCAAGTGGATGAAATGAATGATACAATTACCAAAATTACCATTGGAAGACGTCGTTATGAGATTGTTGACAAGCCTGGGCAACATACCCGAATCCAGATGGTTCACGAGCCCCTGAAGGATTTTCAAGGTCACTGGTCAGGATTTGATCTTGGACTGACCAATTTCTTTTCCACTCCTTTTGACAGTAATTTACCTCATGACGAAATGTGGATGGATTTGAATGCCGGTAAATCCGTTTCCGTGGGGATGAATATTTTGCAATACAGCATTGGACTTCAGCAAGCGAAGAACAACTTTGGAATCGTAACCGGATTAGGGTGGACGATAAATAATTATCGCTTTGATTCAAAAAACATCATGGTTCGTGATGATAATGGTTATACAACCTATCAGATTACCGATCGTCCGGTGGAGAAAAATAAACTTGTCACAAGTTTTCTTACCGTGCCGGTTTTAATGGAGTTTCAGCTGCCTGCCCATGACGGGAAAAAAGATTTCTTTATTTCAGCAGGTGTTTATGGAGGATTTCGGCTCGGGTCGCATACAAAAGTCGTTTATTCAGATAATGGAAGCAGAGAAAAAGAGAAAGGGCGTGACGATTACAATGTCAATACCTTCAAATATGGTCTGATGACACGTGTTGGATATAAATGGATTAAGTTATATGCAAAGTGTGATTTTTCTCAGATGTTTGAAACAGGCCGTGGACCTGAAGTTTTTCCATGGACTGTGGGATTGACGTTGATACAGTTTTAAGATGCGTTTACGGACAGGGGTTTTGAATAAAAAAAACAGGAATGTGATGAGACACTTTGCTTTTTTCCTTTTTAGCCTGCTTACGTTTTGCTCAGTAGAGGTATTTGGGCAAAATCATAAACCAGATTCTATATTGCAGAAGTATGATCGTTACTGGGAGATGCAGCCAGGACTTTACAGGGTTATGAGCCAAGGCCGGATCGGTGTGGTAAACAATGATGGACGGGAGGTGGTTCCCTGTCGTTTCGATCAGGTCTGGAATCCGGGAAAGGATAATTACATCCGGGTTCTTTCGGATATGAAAACCGGGCTTTATCATATAAATGAAGGGATAGTTTTGCCGACTGAGTATGATCAGATTTGGGAGTTTGAAGATAGATTGGCCAAGGTCATGAAAGATCGAAAATTTGGGTTTATCAATAGTGAAGGTCTTATGATCGTCCCGTGCGAATATCAGCATGTCTGGACTCCCCGTAACGGAAGAATAAAGGTTATTAAAGATGGACTGACCGGGTTGATAGCCACCGACGGGGATGTTATTGTACCGCCTGTTTATCAGGATATACAGGAATTTAAAAACGGTCTTGCCAGGGTTATCAGGGAAGGAAAGATGGGATATATTGATGAACAGGGAAATGAAATAATTCCCTCCATATATGATGAGGTACTTCCGTTTAACGGAGACACAGCTGTGGTTCTTAAAAATGGTGAGTATCTGAGAATTGATCAGAAAGGGAAAGTTCTGGGCTTAACAGAAAAGCCGCAGAAGAGTCAGGAATTGAAAGTATCAGAAGAAAATGATGATCATCGCAACTTTAGAGTTCGTATAGAGAAGGATTATATTGATATCCGTCATGACGGAGAGGGGGTTTATTTTTCGCAAAAGAAAAAGCACCGGAAATATTTTGACGGGCACCTGGCCGGAGTTGGTCTGGCGTTGAATGGATATCTGGACGAAAATCAGAAAGAAGACCTTCCCAATGGATATGAGTTTATGTCGCTAAATCAGACCAAGTCGGTTGAGGTAAGTATTTATCCTTTCCAGGAGAACATCAGACTTTTAGGCAGTTGGTTCGGTCTTATTACGGGAATCGGCATTCAGTATAACAATTATCGTTTCGATATAGAGAATCTTTCTGATGTTGAAGAGCCCGGCCGTGAATGGTTCCCGGAAATCAGTGCCGATGCAACCATTACGAAAAGTAAGTTGATGATGCTTCACGCCAATATTCCCTTAATGGCAGAGCTTCAACTTCCCAACCGGCAGGGACATGATGTATTTTATTTATCTGGCGGCGTGGTAGGGGGCGTTCGCCTACAGACTCATACCAAACTTGTCTTCAATGAAGCTAACAGGGAGCAGAAAAAGAAGAGGAGAGGTGACATGGGACTTCCTACCTTCCGGTATGGATTTATGGCCAGGGGCGGCTACGGAGGTTTTTCCGTTTATGCAACTTACTATCCGGAACCAATGTTTAAATCAGGAGAAGGTCCGGAGATATACCCTTACTCTTTGGGCCTGATATTTCATTTTGATTGAGGAATAAGTCATTCAGATGCAAACTTCCGGTTTCCTGAAATCCGGACTGTTAATTGTTCTTTGTAAATTGAGTTATAATACTGGTATTGACCAGTTGATCCATTTATCTTCATCGAAAATAAGGTTTCCATCGGTTTTCATAATCGAGGTTTCGATATTTTTTTCTTCGAGAAGGAATTTTCTTACAAACGCTTCCACTTCGGGATGCTGCGCATCAGGCAATTGACAATGATTTCCATGGCTTGTTTGAGAAAAACCCATATTCCCGGGTACCCCCAGGGCTTTCCAAATCTTGTGGGCTGCATTTCCGGCGGTCCATGTACTTAAATTTCCCAACCATGTCATAGAAGTGTTTTCAATAACCAGAAGGCCGCGGGGGGCACAAAGTCCCATAATAGAATGCTGGTCATAAGGAAGTTTATTTACTGAGGTGCTGAACTGGTCGAAGTTTTTGCGAAACCATGTGTTTTCAGTAACTATTTGCCGCAGGCGCTGAACATCTGCGCCCTGAAAGTCGGAGACCCGCCAGCTGGCAGTTCCGCCTGATCCCGATTCCTGAGGGATGGTTAGGACGATGCGTTCATCAAAAGCACCCGTCGCCAATGCGCCCTTGCCGTTTCTTGAGCATCCGGTGACCGCAAGGTGCAGTGGGTCGATGTTGGCTTCCGGAGTTTTTTCAATTGCATCAATCAGGCGGCTTACCCCCCATGACCACGCCATGATGGCTCCGGCAGAATGACTGTCGCTGTATAAATCGTAAAATTTACCCTGACCGCGTGATCCGGTATTTTTCTGAAGAGCTATCTCATCCTGAGGGAAAGAAATTACAGCAACCCCCAAGTCCAGCAACTGGTCATTGTTGAGATAAGAATCCCCGATACCGATAACCGCCGGATAGGGGGCCTTGCCATTTTCAGGATAAGTAATGGAACAATCGAAGAATATGGATTTGCCGTTTTCCTGCACCGATATTGTAAGTGTGTCGCTATTTATTCTGGCTGTAGTGGCATTATAATCGATGCAGGGTTTGTAACCATACTGGAACTTCTGAGAAAGAGCTGATATCTCTGCTTTCCGGCATTTCCAGTCTGCTTTGCTGTCTACTTTTGAACCGTCCAGAAATTCAAAGGGATCTGGAAGGAATGGATTTTCTGTGAGTTCGTTAAAGGAAGGTAACCCGGCAATATTGCAGTCACTACCACATGGATGGTTGTCCTCATCGGAATCAGGAGAGGTGCTGTTCAACGAGCTGTATACAAACACAATGGATGTCGTAAGCAAAACGGAAAGCAATGTTAATTTCTTTTTCATAGGGGAATTGATTTTGTTGGGAATAAATGGGAAAAGATAAACTGTATTCCGGGTGTTTTTAATTCGTATAAAATTTTCTTAAGTCATTAACCAAATGGAACTCCTTCAGAAAAATTGGTTTTCGTTTTGTTTTACAAAAATAACAGATGCAAAATTCCCGTCGGGAGAAAATATTAGGAAAAAAAGGTTTAATTATTGAAAATAGATAAAATTTTTCAGTTTTCATAGTTTTACCTATTATGGGATATAATGTTATCTTGATAGATTAACTTTTTTGAAAGTATTTTTTTACAGAGGAGGGTTTTTTCTGTCATTGAGATCCGGATGTCAGCTATTCCGCGAAAGTGTTTTATCACCAAAAGTCTGTCAGGGGTACACTCTTGCAATATCATTCAAAAAGAAAGGCCACTGTCGCTGTGTGGCAATGGCCTTTCCGGGGTACTGGTCTTTAGAATATACTTACGGGTGGTGGATACATGAAGTATTTTGTCCGGTTTCGTGTAAAAGGAAAGATAGTGTTAAATATTTCTTTATTTTTACCTTTAATATTTTATTGTGTCAACCAACCACATCTTTTATAATTAAAACTTATATTATGTCATTTCTTGGAAACCTGATTTGGCTTATTTTCGGTGGAATTATTACAGCTATTGAGTATTTCGTTGCCAGTGTTTTGCTGATGATTACCATTATTGGTATTCCATTTGGTTTGCAAACACTTAAACTTGGATTGCTGGCTTTATGGCCTTTTAGTCAGAGAGTTGTGTCAAACCCTTCTAATGGCGGATGCCTAACTACGATAATGAATATTATCTGGATTCTGATAGGTGGAATTTGGATTGCTGCCACTCATTTAATTTTTGGATTGTTGCTGGCCATTACCATAATCGGAATTCCTTTTGCGCGTCAGCATTTTAAGCTTGCCGGACTGGCACTTACACCTTTTGGGTATAGAGTGGAGTAATTAGCAACATAGAATCCTTATGAATTGATCAGAACTGAAAGATGTCTTAATTAAATCGTTATTTTAGTACTTTGATTCCAAATAGGGGAAAAATAGGTATTTATGGACCGTGTTGTTAATTTTCTTACTTCCCGTCAATTGATGGGTGGCCTTTTTATTATTTTATCTGTTGTACTTGCAGTGGCTACATTTCTGGAGAATGATTTTGGGTACACTGCTGCACGAGCAATGGTCTATAATACCTGGTGGTTCGAATTAATATTTCTGGTACTAGCCATTAATATGTTTGGCAATTTATTTGCCTTTAATATGTGGCGTCGGGAGAAATTTTCTGTTCTGTTATTTCATCTTTCTTTTTTCGTAATTATTGTTGGAGCAGCAGTTACACGATATTTAGGTTACGAAGGAAGTATGCCCATTCGTGAAAATGAAATATCCGATACGTTTTTTTCCTTGGAGGCGTATGTGACTGTTGAAACTACCGATGAGAACGAAACAGAGGTTGTTCATGAACAAGTGTTTCTTTCTCCGGCGACTCCCCGTGAATTTTCTGAGAAAGTAGAAATAAATAATCAGAAATATAAAATTGAGAGTGTCTCTTTTACTCCGAATGCAGCTATAAGGCCGATTCAAAAGTCTGGATCTGAACCCCTTGTCGGAATCCTGTTTTCTTCAAACTCGGGGAGACAAGAGTATTTTCTGGCTCCGGGTGAACGAATTAGATGGCAGGGAAGTATGTTTGCCTTTGAGCCTGTCGACAAAAGAGGAGTAGATTTTATTGTAAGTCGCCAAGGAGATGAAACTATAGTTCTGGAAGGGACAAAAACATTACAGAAAGCCTCCATGGATTCAGGAATCCGGGAGTCTGTCGCCCCGAATACGATGATTGAAATACAGCCGGGTACATTGTTTTTGTCGGACAATGTGAAGTTTACTTTTTCACGTTTCTGGCCTGAGGCTGAATTGGCGCCCGTCTCCATCCCGGATCAGGGCGGTTCAGAGTCGGCTGATGTGGTTACATTCCTTATATCAGGGCCTGAAGAAAAACATACATTACATGTTCCGGGGAAAAAAGGGATGGTTGGAAAGGCTCAGAAGCTAAGCCTGAGTGGTGGCAACATCTATGTGCGTTATGGCTCACTTCCGGTTCAGCTTCCCTTTGCCATCAGGCTCAACGATTTTCAATTGGAACGATATCCTGGATCTGAAAGTCCATCATCTTATGCCAGTGAAGTTACATTAATAGATGAGCGGAAAGATTTAAAAATGGATTATCGCATTTTTATGAATAATATACTAAATTACGATGGCTATCGCTTTTATCAGTCATCATACGACCGCGACGAAAAAGGAACAATTCTTTCAGTTAACAAAGACTTTTTGGGTACCTTTATTACTTACCTGGGATATTTTTTGATGAGTGTAAGTATGATCTGGGCGCTCTTTTCCCGTCATACCCGATTCCGTCAACTATTGAATAAAACAAATTCTATTTATCAGAAGCGGAAAAGTATTGGGGTTATTATTCTATTGTTGTTCTCTTCCACTGTTTTTGCTCAGGAAATGCCACCACGTCCTGAAAAGGAAGTTGCCAATGAGTTTGGGCAGTTGTGGGTGCAGGATAAAGCTGGAAGAATTAAACCTCTGAACAGTCTGCATCAGGAAATCATGATAAAACTAGTGAAGCATAATAAGTTTAAGGGGTTTAATCCGGATCAGATGCTTCTTGGAATGTTTACTCATCCGGCTGAATGGCAGAGGGTCCCTCTCATTACTGTGAAGCATTCTGAATTGAAAAAAATGCTTGAGTTGTCGGGAAAAAAGGCTGCTTTTAGCGACTTTTTCCATGCTGACCGTCGTTACAAGATTAAAGATTTGGTGGATGCAGCTTATCGAAAAAATCCTGCTAACCGCGATAAACTGGAGCAGGAGTTGATTAAGGTGGATGAGCAGGTCAATGTTTTCTACATGGCGCAATCGGGTACGCTTCATCAAATCTTTCCGGTTAATAATAAAATAGAGGATCCCTGGCTGGTGCCATCAAAAGCACCCGTAGGACTCTCTGAAAAAGATAGTCTTTTCGTGACCTCGTCCATCCCGGCATTCATTGTTGCAGGGCGTGAGAATAATACTGATAGGGCATTATTGATTCTGAAAGATATTGCTGAATATCAGAATTCCCATGGGGGGGAATTATTGCCTTCAGAGACCATCAGAGATGCGGAGATTTTGTACAACCGCCTGAATATCTTTATGTGGCTGGCAACATTTTTCTTTGTGTTAGGCATTATTTTAGTTTTATATAATATTGTGGGACTGGTTTATCCACCCGTTTCAAAAAAGAGTGTTGATATAGTTGCTTTATGGATAATAGGTGTGGCGTTTCTCTATCACTCCTTTGGTATGGCCCTTCGCTGGTATGTATCGGGTCATGCCCCATGGTCCAACGGATATGAGTCGATGATATTCATTGCCTGGGCGCTGTTGCTAGCAGGGCTTCTTTTTAGTCGTCGTTCACCACTGGTTCTTTCTGTTACTGCCCTTTTTGCTGGTGTGGTGCTGATGGTTTCGCATCTTAGCTGGATGAATCCTGAGATTACAAACCTTGTTCCGGTGCTGAAGTCGTATTGGCTCACAATCCATGTGTCAGTAATTATTGGAGGATATGGCTTTATGACGCTTGGGGCTCTTCTCGGGTTTATGAATTTGATTCTGATCTCTTTGCAGACGAAAAACAACAAAGTCAGATTAAGTATGGCCACTGATGAGTTGACTGCCATTAACGAAATGGCTCTGATAGTAGGACTATATCTGATGACCATTGGATCGTTTCTGGGAGGAGTATGGGCCAATGAATCATGGGGACGTTACTGGGGCTGGGATCCAAAGGAAACCTGGTCGCTCATTACCATTCTGATATATGCTTTTGTCCTTCATATGCGTATGATTCCCGGCCTGCGCGGTCGAATGGCTTTTAATACCGCATCAATTCTGGCGTTTGGGTCAGTAATTATGACTTACCTGGGGGTAAATTATTACCTTTCGGGAATGCACAGCTATGCCGGTGGCGATCCGGTGCCTATTCCTTCAGCAGTTTATTATTCTATTATAATAGTAGCTGTGTTGATAGGGTATGCATACTGGAGGAATGGGAAAATGAAAAAAGTAGCAAGTAGTTAAGGGCCACCTATGCCCCTCAGGGGCAAGCCTACCACCAAACGCCGCTGTTACTTACAAAAGATATGTGTTTGCCATCGGGCGACCAGCTTGGCACATTAATGCTTCCCTGACCTCCGTAGAGATAGGCAATTATTTCGGGCTTACCACCATCTGCCGGCATCCTTCGCAGATAAACATGTTTGTAGAACGGATGGTCTTCGGCGTCAATTTCTGGACCGTAAGAGATGAAAACAATTTCCTTATTATCGGGCGAAATGTGTGGAAACCAGTCATTATATTCGTCAAATGTGAGTTGCTCCTGCTGAGACCCATCATGGCGCATACGCCAAAGTTGCATGGTGCCTGTGCGTGCTGAGTTAAAATAGATGTACTCTCCATCGGGGGAATACTCGGAACCATCGTCCAGAGTTTTTTGGTTAGTCAATTGAATTTCTTCTCCACCGTCCACGGAAATTTTGTAGATATCATATTGTCCGTTTCGTTCACCGGTATAGATAACGAATTGGTTGTCTGGCGACCATCCATGAAGGTAAGATGGGCTTTTGTCTGTAATGCGTACAGGTGTTCCTCCTTCTGTCGGCAGATGGTAAACCACGGAGTTGCCATTGTCATCAGTTGAGTGATGGCTGATTCCTATTGTTTTCCCGTCAAAAGTAAGCACATGGTCGTTGTTATTGCTGGTAGCAAACCCGGTTTCAATCTGTTGTGGGATTCCTCCGGTGGTAGGAATGCTGAAAAGCAAACCGTCACTGTTGTAAATCAGTGATTTGTTGTCGGGTGTCCAGTTGGGTGCCTGAATGGATATTGGAGAAGTAAAGATGGTTTTTCGGCGGCCTGTAGCCAGATCCATAACTTCCAAATGGCTTCCAAGATAATCCTGATAAGGGACCAGTCCGGCCGGTGCGGGCTTCACAAAACGTACATTTTCAAAAACAGCCTTTTCAACCTGAGTGCTGTCATGAGAGCACACAAAAAGCCCGACCATCATATTATCTTTCATATCATCCACTTCCATGGTGATAGCCCGGAATGGTTCACCATATTTGGCCACAGACATGATCAGTGTTTTACCTCGACGCTCCAGTTGAACCACATCAGGAGCTTCAACCTCTGATATTGATTCCCGGGTTTCTCCTTCCTGTTCACTTCTGTATTGCAATGAAGTAAGTCCATCTCCATGTATCACGGCACTGTAATGGGGAGAGCCGGGAGTTTTGTTTTCCCGCAGCATCCAGCCCATCTTGCGGTGCGAGTGATGCCCTTTTCCTTCATACTTCATCCGGGCTCTCAGAATAAAATTTCCCGACACCTCGCGCCAGGCATATTGAAAAGCATCTTCCTCAAACCAGATATTCTCGCCGCTTCCGGTAATGCTATAAATTTGTTTTTCTGAATCGTAAAGAGCAGTTCCGTCCAACCCGGTGGACCCAATATCGTTATGCTCTGTGAAGATTCCCGTGTCGGGAGTTTGTGCATTCATCATAAAAGGAGGGGTTAACAGGCAGAAAAACAAAACTGCCTTTTTTATCATGTGTATTTTTAACATAGTTCTATGATTATTGTTGTTTTCAGGTCAGGAGCTTATGGGTCAATTCTTTGTAAATAAAGGTGGCACTCTGAATTAAGTGATTTAATTCCACTTTCAATAATCTGTTAACCTTCATCCTATTGCAGAGGAAGGGGAAAAACGACAAGATCTAGGTTAGGGCCTGCTAAAAAAGTTAAAAGGCATAATTTACAAGCCGGCAAATCGAAGATGTATTGGAGTACGAGATTTTGTCGGTGAAGTAAATTTTGGTCTTTTGATTAGCAAATTTATCTGTCTCAAATACAAGGTTATTGGCATTTTGTCTCAGAAAGTTTTGCATCTGAATGATTTTACTGCTGTAATAAATTAGTATTCCATATTGTTTACGTTTTTCAGCGAGTCCTAAGTTAGTAAAAGTTTATGAGGATATCATTTGCATAAATTAAGAACTGTGATTATCTTAATGATGTAAGCTTTTTTGCAATAACAGTTCATTTTGCTTTTGGAAATCCAGTAGATAAATCTTAGATTTTCAATTATTTTTATCTGGTAAAACTTGTTTTCTGAAAAGATGATTGCTTCACTTTGCGCTAAAAAGGAAAATCCGGCAATGTCCTGTTCATTTACCAACGAATTAAAGCAATTTAAATATTTCACGAGGCATTAATGAATTACAAATAAAGTTCAGGAAATCAATTCCTGATATTGCTATTATTCTAAACCTCTAAAAGATCTTTCTTATGAAAGAAGCCTTATTATATGAACAGCTTAAGAATCAAAAGGTACAATGTCATTTGTGTGCTCATCATTGTAAAATTGGTCCGGACAAATTCGGTATATGCAATGTCAGAGAAAACAAAGAAGGTACACTTTACACTCACGTTTACGGACGAACTATGGCACGCAACGTCGATCCCATAGAGAAAAAACCGTTGTATCATTTTTACCCTGGCACTCGTGCGTTTTCGATAGGGACTCCCGGCTGTAATTTCCACTGTGATTTTTGTCAGAATTGCGAGATATCTCAGGTTGTTTCTCCGGAAATATTAACAATGGGGCAGCCAGCAACTCCCGGAGAGATTGTACAGGAAGCTGTGAGCCGGGGATGCAAAAGTATTGCCTATACCTATACGGAGCCTACTATATTTTTTGAGTATTGCAACGATGTTGCGCCATTGGCGAGAGATGCTGGATTAAAAAATATCCTGGTTTCCAATGGTTTTATGACTTCAGAAATGCTTGATATGGCAGCTCCCTGGCTGGATGCTGCTAATATTGATTTGAAAGCTTTTAGAGATGAGACCTATCGGCATTTGATGGGAGGGCATCTTCAGCCCGTTCTGGACTCCATGAAAAAGATTTTTCACATGGGGGTCTGGCTGGAAGTTTCAAGTCTTATTATTCCCGGTGTCAATGACGGGCCAACTGAATTGTATGAAATGGCCCGTTTTGTAGCTGAAGAACTGAGTGTTGACGTTCCCTGGCACATCAGTCGTTTTTTCCCGGGGTATAAAATGGATGATCTGCAACCAACTTCAATGGAGACTTTACATAAAGCCAGAGAGGCCGGAAAAGATGCCGGCCTCAATTATATCTATGTTGGTAATGTGCCTGCTTCGGCGGACCAAAATACTAATTGTCCCAATTGCAGCTCTGTGCTCATTGAACGAAAAGGCTATTATATTTTGCAATACAATATATTAAACGGTACCTGTCCTTCCTGTGGTGACCGAATTGCCGTAGTGGATTAATGTTGCCTTACACCCAACACGCAGGTTTTTTTGCTGTTTTGAACTTTCCCGTCCGGGCAATAAACTCTCGCACCAATTAAATATACACCCGGAGGGGCTTTGGCGTGGTCATCGTTGGTTCCGTCCCAGGTTATGATTCCGGAAGTGCCCAGACTTTGGTTGTTTACCAGCTCTTTTACCTGATATCCTTCAGCATCATAAATAATAAAAGTCCCCTTCCTGCCCGGGCTGTCAAATTGATAAGAGATAACTAGCTGGTCATCATTTCCGTCTAGATCGGGAGTGAAAATTTCAGGAGATACAGAAAATAGTTTTTCCGGTGTCTCTTTCTTGTTGTTGATTTTCTGCGAATTGGCATATCCGGGAGTTCCGTAGTCTACCGTCGATGCAGCTGAGTGCCAGGTCATCGGATTTCCGGAGGATGCATCAAAACGGGTACGTTCCAAGGAAACACCCTTGGTTTCTGATAACATTGAAGAATGCAGGGATGGAGAATAATCCATGCGTTCCAGAATGGTTCCGTTTTTTCGGGTGACAAAAACAGTTCCACCTTTACTCACAAAATTGGGAAAGCCATCAAGGCTTATGATGTTTGTTGCAAAAGGGCGTTCATAGTATTCTTTAACCCAGTCAGCATTGCCGGCATAGCAGAGATATGTTCCCGGAAGAAACCACCGGCATTTGTCTGATAATGGAATCAGTGATTCAGGTGTTCCGTCATCTCTGCCTCTGGACACACAGAGACTGTCAAGGGCCAGGATTTTATGTGAGCGATTGTACATTTCCACATAGTCACAGCCTTCTGTGGGTGGGTCATACAATAGTTCATTGATGATAACATCCATACTGTCGGTTTTTCCCGGGAGTCCGAAGCTAAGTATTTCAGAACCGGTGTAACCGTTACCGGCAAGGTCTGAGATGCCGGATGGCACCGATAAGTTTATCACCTCATTGGGGATTAGCTTTTTTTGAAATTTAATGCTTAAAACATTTCCATAAATGCTGTCTAATGTGATTTCTTTAATGTCGATGTTCATCGGAGAGAGTTCAAATCTATCCTTAATTATGGTTGAAGAAGCGAGGGGTTCCCCAAAATTAATCATCAGCATCGAATCGTTTTTCAGCCAGGAGTCAATCAGTCCAGGACCTGAAATATCGGGGTTGGAATCCTTTACTGAGTTTTCTGCTCCGGGAGTACCGCCCCGGTCATTGCTGCAATATGCCCAGTTGTCTACTGCGCCTGATAGATTATCGGCATCAATGCATTCCATCGACCATCCGCCGTCTTGTTTAAATTGAGGGCCGGGCAATACTCCGGGATATCTAAATGCCGCTGTAACCTGCCCCGATGGATTCAGAAGAACAATTTCTCCTCCATTGTTTGTCAGCGTTTTCCATCTCTCAGGTACCAACGCATCACGAAAATCTGTTTGTTCTGCTGTAAGAGCCACAAAACTGAGCGGGAAGAGAATATATTCAGGCAATTCAAATGTGTTGCCATTTATCTTGATTGTCATTTTCTTAAGGTTGACCGGAAGGTCAGATCTGTTGAATAGTTCGATATATTCTGTGTCCGGCAACAGAGCTGTCGGTGAAGGATCGTGCATGATTTCAGTAAAAACCAGATCTGAGAATCCTGCTTCATGATAATAAAGTGGATATGGTCCTGAAGGTATGGTATCTCCGGTAGGTAAAATCAAATTGTTGATGAGTAAAGAGGTCTCGGTGGCATCTGGAATTTTGTGGCTAAGGTGTAAAAGAAATTTTTTATCGCTCAGGGGTTCCACCTCCCATACCCCGTCATCTATGCCGTCTGCGGAAAAATTCTCCGGAGCCAGCGTTTCTTCAGGTATTGGTTGATTGAAGAGAATTTCGATAGTTGTGTAATTTAAAGTGTTAACTTCCGACACATCCGGCGAATCGTAAGAATATTTTAATGTAGTGTCTTTCAGGCAGGCACCATATCTGTCACACCATCCTAAGAACATTAATTCCCCGTTTTGAGCATCAGGAAGTTTTTGTTTCAGATGAAGGGTAACTTTACTGAAAGTTGCGTCATAATCAATTTTGTGAATAATATTGGTTTCTGTTTGAGGAGTTGAAACGAAAGCTGATGAAAGTGTCTCGTCAATGGTTTCCGAAAATGTAAGATTCAGTATGTAACCGTTTTTTATCTGCATTGATTCGATGTGAGGCGGAATGGTATCTTTGTATGCCTCGCCGGAAATTTCAATTGGCTCAAAAAAGAATTTATCACATCGAGTTTTTGTGTAATGGCAGCTAAATCCTGAATAGACAGAAGGAAAGCCTCTTGTGTGCGTTGAGGTTCCTTCAGTATGCCACCCGCTACCGGTATCGGTTTCCAGTTCCCATTTCCCTCCTCTCCGGCGGGTTACTCTGACTCGTGCAATTGCAGGACTCGCATCCAATCGATCTTCTGCTCCTTTAATTAACAGGTTATCATCTCCGTTTTTTCTTTCCCACAAAGAGATATTGTCCTTGGAAGTACCTGCAATCAGATAAAATCCATTTTGAAAAGTTGCTGTATCATCTGTTGCCAGGTAAATCTGCAGGTAATTAGAAGATGACGGATTAAATTCCATAAGAAATCCGGTTTCCCAGACTGCATTCTCAAATACATCTGAGTGATGCCATAGATATGCATTTCCGGCTGCTTTCGGGGCAATGAGTTGTATTACATTATCTTCGGGATGATAAATGAATAGTGTTGTATCTCCTGACCACGGATCAGGAAAAAGTTCAAAAGAGGTGGCAGATCCCTGATGTAGAGGAAGAATGGATGAGAGGGAGAAGAAAAGGTAGAAAATAATCGGCTTCATAGGATTAGGGTTTATTACTTAAAAGTATTAATTTTGTGACGATTGTATGGTATGGCCATGACGAAACCTCCGGAATGAAAAAAGCTTCTTCCGAAGGTGTAATAAACCCGGCCAAATGCAATTTAGAAATTTATTTCGACAATGTAAAACTAATTATTGACACATGAAGTTAGCTATTGTAGGTGCCAGTGGTGCTGTAGGACAGGAGTTTCTGAGTATTCTTGAAACAAGGGATTTCCCATTGGATGAGTTAGTGCTTTTCGGATCAGCCCGAAGTGCAGGAAAAAAGTACGCATTCAGAGGAAAAGAGCTGGTAGTCAAAGAACTTCAACACAACGACGATTTTAAAGATATTGATATTGCTCTCACCAGTGCCGGTGGTGGAACCTCTAAGGAATTTGAGAAAACCATTACCAAACACGGGGCAATCATGATTGACAATTCAAGTGCATTCCGGATGGATGATGATGTGCCGTTGGTAGTTCCTGAAGTGAATGCCGCCGACTGTGGCAATGCTCCCCGTAATGTAATTGCCAATCCTAACTGTACGACTATTCAGATGGTAGTCGCACTCAACGCCATCGAAGATATTTCACACATCCGCAGGGTGCATGTATCCTCTTATCAGGCTGCCAGTGGTGCCGGAGCCTCCGGGATGGAGGAGCTGGAGAATCAATTCCGTCAAATCGTCAAAGGAGAAGAACCAACTGTAGAAAAATTCACTCATCAGCTGGCTTTAAATATAATTCCTCATGTGGATATGTTTACCGAGAATGGCTACACTAAAGAGGAGATGAAAATGTATAACGAAACCCGCAAGATTATGCATTCCGATGTGCAGGTTAGTGCCACTTGTGTGAGGATTCCGATTCTGCGGGCCCACTCTGAATCCATTTGGGTGGAAACTGACCGTCCGGTGAGTGTTCAGGAGGCACGTGAAGCTTTCGGGAAAGCCGACGGAGTGAGGGTTATTGATAATCCTGATGACAACGAATACCCCATGCCATTGTTCCTCTCGGGGAAAGACGAAGTTTTCGTAGGACGTATTCGCGCTGATCTGGCCAATCCCAACGGACTCACATTTTGGGTGGTTGCCGATCAGATCCGTAAAGGAGCGGCACTTAATGCTGTGCAAATTGCGGAATATATGATTAACGAAGGACTGATTAAAAAATGAGATTATTAGATTTTCTGTGATTCTACCTCTATTGTTAATGAATTATGGTAAAAAAGCTGATTGTATCGGTTTTTATTCTTTTACAAATCGGGTTGCTCCATGCAGAGCAGCCCGATTCTGTTTACAGAATACAGGAACCGGCCTTTCCCGTTCTTGTTTGTCCTGTAATAGCTGCAGCATCCATTGGTGCATTCTTTTTAGATGAGCCTGTGAGAGACCATGTTATTACAAACCCTTCGGGTTTTAAAAAAGGTTTTTCTGAAATTACAGATGTTTTTGGTGAAAAAACAATTGTAGTTCCGGCAGTAGCTGGCGCTTACGGATTGGGAAGATTTGTGTTTAAAGATCCTAAACTTCAATTGACGGCTTTTCAGTCAGCTGAGGCTATTCTTGCTACAGGCCTTATTACAGAAGGGATCAAGATTTCTGCCGGCAGGGCGCGTCCGTTCATGAATGAAGGGAACGATTCATTTCATCCGTTTAGCTGGTCCGATGATCGTTACAAATCATTTCCATCAGGACATGCATCCCTGGCCTTTGCTGTTTTTACCCCTTTTGCCGAGAATTATTCCAGGTGGCTATATCTGATTCCGGCCTCTGTGACTGCAGGACGGGTATTTCAGGATAAGCACTGGGTAAGTGATGTGTTATTTGGCAGTTTCATTGGTTTTATTAGTGGCTATATGTTTGCCCATAATGAGAACATTCAGTTATTGCCCGGTGGAGTGGTGGTTAAGTTTTGATTTATCCTCACGAGAAATGGAGATGTCTTCCATACGTAATGAGGCAATCTTAATTTTTTAACCGGAAGTCAAAGGATTAATATGTACTTCTCTTGTATAGTATTACATAAATATTTCTTTTTGAGAATCTTTTTACAGGAATCCATTTATTTGTGTTTTGCAGGTTATCGACAGCCGTGTCGCTGACGTTGTAAACATTTGAATAAAAGATAAATTCATTTGTATGCCAGTCGATTGCCTCAAAAGAAATTTTACCCTCCTTCAGATCAATGTATTTAAAATCTGCAGTATTGGGGAAGAAGGAGCCTGTCTTATTAATTGGAATTTGTTCCTGATTCATATAATTGATCATCCTTGTCCTTAGTTCATAATAGGGCCAGTGGGCTGTTGTTGATGGCCATCCCTGGGCCATTTTGGGAGGATAAACAATAAAGTGGCCGGCAATCAGGCAAATGAGCCCTGTGATATATAAAATTCTTTTGTGTGATGAGTATTCTAAAATCCAAATAATAATGGCTGTTAGGATAGGAATGAATATTGGGATAAGATAGCGGGGTCCAAAAGTGTTTTTATGAATGACTATAACAGGAAAGAAGATCATAAACTGGGCAATTGCTGCTAAAACAGGTATGGAAATCTCTTTTCTTTTCCGGAGGATTTTCATTAATTCAACAGAGAATGCTTTGATTTTGTTTTTTCCGTGTGGAGGAATGAATGTAGTCAGCCATTTTAAAAGAACAACAAAGGCAATTGTAAAAAAGCCAATTCTGCCGAAATCCAGGATAAACCAGAAAAAGCCTGCACTGTTTTTGAGTATGTTGTAAAAACCGGAAAATTCTGAAGCATTACTCCATTTTTCTGACACAACGTTGTGGACAATCCATCCTTTCTGTAAATAAAAGGCAACCATAAAGGCAGAGAATAGCAAGATTCCAGGAATCAAAGAGCAAAATTGCCTTTTTGTAACTTTTTTTATTCTAAGGAAATGCAGAAGAAAAAGAAATACAACAATTCCCCCTGCACTCAATATGCTCCTTAAACTAATAAGGCAAAGTCCAGAGAATGCAATCACAAAGAAGAAGGTTCTGTTTCTGAGGAATTCATTTATAGCAAGGAAGAAGAAAAAGAGATGAGCCACTTCAAATGTAAGAATGGAGAATTGGGCCATCAAAGAGGTGTCAGCCAGTAGTGCTATTATTATCAACCATTGATATTTAATATTTTCAGGGACCAGTGTTTTGACAAATCTGACAATTTGGTAAATCAACCCAAAAACCAATGGCAGCATGGCTAAATGAGAAACAGGAAGTGATTTCCCAAATATTTTCCAAAACACGGTTAAATACATTCCCGTAAATGTCGGATGACCGGTTGCTATCTCATCAGGCAAAAAGAAGGAAGAAAATCCGTTTTCATAATACCAGTTAGCCGGGACGGACAATTGAACAATATTGTCCCAAAAGAAAAAATTGTCCAGATGAAAAAGAGAAAACAGAATGACTAGAAGAAAGAGTGTTATTTTTTCCCGGGTTCGGATCATTGGCAATATTCTTTTTAGCAATAAAGATACATTTTTAACCTGATTAATTAATAAATAATCTATTACGATGCTCAACTATCCCGCAACCTACAATCGTCCTCAATAAATTTGATTTAAAGCGGGTTATTATTTTTTTATGGTTGTATTGAACTCGCATACCGGTTCGTTTCATTTTTTCCTGCATCAAATTTATCTGCGGTTGATTGCATTTCTTGATATTTGAGCATCTCATAACAAAAGATTCATGAATTTATCAGGTTAAGATAATTATCAGTACAAAAGGAGTTTTGTTTTTTGGAGTAGAGAAGATTAATGATAAAATGATAATTATGTTGCGGAGTTTTCTTCTTTCAAAATATATCCGACAGTAGGAATATTATCAATTTTCACGTGCGAATCACTTTTAATGTAGCGTCTGAGTTTGCTGATAAATACATCAAGGCTGCGTCCGTGGAAATAGTCTACATCTCCCCAGAGTTGCATGAGGATTTCTTCCCGCCTGACCAATTGGTTTTTTCTGTCGCACAGCATTCGCAGTACTTCACACTCCCGTCGTGTTAGACGCTGAAGGCTGGCTCCGTTTTTTAATGTTTGATGAGTCAGGCTAAAGGTAAATTGTCCTATCGAAATCGGTTCAAAGAAATCACCCGGCCCTGTGTTTTGGTTTATTCTGCGTGATATAGCTCTGACACGCCAGACTAACTCATCTTTATCGAAAGGCTTAACCAGATAATCATCTACTTCAAGGTCAAAAGCTTTTTGCTTGTCGTCTTTATGCTTTCGTTTGCTGATAATTACAACAGGTATCCGATGGTCACGTCTTCGCACTCTTTCAGTCAGCGTAAAGCCGTCGATGCCGGGCAGCATCAGATCGAAAATGCAGAAATTGAACCGGCCATTGCAGAAAGCCTCAAAAGCCTGATCTCCATCTGCACAATGCAGGACCTCATGGCCACAGGATTTAAGCAGATCGAAAATCTCTTCACCTAAAGCGATGTCGTCTTCGACCAAGAGTATGTTTAGCTGGTGAAAGTCCATAACTTCTTTAAACAAAAAAGTCGGGGGCAGTGTTTAATCAAAGTACTTTCTTTTTTGGAATGGTGGCAATGAAATCTTTTAGATAAAAGGGCTCAAAATAGGCCACATCTTCAAATTGCTTCCGATTCAAGGCATCATAGGCGAGTGTTGCCATGTTACGGGCAAGCGGACCTTCGTCCTCGGGAAAAAAGGCATTGGGATGTACCAAGGTTTCCCTGCATTTTCCCGCCCCATTACCAAAAAAGAATATTTTCCGTTCGTTGAGAATGTCCCGGTAACTTTCTTCATTTATGATAACTGCCGAAGTCTCTTTTTGTTGCCTCATCCGGTTATCGAACATGGCTGCATAAACCTCCATTCTGCGGGCATCGATCATAGGGCAGTACCAACTGTCTTCCTCAGCCTCCCGGCTCATATTTTTTTTTACAACAGGCCACGCAAGCACAGTTAATGAAGGAATTGCAATCAATGGCTTTCCGAGCGCGAAGCATATGCCTTTAGCTACAGATATGCCTATTCGTAATCCGGTATAGGATCCCGGCCCACTGCTGGCTGCCACGGCATCAATATCACTCATTTCTATGGGAACGGTTGAATCATTAAACAATTCTTCTATCAAAACAGTCAGTCGTTTGGCGTGAGAATTTCCTTCGTTCTCCTGTCTTGCGGCTACCACATTTCCATCACATGTAAGTGCTACAGAGCAAATGGTGGTAGATGTTTCGATACATAAAATATACGCCATCGGCAAAAATTTTTGGCAAAAGTAGCTAAACCATCTATACAATAAAAAGAAAACAGGATGCAGTTTTCATTTGTTTTTTTATTCTCAGGTAAAAAGTGTTTTAAATGTCGATAACATTGATCTGAATATGCGGGAACTCACCCTTATAGGCAATTGAAATTCAATCGATAGATGGAAAGGTTTATAAACAAAACAACCCCTAAGCGATCCGCTCAGGGGCATATTTTTTACTAATAAGATAGACGTGTCTCTACAAAACAGGCATTAAAAATGACAATTTCATTTTTCAATGTTCAAAGCACTACTTATCCGACACTCCCTCAAACAGGAACAATGGATTGCAGCTTTCCCTGCCATTGAAAATGAGCATTTCAACATCCCTGCCTTATGCTGTAACTTCTTTCTCTACAGCAAGTTTTCCTCTGTAATGACCACACTCATTACACACAGTGTGCATTTTAATGGTAGAACCACAGTTAGAGCAAACACCCAAAGCAGGCATGCTGGCTTTGTAATGAGTTCTTCTCTTGTCTCTTCTAGTCTTCGATGTTTTTCGTTTTGGATGTGCCATTTTATAACCTCTTTTTACTTGTTGTTTTTATTTATTAATTTCTTTAACTCATCCCATCTGGGATCTATAGATTCTTCGTCTTCGCTTTGGTCAGTTTCCGAAATATCGTCATGCACCATATACTCGTTAAGGCGTTCCAGCATTTCGGAATTACAACCCGGTGTCCCGTCTTCATTATCTGGATGAATGTGCCTTATGGGAATACTTACCACAATAAACTCATATAAAAAGCTGGCGATGTTAAATGTGTGCTCCTCGTGAGGAATTACTACAATCTCCTCGGTCGGTTCTGCATATTCGTCACCAAAATTCACATAAAGTGTCCCTTCATAATCAATGGAAACACCGACATCGGCCAGACAGCGGTCACAAACAGTCCCAACCTCTCCTTCAATGTTGAAACGAAATTCCAACATCCGGGTACTTTTAAGGAGTGTTACCCTGGCTGTCAGATCACCTGTCTCTACCTGTGGCTGCTCAAACAGCTCAAAAAAGGCGTCCTTCAACCGGAACTCAAAGAGGTGCTCCCCATCTTTAAGTCCCTTAAAGGCAATGCCATACTCTTTCATTTTCTTCTCTGCTGCCATACGTAAAAACTTCGCAAAGGTATAAAATATTCATTGTGTGGGAAAAATAATTTCAGAAAAAAGTTATTTTTAACCATATAAGTTTATGCCCGGTGTTTTTGTCAGAAGCTTGGTTCAAATCAAAACCCTAAAGGTAGTGCCCTTTCCCGGAGCTGACTCCCTGACAAAAACACGGCCCCCGTGGTACTCTTCAACAATGCGGCGAACCAGCGTAAGTCCCAGTCCCCATCCTCGCTTCTTGGTAGTATAACCCGGCTTGAATATTGTTTTATGATATTTTCGGGGGATTCCCTTGCCTGTATCAGAGATATCGATAAAAGTCTTGTTTTTGATATTTCCCCAGGAAAAAGTAAGTTTCCCCTTTCCTTCCATTGCATCCGCAGCATTTTTACTGATATTTTCAATCACCCACTCAAAAAGAGGCGGATTAACATAAATTTCGGCAGTCTCCATCGAAGCAGGGGGGGTCACACAAATCTCCACGCCCGAGGATAAGCGATGCCCCAGGTATCCAATAACATCGTGAAGCATATCAGTAATGTCAATCCTTTTCAATTCGGGATGGGCACCAATTTTGCTAAAACGTGCTGTAATAGTCTGAAGTCTTTGAATATCATGTCGCATTTTCTCCACCAACGAAGGGTCTACCTTCTTCATTTCCAAGATTTCCACCCATCCAAACAATGACGAGGCAGGAGTTCCCAGCTGATGGGCGGTTTCCTTTGCCATTCCTACCCAAACCTGATCCTGCTCCCATCGGCGGGCAGCACTGAAGGCCCAGTAGGCCAGCAACACAAAAAGAACCACAACGAACAACTGCACGACCGGAAACCACCGGAGCTTGTGCAAAATGGTAGAATCGGAATAATAAAGATATTGCATCTGGCCACCGCCCAGATCGATTTCTATGGGCTCACGGCCTTGTTTCATTTGTTCCAGTTCCTGTTGCAGAAAAGCATACTGTTCTTTCTGGGGCAAATCCAGATTCCGGTCAAAATAGATACTGTCATTTTCATCAGCAATTATCAACGGAACAGTAGTGTTGTTCTGAATAATCTCAAAGACCAGTTCAAGGGACTGATCATCAATTTCCGGACGTGCAAACTGCCGGTTGGCCTTTGCCCAAACTTCCATTTTCCGGGTTTCTTCGTGCCGAAGTTCCGAGGTTAACTGATTGGTATAAAATAACGAAGCCCCGCCAATAATGAGGGCTCCCGTCATCAGAAGAAATTTCCACCATCTTTTTCGGCTGTAGATTTCCATTTATAGACTTGTAAGTTGAGCTTCGTAATAGAGTCTTTTTTGAACAATTCAGGTTAGGTAAGGTAAGGTTGTACTACGCCGTTACAGATATGTGCTTTATTTCCATATGCTACCTGCTCTTATGCACCTACCGGTACTTCTCATCCCTGTTTAAGAAAATACTCACATAACTGTTGTACCGTGATGCGGCAATAACTCCCTTATCCATGGCCTCTTTAACGGCACAACCGGGTTCGTGAAGATGAGTACAATTATAGTAACGGCAATTGGAAGCAACCTTGAAAATTTCTTTAAAATAGTGGGCTAGTTCTTCCTTTTCGATATTAAAAAGCCCAAAACCTCGAATTCCCGGAGTATCGATAATGTAGCCTCCAAAACTCAGAGGATGCATTTCGGCAAATGTGGTTGTATGCCGGCCGGTATGATGTCTTTCGGATATTCTCCCTGTCTTGAGATTCAGGGAAGGCTCCACTTTGTTGACAAGAGTACTTTTCCCTACCCCCGAATGACCGGCAAGTAATGAAACTTTATCCTTTAGCAGATTTTTCACCGATCCCATATTTTCATCATGTTTGGCGGAGGTTGTCAGTACATCATAGCCGATTTTCTCATAAATCCCCATGATCTCTTCAAGCTGGTCTTTGTGATAATGATCGTATCTGTCGGTTTTATTGAAAATGATTGTAGCAGGGATCCCATAGGCCTCGGTAGATGCCAGCAAACGATCAATAAACACGGGAGTAGTAACAGGGTAATTTATTGTAGCAACAATAATCGCCTGATCAATGTTAGCTGCTAAAATCTGCGTTTGCCTGGATAAATTGGAAGCACGCCGTACAATGTAGTTACGTCGTTGCAAAATCTCTTCAATAACCCCGGTACCGGTAGATTCATCGACCGAATACATTACTTTATCACCCACAGCAACAGGATTGGTGCTCTTCAGTTCATTAAGCCGGAATTTTCCTTTGATTTTACAAGACACAGGATCTTCATCGTCCGTCTTCACAATGTACCAGCTACCGGTGGATTTTATGACAACGCCTTCTTTCAACTGATCAGGTTTTTAGTTTCACTCAAAATTAATGATTTATCGGATTTTTTCACAGGAATGTGTAATTTAATTAGTCCCGGTGACTAATTTTCGGAGAATTATCACCCTCTTTCCGTCGTTCCATAAAATTTCGAAATTCCATCGGCGGCATATAAAATCAAAGGTTGATAATGAATAAAATACCACATGGGTGTCATCACGGGCATAGAACCAATTCCGGAAATGTTTTATTCCTTTATGCAACATGGTCATTACTGTCAGCAGGCCACCGGGTTTAAGCCTTTCATTGATTAATTGCATTTCTTTCACAGGATCATAAAAATGTTCAAATGCCTCGGTTGAAAAAACAAAATCGAAAGGACCGTCAGGCAGTTCCGGCCCGAAAAGAGGATCGTAATTGCCGCAAGAAATCCCCTTTCTTTGTAAAATCTGAGACAGAGCCGGCCCGGGACCACTTCCAAAGTCGAGTCCTTCCATGCCAGGACTCAGGTAGGCCAGAGCCGGCTTAACGGCCTGATTTAAAAACCTGACATACCGGGGGTCTTCAATGTCGTTTTCATGCTTTCTATATCGCTTCAATTCATCTTTTACAGACAAATGAGTTTCCGGAGAAACAAACATTAAATCACAATAAGAACAATGAAAATAAGGTCTGTCCAAAGGTCCTTCTACAGACTCAATGCTTTGGACTATTGAATGACAAAGCGGACAACAAAAGCTCATAAAAATATTTCAATATCACAAGATTCATCTTCTATCTCACAAATAAATGATAAACCTTTTACAATGTGATGTTTAAATTATTTCGTTAGATTTTCGGGACTCTCTCTTTTTTAGTAAATCATTATTAAAAAGCTTATATAGTTTAACAGTTTCCTTTTATCTTATTGTTTTATGTGTTTCAGTTACTATCAATCTTACATTCAAAGATCTAATGGCCTCAAGTTTACATCACATATACTTCAAATAATCTTTCACTTCAAGAAAGGCTTTTTCCATCCGCATCATGCGATCAATCATAAAAGTAAAAATTTCAGGCCAGCTTTCCTGCACATACATATCTCCCGGCTGCTCAACATAAACACGGCAAACTTCCCGGCCATTATCTTTGGTGTATGCAAAGTCCCATATTAATGGCTCTCCAAACTCCTTCTCGAACAATCCTTTGGCGGCTTCCAGCTTCTCATAAAGAGCAAGCCGATTCTCTTCCTTTTTTACATTAATTTCCAGTGCCACTATGATCTTCTCGCGCCCCACATCAAACCGAAGATCAAGGCCTTTGATTCCCGTGTTGTCCAGAATCCACAAACGCTTACGGCCTTTCTGTCCGGGAAGACGCCGGGTTCGGTTTGAAAGCTTTTGCCAGAATTCAAGGCGCAATTGTTTGGCTTCTTCTTTATTGTACATAGGTGATCACTAAAAATTATATCGTAAAGATAACAAAAGCCGATGATTAGTATAAGTCCCGGTATCCCGGGGAACTCCGAAATTATTATAATCATCACCCCATTCAGCAGTGGTAACAAGCCACTCAGCACCCACCCAGGCATTTCCCATAATGTACTTCAGCCTGGGAGAAACCGCAAAAACGGAGGCTACTTTTCCTTTGCTCCGCGACAACTCCTTAATAACATTTACCTCTTCCGCTGCACCCATATTCGCTGTATATCCGGCAAAAATACCGGGTTGAAATCCGTTAGTATTATTCCCATGGATATCAGTCCAGATGGATGCGGTCTCAATAGGTATGTAATTTCCATCAACGACCGATTGCCCCACTCCACCCAGCATAACCATTTCGGAAAGATTACCACCGTAAAGTCCCTCCATTCTAAATGTAACTTCGGGGAATGTATAACGAAAAGAACTATTGAAATGGAAGGAAGTAATCTTCTCTAAAGAAGAGTCTTCGGTTATCTCATCAGGAACAGCCAATGTTTTGACTCCTGCAGTGAAAGCCGCCCACGCCCCTCTTCCTGTCCATTTTACCTGAACATCAAGTTCCGGAACTAAAGCCCGTTCTGAGCTGGAGGAACCAAACCCAGAACTCCTGAAATTATTTTGTTCAACAACAAAGAAAAGAATTTCCGCCTGTTGGGAGACTTTCCACGCAACATTTACCTGAGGACTTCGGAGCAGCGGATGAAAAGGAGTTCCTGCATTCACATTAACTGTTCCCGGAAAATTTTCAATCAGAAAAAACGGATGCCAGGTCTGACCGGCAGTCAACGACCACTTTTCTTTGGCCAGTTTCACAAAAGCATGTCGCATCCTGAAATTGTTATCCCCGCTTCCATTTCCCAAAAAATCGCCTTCGACAATGGCTGAAGTATTAAATCCTCTTATCCCGGGTCCTGAAATATGCAAACCAAAGCGACTATGCGACGCGTCCAGATCAAAACGACTCTCGTCATTAAGATCGTTTCCTGTTTCTGAAAGTTTTTCCGGAAGAGGATACAAATAAATATGACGACTTCGTACATCAACACTAGACCTCGAATTGACTGAGGCATCGATACCAACGTATCCTTTAAGTGCTACATTAAAGTCTTGAGAATTAGCTGCCGTTGACACACCTGCCAACAATACAAAAAACAGAAAAAACTTTTTCATCCGTATGTATTTTATTTTTCAGGATGGGATAGAAATCGCAATTCTTTTATAAATGCACTTTTGCGCTGATTTGAGAAATCAAAGTTCCATGCTCGAACATTGGTGCCAGGTTAATAAATAAAACTTTTTTTAGGCAGAAATGATCTTAAAATAAAAAAAGTCACCCTGAAACAGGATGACTTTTGGGCTCCTCAGGTAGGACTTGAACCTACGACCCACGGATTAACAGTCCGTTGCTCTAACCAACTGAGCTACTGAGGAATATAGCTTATCATTAATTCATTTTCAGTTTTTTAATGAGTTGCAAAACAACCTTAAAATATTCATAAAAAAATTGCTGCATTAACTGAAGCCGTTGCTTTCAGTCTCATTGCGGTTGCAAAAATATGTGCTTTATCTGAACTGTGCAATACTTGAGGTGCTTTTTTTTAAAAAATTCCTGCTTTCTGAAAAAATGCCCATCTTTGCAGGCCTATAATCAAAAGAGAAAACATTATGAGTAAGGTTATTGGAATGGGCAATGCGTTGGTAGATATTTTAACCCGCTTAGAAGATGACACAATTCTTGCGGATTTGAACTATCCTAAAGGCTCTATGCAGTTGGTTGATATGAAGGAAGCAGGCAATGTATTACTGGCCACTCTGGATTTTCCCCGCAATCAGGCATCGGGCGGATCTGCGGCAAACACCATCCATGGCCTGGCAAATCTGGGAGTGGAAACAGGCTTTTTTGGGAAAGTAGGAAAAGATGAATGGGGAGAGTTTTTCCGTTCCGATCTTGAGAAAAAAAGCATCAAACCCTATCTCCTGGAAAGCAATAGCCAATCGGGCAGGGCATTTGCCCTCATCAGCCCCGATTCCGAACGAACCTTTGCAACCTTTTTAGGGGCAGCGGTTGAGTTGACCCGCCTTGAAGTGCCTGATGATCTATTTGACGATTACAGCATACTACATATTGAAGGATATCTTGTTCAGAACCGTGAACTCATTCGTCATGCTCTGCAACTTGCCAAATCCAAAGGACTAAAAGTTTCACTCGATCTTGCCAGCTTTAATGTTGTGGAAGAAAACCTTGAGTTCCTGCATGAAATGGTTGAGAAATATGTGGACATCCTTTTTGCTAATGAAGAAGAAGCAAAGGCGTTTACCGGCTTGGAGGAAGAAGATGCACTTCTGCAAATTTCCCGTACTTGTGACCTTACAATTCTTAAGCTGGGAAAAAGAGGATCTGTTGTAAGACATCAGAACAAGATAATAAAAATATCTTCCATCGAAGCTGAAAGCCTAGACACAACCGGAGCGGGAGATCTTTACGCCTCAGGATTTCTTTATGGCATGATTCACGGGCTACCCATAGAAAAATGCGGAAAGATAGGCTCGCTGCTGGCCGGTAAAGTAATTGAGGTGATTGGCCCCAAAATGGATGATGATGCCTGGCCCGAAATAAAAAAGCAGGTATCAGCATTAATGAATTAATCCGTATCATCTGCAAGAATGCAATTCACCTTTATTTTGTTATTTTTGCAGGCGTTTTTCAGATATTCAAACATAAGATTAAAGTATGGAAACTGTTGTAAGCGGTATTCGCCCTACGGGAAACCTTCACCTTGGAAACTATTTTGGTGCTGTCGGGAACTTCCTGAAAATGCAGGACAATTATAATTGCTATTTTTTTATTGCTGACTACCACTCTCTTACCACCCATCCCCACCCGGGTGATTTACATGGTAACGTACGGCAAATTCTGGCAGAATACCTGGCCGCAGGACTGGACCCGGAAAAGGCCACTATATACATTCAAAGTGATCTGCCCGAAGTTGCAGAACTGACCTTGCTGATGAATATGAATGCCTATCTGGGAGAACTGGAACGAACCACCTCATTTAAGGACAAAGCACGGCAGCAACCAGAAAATGTGAATGCCGGACTTCTTACCTATCCGGTTTTAATGGCCTCCGATATCATCATCCATCAGGCCTCAAAAGTTCCCGTTGGAAAAGATCAGGAACAAAATCTGGAAATGACCCGAAAATTTGCCAATCGCTTTAACAGGATCTACGAAACCGAATATTTCACCATCCCAAAGCCGTTTAATTTCGGGGAATCACTTATCAAAATCCCGGGACTTGACGGATCCGGTAAAATGGGAAAATCGGAAGGGAATGGAATTTACCTCGCCGAAGAACCTTCTTCCATCAGAAAAAAAGTTATGAAAGCTGTAACAGATAGTGGTCCCACCGAACCTGACTCTCCGGTAAGCGAACCGGTCCAAAATCTTTTTACCATCATGGAGGTTGTCTCTAAAAAAGAAGTATTGGATCAATTTAAAGAAGATTATGCCAAATGTATCATCCGGTACGGGGATCTGAAAAAGAAACTGGCCGAAGACATCATAACCTTCACCACTCCTATCAGGGAAAAGATTAATGCCATTTCCGCCGATGATACTTACCTCAGAAAAGTTGCAGAAGTGGGGCGTGAAAAAGCCCATGCAAGTGCATCAAAAACAATCAGGGAGGTCAGAGAAATAATTGGTTTCAAATCATTCTGATAACGATAAAAAGATTTTAGCGGGTTAGCCATTTATCAGTGGTCAGTAAAGACTTTTTTTATTTCGACATCCCGAAAGGACTAAAAGAATCGTGCAAAAAGCACCTCAGTCACAAGGTAACTGGCAGCACCAATATGGTGTGTCGGGTTATTTGACAAAAATAGACTAACACCAAACAATAATCAAGGCGTTACGGGACAATTTCATAATACCTTTGTTTTACTATTTCATATTTGCGAGGTTCCATTGGCAATTCTGTTCCATCATCCAGATAAATAGTACAATTTTTTTCATCAAGACTCTCAACTTTTCTAAGATTAACCACATAGCGGGGATGACACCGCACAAACCCGTAATGCCCGAAAAGTTGCTCATAGCGCCTTAAGGGTCGGGGCACATATACATCCGAACCTGCTTCGAGGTGTATAACGCATCCCCCCGGAACCGCTTCGCCAAAGGCAATAGACAACAATGGTACAGCTTTGTCTTCTTCAACCGCAGGAAAAACAACCATACGCGAAATTGCCGGCAAATCGGCATTGGTCAGAAGAATTTCAATTTTTCGCTGGTATTCGGTTTCATCAATGGCATCTCCGGCCTTTTCAATGGCAAGTACAAGATCGGAAACCTCAAACGGCTTGGAAACAAAACCCACTGCCGCAAATTGAATAGCCTCCCGTTGATAATCTTCATGTCCGGACAAAAACACAACTTTAAAATCATACATCTCCACTTTTCTTAACAAATCAAATGCAGTACCATCGGAGAGTTCAATGTCCAGAATTAATAAATCAGGGGTGTCTTTTTTTATGATCCTAAGAGCATCCTCAACAGTTAATACAGAATTTAAAATCTGAAATTCGGGAAAATGGTGATGCAATACATCAGTTACGATCTTTTGCATCATAAGGTCATCCTCAACAATTAAAACTTTTTTCATGAATCAATACACTGTTATATTTTCTCAATAAAAAATCCAAAGGCTGAATTAGATAATTAGACTTAAAGATGACAGCCGGTTTTTTTCATAATTCGGGCCGGATAGTTACACTCTCTGCTTTTGCATAACTCTTTTTTGACCGGGTTTCGGTTTTACCTTTTTCATTTATCTCCACCAGCGGAATAACAATTCGTACAACAGTTCCCCTGTCAAACGGATTAATTTGCTTCTTATCCATAATTGATAAATTGGTTCTCCCGCCGGAATCGCGACGCAGCATATCAAGTCGCTCTCTGGTTATTTTTATGGCCATGGATTCATGTCCCCTTTCTTTCTCACTTACTTCCTTGGATGCATCAATACCAATCCCGTTATCCTCCACTTCCACCAAGACACGATTCATGTCCTTTTTAAAATGAACCTGTATCCGTCCGTCGTTGCCAATCGGCTTAATGCCATGTTCAATGGCGTTTTCTATAAAAGGCTGAGTAAGCATGGGAGGTACCATAATTTTTTCGGTTTGAAGTGAGTCATCAATATGCATCTGATACTCAAAAGACTCCGAGAATCTAAGGCGCTGTAATTCAAGATAATACCCCAAGATCTGAGTCTCTTCCTTTAGAGAAATATAATCATGAGTGGAACTTCTTAGTACCTGCCTCATCAACCTGGCAAAATCAGTAAGGAAGCGAGACGACTTCTCGATATCGTGCTCGAGAATATAAACCTGTATGGCGCTCAGAGCATTAAAAATAAAATGAGGATTCATTTGCGAACGTAATAAACGCTGCTGATGACGAACGTTTTTATACCGGCTTCTTAGTTGCATCTGACGCACAATCATAACGATGGCAAATGAAACTGTTACCACCAATATCAAAGCAGTAATAAGGTAGAAACCCTGCCGGTCGAGCATTGCTTTCTGCCTAATGGTTTCCTGGTTCAGCTGAGCAATCTTTTCCCTCTGTCTTTCCGATTCAAAAATTGCTTCCTGAGTGGCCAGGTGGTGTATGTTTTTGGCATTTATTGTACTGTCGCGAAGTGCTGCAGCAGTTTTGAAATAACTCAGCGCTTCATCATAGTTGCCTCTTTTTTCGTACAATTCCGAAAGTAATCTGGAGCCCTCTTCTATCTGATATAAAATGCCAATACTTTGGGCAACATCGACCCCTTTTTTCAAATGCTTCTCAGCTTTTCCCAATTCATCCATATCCATATAAGTTTCTCCTATTTTAGAGTGACTTATGGCCACCTGCATCAGATCTCCCAACTCTTCATTGATATGCAGAGCTTTTTCGAGATATTGGAGGGCTTTATGGGGTCGGTTCAATGCTATATAGGCTCCTCCGATACTATTAAAGCAGATAGACTGGCCCACCTTGGAGTTGATTTGATAATTGTAATCAAGGGAAATAAAAAAATGGGTGAGGGCAGAATCCACTTTTCCAAGCTTAATCAACGACTCTCCTATATTATTGTGGTTAATGGCGAGTCCCAGTCTATTATTTTGAGCCTCCGACATTGCCAGCGAACGATTAAAATACTCAATGGAAGAAACGTAACGTCCCAGATTGTAGTTAACGTTTCCGATACTGTTAATTGCGGAACTGATGGTAGCAGAATCTCCTACTTCCTCAGCAAGAGAGAGCGCTTTGACATGCATCTCCAGGGCCATCGGGTTATCGTCAATACGGCGGTAAACCACCCCTATCTGGTTGTAAACTCCTGCCAGGAGTTGCTTGTCATCTACCTTAGATGCCAGATCCAGAGCTTTCTGATGATAGGTCATTGCTGTTCCGTATTGAGCCCTGTTTCGGAATCGTTGTCCCAGAAGATTATAAATTCTGGCCAGCTGGGTATTGTTTTCATTCTTTCGGGCTATTTCTTCTGCTTCTTTCAGATAACTATCGGTAATATCCACATGTATTCCTCCCTGTCCATAATGGTCATTAGATTTTTCAATCAACTGCTCCACAACCAGAGAGTCTGTTCCCGGCAGACGATTCTCATGCTGCCAGATTACCGGAGTTTCTTCATCAGTTACACGGCTGCAGGAGATAACCAAAAGAAATACAAATAACAACAAGCCCTTAATACTGCACATATCTTATTGATTTTATCCAAACCTGATTATTCTAATCTTTCTATTATGATGTTCAATTACCTGCCAAATTCAGATGTCCTCAGGAAAATTGACTAAAAAAAATTGATTTTTCGCCTCATCAATTTTCTTAGCGATTGCCAACATTTTCTGTATTTGAACATCCTATAAAGAAAACTCATGAATAAACCAGACTATTGGCCGGTTTCCGGAAGTTATAAGTTTTAATCTCCCTTCACAAAATCTGATGCCTGACCACAATTAGCATAACGATTTAAACAGGTTTTACACTGTAATTGCCCCTGCGCAAATTAGGGCCTTTTGGAACAGAATGTCCACCAAAATACAGTTTTTTTTAACCGTTTCACGAAACTCTTTTCTCATTTTTGATGAAGGGTTATCTTTGCAGTATAAAAAGGAAATCAGTGAAGATAGGAAATTTAAACCTCAGGTCGGAACCATTGCTTCTGGCCCCCATGGAAGATGTAACAGACCGGATGTTCAGAGAGCTTTGCAAACGCTATGGGGCGGATCTTATGTACACAGAATTTGTTTCTTCAGATGCGCTTGTACGTGAAGTGGATAAAACCATGAAGAAGATGGAGCTAAATGAACAGGAACGGCCAGTGGGGATTCAGCTTTACGGAAAAGAAATTGATGCCATGGCAGATGCGGCCCAAATAGCTGAAGAGGCGCGTCCCGACATTATTGACATCAACTTTGGTTGTCCTGTTAAGAAAATTGCATCTAAAGGAGCAGGCGCAGGCATGCTGCGCGACATCCCCAAAATGATTGCCATGACTATGGCAGTCGTTAAAGCTGTGAAAACTCCCGTAACTGTAAAAACCAGGCTTGGGTGGGATGAATCGTCTAAGAATATTGTTGAAATAGCAGAAAGACTTCAGGATGCAGGAATTCAGGCACTAACCATTCACGGACGTACCAGAGCCCAGATGTACACAGGCGAAGCAGACTGGACGCTCATTGGCGAAGTAAAAAACAATCCCCGCATGTCCATTCCCATTATTGGAAACGGCGATATCACATCACCTCTTAAAGCCAGGAAATATCTGGATAACTACGGGGTAGATGCTCTTATGGTTGGACGACCGTCCATCGGACGTCCATGGATATTCAAAGAAATCAGACATTATCTGGACACAGGAGAATTGTTGCCCGCTCCCTCAATTACCGAACATGTGGAAATGGTCAGGGAGCATGTAAATAAGTCGGTGGAGTGGTTGGGAGAAAGAAGAGGAATCTTACATTCAAGACGTCATCTGGCCGTAACATTCAAAGGACTTGAACATTTTCGTCCTCTTAAAATAAAGATGTTGCGTACCGAAAGCATTGAAGAACTGAATGCCATTCTGGACGAAATAGCGATTAAATGGGCCGGTCACTCCTCTCCCTGCTCTGAATAATAACGCCGTACAATGACTCGCACCGGATACCAGGCAGCCAAAAGTCCGATAGTCGAAACACTAATATAAACCAGCACCATATCTCCCAATTCTAGCGCTACGGGATAAGCATCCACCACAAATGCACCCTCCCCGCCAAAACGAAGCAATCCAAACTCCTGCTGAAGCCAGATCAGAATGGCTCCCAGCAAAACGCCGCCAGTAACACCTACAAGAGAAATAAGCCATCCTTCCACCAGAAAAACCTTGTTTATTAGAGAACGACCGGCACCCATACTCCTGAGGGTTCCAATGCTCCCACGCTTCTCAAAAATCAGAAGAGACAAGGTTCCTATTACATTAAACAATGCAATGACCAGAATGAACAATAAAATGAGATAAGCCATTAATTTTTCCACCTTCATCAGCTTATAAAACGTAGCATGCTGCTGATGCTGATCCTGAACAAAAAAACCTTGTCCGAGAATCTCTTCCAAACGCTCCCGGACATTCTCCATTGAAGCTCCCTGTTTTAGAGAAATCCCCAGGGACGATACCACATCGTCACTGTATTCAAATAAACTACGTGCCTGCTGAATGCTGACAATCAGATACCTCGAGTCATAATCCACCTGATGTACAGCAAACAATCCTGACGGATGAATATATTCCTTTCGAAACGATAAATCCGGGCGCATCATATTTATTTGTCCGGTTCGTTTGGGAACATACATTACCATTGGCTTTACAAAATTCAGTCTCAGTCCCAACTGATCAGCCAGTATAAAGCCAATAACACCCATGTTCTGAGAATTTTCCTGAAGTTTGTATTCTCCTTCTATTATAATTGAATCAATTCCCGAAACCCGATCAAAATTTTCATCTACCCCCATTACAACAGCGGGTACCTGACGTTTGCTGGAGCGCAAAAGTGCCTGCCCCTCGAGTATCTGTGAAACAAAAGAAATATCCTCTGTTTCCAAGATTTCCTGATATGGAATGGAATCGAGACTGAAGACTTTCCCTTTTTCTGCAGAAATCTTCAACTCAGGGTCAAAAGATCCATATAGAGAACCTATCAATCCATGCAAACCATTAAAAACCGACAAAACCACAATGAGAGCCATCGAGCCTACTAAAACCCCAGCCACTGAGATCATGGAAATGACATTGATGACATTTTGGGATTTCGGTGCTAACAGGTATCGAAAAGCTATACGAAGGGCTAATTTCATTTTCCTGGCTTAAATGCTTTCACAATCAGCCCGGTTCCCTCATCATGATCCCTGGAAACATCCATCAGATTAAGAATACATGAAAAGGGCCAGACGATCAAATAATAGAAAGGCAATAACATAAAAAAAAGTTTACTCTGATTGAGCATGGTAATGGGAAATTTCATGGACAACAGCCAGGATATATGTCCGGGCTTCCCGTAAGAATAACGGCAGTCAACATGGTCAAATCCTGCTTCTTCAAGCTTCTCTCTGATTTCTTCACGGTTATACCCGTCTCTCACATGCTCGTCGATAAAGCCGGAAACCCCGTCACTGCTGTGTTCGTGTGCATCTGAACCTCCTTTGTCCGAGGGAGTGGAAATTAACAGCATCGCACCGGGCTTCATACTTTTGAAAAAATTATTAAACACTTTACGGTCTTCTTCAATATGTTCCATTACATCAACCGACAAAACCAAATCGTAGGTTTCGGGTTCAGAAAACGAGGTGAGATCTGCCGTACGAAAAGAGACACGATCACCTTTGCCCAATTTGCTGAAAAACTGATTACAATCTTTTACCTGCTCTTCTTTCACATCCACCCCAAAAATCCGGTAATCATCACCTAACTTTGATAATGACCAGGAATATTGTCCAAATCCCGACCCGGCATCCAGAACATCTGCTGAGGGGCCCTGGTGAGATGCCCATTTTTTAAGCTCGCGACGGATATACCAAGACCGCAAAAGCAAAAGATTAAGTAAGCGGTAAAACAACAGCCGAAAGCCGGGAGTTGTATTAAAGACACGTCCCAAAGAACGCTTTATAGGATCATACTGCATAACAATAGATCATTAATTCATTAGAAGTATAAACCATGCAATGTTGACAACCGGGACTTTAGTGCAGGGAATAGAAATTCATTCACTGATAATTGGACTGACAAACAAGTTGGTTAAGCCACAGCCCCGGGCAAATTATTCTTTAAGCAGCTTATCTATATTGTCGATGTAGTCCAGACTGTCATCAATGAAGAATTCCAGTTCGGGAATTACTCTTAATTGTTTCCCTGCTCTTTGTCCTAGTGTGAAACGAATCTGGGAAGCATGCTTTTTAATATTTTCAAACACTTCCTCTTTCCGGTCGGGAGGAAAAATACTAAGATATACCCGCGCAATACCCAGATCGGGAGTAACTCTTGCAACAGTAACTGTAACAAGAGAACCCATTGTCAACTCCTTTATTTCTCGCTGAAACATCTCACTCATATCTTTCTGAATGAGCCTTCCTATCTTTTTTTGACGTGTACTGTCCATGTCTTCATATTTTAATGCACGAAGTTAGGTAAAATTATGCAAACACATTTCCAACTCTTCTACCATCCTGTCCATGTCAAAAAGAGCGGCAACAGTTTCTCTTCCTTTCCTGCCTGTTATTTTAAGTTGCTCTGGAGGTAAAGAGATCAGGGCATCAAGCTTTTGGCGAATCGCTTCCACGTCTCTGCTTACCAGATATCCGTTCTTCGTATCAACAATAAATTCGCCGGCCCCTCCGGCATTGGTTGTCAGCACAGGAATTCCTGCTGCCATAGCTTCCACCAATGCATTCGATACCCCCTCATTGGCTGACAAAAGGCAAAAAAGAGATGCTTCAGCCAGCCATGGTTCAGGATCGGTAAACCCTTCAAAAAAAATCACTTCTTCCAGTCCTTTCTTAACAATTTGTTGTTTGAATGATTTCTCTTCACGTCCTTCTCCAAGAATGTGAACTTTCAGGCGCCGGCGTTGCATTTCCGGAAATCCGGCAATTGCCTCTGTCAGCAAATGAAATCCTTTGCGCCGGGTAAGCATGCCTGTGGAAACAATGGTGAAATGGGCGGAAACAGAGTCTGCCCGTGGGGTATTTCCAACACCGGCAATGCCATTATAGATTACATGGACAGGATGGTGCCTCATCCAGGGATTTTTGATCAATTCATTTTTGATGCGATGTGCATTTACAATAATTCCGTCATTAAGCCGTCCATAAACCAATTGGTGCCAGAAAGGCCATTTCATTTTCCTAACAATACCAAGCCTCAGCAAATGTTTTATTCCCAATGAGCGGGATACGAGTCCCGCTATAAAATACTCTTTTTTCTTGGTGGAAACAATTACATCAATTCTATTTTCAAGTACGATTTTTTTTATTTCTTTTTTGGTTGTCAGATCAAAAACTGAAGAAAAGCGTGCGGAAAAAAAAGGAATATCTGCATTAAAGCGCCCTTTCAAGTGATGATTTTTACCCAGAAAAAAAATATTATGCCTCTTTCGAAGTCCTTCCATGGCAATGGAGACCCATTTTTCATTTCCGCCCCAGGTTTTTGCTGAACAGATAAAAAGGATGTTCATTCATTTAACATTTTGGAATTATTTTTTTGCTTTTCTGTACGAAACAAAAGTAACAACAAATCTAAATTTTTTATATATTGCATATCAACAACTTCTAAAGACTGAATCATTATGAGAAAAGTCAATGCCATTCTGCTATCTATCGCCAGCACTGTTTTGTCGGCGGCAAATAAGGTTCTTTTTGGAGACCAGGAAAAAATAACATCAAACTCTCCGGCCGCTGCTGCAGAGAGATCCACCGCAGCAAGGGAAATTCCCGGGGATAAAGAAGTTTATAAAACTGCCGGAATAAAAAAGGCTGAATTAAAAGAAATCTCAGACTCATCAGCCGACAAAGTACCCGGCTTCATCACAGGCACTGCTGTAACACGTCCTGATGAACACGATAAATACAACGTAGATATTCTCAACAGCCAGGGAAAAATCATCGGGCACATTGAAAAAAACCGTCGGCTTTGTAACTCACTTGAAGCATGGCATAGCGGCAGCATTTTTGCTTTTGTGAAGATTTCGGAAACAGAAGAAAATGAAACCTTATCAGGAACAGTATACATCCCGGCAGGCTTAAGCCCGGAAAATATAATCATGCTTAAACAAATTTTTGAAAAACTGGGCAAACGAAATGAAATACTTAACTCAGAAATCATCACTTCCAATCAATATCTGGAAATTCTTGACGACCACAAAACCATTTCTAAAATAATATTAGACCTTAACCTGGAGAACATTATCGATATTAGTCTGTCTAAGCGAATTATACCGGCACTATCCAAACAACTGGAGGAAGAACAAAACTGGAAAGGCCTTCTTCATCTGGAAAAACATTCTGATTTAATTGACGAACTGAGTGAACGCTTTGCCGGAACCACTTATCGTCGAATAAGTGAAGCCCGAAAAAGTACAGGTCAGAAAAATTAACCCGGTGCTGTGATGTCTCTATTGAGGGTTCGATATATACAGCTTGAGTCTGGAGGTCATTGAACCACAAAGAATATCACAGGAGTGTAAGCCTTATAAGGTCTTAGAGAAGGTATGAATATTTGTTACCAGGACTTTATGGGGAATATTTTCATGATTCCATCCCTCTGAATACCTCAACACAAATTTCCTTTTCCACTTTACTGGTAAGTTTTTTTATCACTTTATTCAGATTAAATACTACCTGACCCAGTTCTTCGGTTGGGGCAGACTGATATAACCTGTCAGTAATCCAGAAAAGTGATCTCAATGAAACCTCCAGAAGCGGACGGGTTTCTCTAACTGATATTTCTTTATAAGCTCCAATCTTTTTTTCCTCACTCAAATCATCGAATTCATTTTGGGCACGTACGAGCTCATCAAACCATTCTGATGCCCCAAGTTGTTCAATAATTTCGAGATAATGATGCTCCAGGTCTCTTATGAGGCTGGGAAGACAGGTTGCCTGTCTTTGGTAACCATCACTTTGTGTATGCCATGCATGTTGCTGTAATTTGGAAAGGAGTTCGGCACCAAGCATGCTGTGCTTTTTTGATGCCCGGTGGCAGGAGGCCTCCACAAATCGGTAAAAAGCAATATATGCCTCATCGCGTTTACTGGCCTGAAGGGTTTTCCTTTCCATCACACAACTGATAACCCTTCGTTGAAAGGTTTTTTCATAACTGTCGAGACTCTCTCTCACATCCTCTACAAAAGTTTGAAGTTCACCTTTGTGGACAGGACAATGATCATAAATCTGAAGTGAGATTTTTGCGAGATCGTATAAATCAAAAGATAAAAGTTGGGAAAAGTTCAATGATTTTAACATGTTTAAAGGGTTTAGGAGTTGACAAAACTCTCTGACATACAAAATAATAACAACCGAATAACAATTCAATTGTTAAGTATTCACTCTAAAAAGCCAATGTTCTTAATATTTTACGTGAAAACCTTTTGAAAAGTTTCAAAAGCATAAAACTTGTTTCTTTGAGTTTGCAGAATACCCAAGCCCTCTGAAAAAAGGCTTTCTTTCGATCTTGAGAATCTTGATTGCAGGAAAATCTATTTTTCGCAAAAACAATCAGATGAATTTAGGTCTGTTAGTTTTTTAATGTGTATGGCAGGCTGGAATTCTTTATTCAATACTAAAAACCTTTTCCTGCAACTCCGGTTCCCTGAATTTTTCGAAACAGATCCAGGGCATAAACATCAGTCATTCCTGAAATAAAATCGATTACCGTCTGCACCCTGAAATGCACCGGGGAATCATCAGGAACCCGATACTGGCCGGGGATAAAAGGAAGTAATAAGCGTGAATAGTATTGTTTAGGGACAAGAACAGCTTTAATAAATTCATCCAGCAGGGTACCAAGAATTTTGAATCCGGCAATTTCAATCTCCACCACCGAGGGATGCCCATAAATACGTTCAAGGCCTATACGCATACATTCTTTCATTGCTATATTCATACTTCCTGAAAGCCGATCGGTAAGTGCCCCTTCGAATGTTCCTTCCAGTATTTGGTCATGATTGCGGATAAAAATATCTGTGCAGGCATCAACCAGTTTCCCTATAACTCCTGCACGAAGATACCCGATCTGTTCGTTCATATCCGTTACCTCGCCACACACTTTTTCAATGCGGGTGATTTGCTCCCTCTCGGTTTCAGGATCGTAAAAAGCCATGAAGAGATCACGTGTTTCCTCAGTAGACAGGATGTTCAGTTTATGCGCATCCTCTATATCCATCAGCTGATAACAAATATCATCAGCAGCTTCAACCAGATAAACCAATGGATGGCGCGCAAAAACACCAGAAGACAACTCCTTTAAACCCAACTCGGATGCAATCTTCAGGAAAATATTCCTTTCACTTTGGAAGAAACCATATTTCTTAAGATCAGGGTTTCCAGAGGCGTAGGGATACTTGATAATTGAAGCCACCGAGGTATAAGTGAGAGCAAAACCTCCTGTGCGTCGTCCCGTGAATTTATGAGTCAAAACCCTTAATGCATTGGCATTCCCTTCAAAATCTACAAAATCATCCCATACACCGGGATTATCAATCAGAGATTTCAGAGAACTGCCTTCTCCATGCCGGAAAAAATCTGATATGGCCTTTTCTCCTGAATGACCAAATGGAGGGTTTCCCATATCGTGAGCCAGACAAGCAGCTGCCACTACCGATCCGAGCTCATGAGCCAGAGGCAGTTGATCTCCGTATTTTTCCAAAAGAAACCGTGAAATATTGTTTCCCAGCGATCGTCCGACGCTGGCTACTTCAAGGCTATGGGTTAATCTGTTGTGAACAAAAACGCTTCCCGGCAGTGGAAACACCTGAGTTTTGTCCTGCATCCTCCGGAAAGGGGAAGAAAAAATCAACCTGTCATAGTCTCTTTGAAACTGTGTGCGATCGTGATGAACCGGATTCGCTGAAGTACCGGTACGCCTGGTCGATAGAAGTTGTTTCCAATCCATGGTTTTTCAATAAATTGTGGTGCGGAACTTTTTCATCTCTGCAGCCAGGGAACGGGCCTTTCCGTCAGTAACTTTATCCAACAAGCTCCAAAACCCAGGACCGTGATTTTTTTCTTTAGTGTGACATAATTCATGCAACACGACATAATCAATCAGATGTCCGGGCAAACGCATTAAATGAAGATTCAGATTGATGTTGTTTATTGCAGAACAACTGCCCCACCGGGACTTCAAATTCTTAATGAAAATTTTATTAACGTGAAATCCGTACATGCGGGCAAAATGTTGAACCTTACACGGAAGCATTGATTTAGCTTCTCTGCGTAAACCCTCCTCAATTCCCTGACGAATGGTATTCTGGACGGACACATCTTTAACATTCAGAAATCCGGGGTATGCAACCTGGAGAATTCCATCTTTAAGAGTAATCCGAAATTGCTCACTCTTATGTTGCACAACCTTCAATTCAAAAGTACGCGCACGAAAGTGTGATTGCTCATCAAAAACAGTAAGCATTTGCTCATGTTTCTCCATTTGTGCCTGATTGCTCACAATCCACTGACGCTTCTTTTCAACAAAAGACAATGCCTTATGAGGCGAAAAGCCCGGAGGAAAAAGCACTGTAATGCCTTCAAACGGCTTCAGCCGTATGGACAACCTACGGCAACGTGCATCACTTTTAAAAAGCACGGGGCCGATACCATCAATATCTATTAATGAAGATTGTGTTGGCATAGCACCACAAAGTTAAAGATTTCCTGCTATTGCCAAAGCAATAAATAACGACGTAACTTGAATCATTTGCTGTAAACTTACTCCAATCACCTATATTTTATGAAAACCAATCGCTGAATAAAAAAATATTAATCCCTGTAACGAAACAATTGCTTTATGCGTCACATGCAGGTTATGCTTTTATAAAAAAAAATGTCTTATTCAAGCAAACTGTTACCTAAATCAGGATTTTTGCAGCATTTCGTAACAGACATGTCCGCATTCGAACAGTGAATGTTCCAAAATCAGACAGTTTATAAATTACAGGAGAATACCTTTGTTAAATAAAATTCTGATTAACTGATATTTATCCACTTTGGCAAATCAATTGAAGTGAAATCCTTTGGAAAACACACAAAATCAGATACCATGAGCAATAGTATTATCAAAGTAGAAAGCCTCCACAAGTCGTACCGAATGTGTAACAATGCCCTGCATGTATTGAAAGGCATTGACCTTGATATTCAGGCAGGCGAGATGGTTAGTATCATGGGCTCATCGGGCTCGGGTAAATCCACTTTACTCAATATTCTTGGAATTCTTGACAACCATGACCGGGGAGCATATTACCTTGACAATGTGAAGATTGAAAAAATGAACGAAACGAAAGCAGCCCGCTTTCGCAACAATTATATTGGTTTCATTTTTCAGTCGTTCAACCTCATCTCCTTCAAAAATGCTATGGAGAATGTGGCCCTTCCCCTTTATTATCAGAATATCAGCCGCAAAAAAAGAAATATGAAAGCCGTGGAATATCTTGACCGTCTCGGTCTGAAAGACTGGGCACACCACCTTCCGTCAGAATTATCCGGCGGACAAAAACAAAGAATTGCCATTGCACGGGCACTGATTTCGGAACCCAAGATAATACTGGCTGATGAACCTACAGGTGCTCTGGACTCAAAGACATCCTATGAAGTAATGGATATTTTGCAGGAAGTTAATCAGATGGGTATTACTGTTATTATTGTAACTCATGAGAATGATATAGCTCACCGGACTCAACGCATTATCAGATTAAGAGACGGATTAATAGAGCGAAATGAACTGAATGAAAAATATGAACCCATAATTGCAAGTGAAATTTTTACATCCAACTAATTTATTACTGTTCCTGACAATAATAAATTTCCAGACTTTTTTGAAGCCGGAAGTTAGGGGTTAAATCAAAAAAAATCATTCATTAGTCGATCAATAGACCGTCAGGTTTTTAGTTAAGAGTACAGAATGAATCGTATGGTGTTGAAAAACTGCATTTAACACAAAGAACTTTTAAATATAAAAACTGATTCTAAGATTCTTGTAAAAGCTTAATATACTATTAAATTGTAAGAGACTATGTTTAATTCACTGCAGGAAATATTTTCCACCCTGAAGCAAAATAAACTGAGGGCCATCATGACAGGATTTAGTGTTGCATGGGGTATTTTCATGCTTATCCTTCTGCTGGGCTCGGGCAACGGACTTCAGAATGGTATGGAAAATAACTTCCGTGGCACAGCCAAGAATGCTCTGTGGATCTGGAGCCGCCAGACACAGGTAGCCCATGACGGGTTGCAGGCAGGGCGGCGTATCCAGTTTACTGATGAAGATTACAACATGCTGGTCAATCATTTTGATGATGACATCTCCGATATATCGGGTCGCTTTCGTATGTGGGGAAGTGGCACCGTTACATACAAAAATGAATATGGTGACTACAACCTGGAAGGCGTAATGCCTGAGTATAAAAATATTCAGATTGTGGACATTGATCAGGGCAGATACCTCAACGACCTGGATATTAAACAATTCAGAAAAGTAGCTATTCTTTCGGTTCCGGTAAAAAAAGCACTTTTTAAGGAGGAAGATCCGATAGGTAAATACATTCACATCGACAAAGTGCCATTTAAGGTGGTCGGGACCTTTATCAACCAGGAACGGCGAGACGATGAACAGATATATATTCCAGTGAAAACCGCCCAACGGGTATTTAACGGAAGTAATAGGCTCAACGAACTAGCCGTTGCCACCAATGCACTGACAGTAGCCGAAAACAAACGAATTGAAGAAGCCATCAGAACTACGCTTATGAAGCAGCATAGGGTTGCCCCTGAAGATAAGCAGGCTCTTGGTATCTGGAACACCTTGGAACACTTCAAACAGGCCCAGGGTGTATTCACAGGCATCCGGATATTTGTTTGGGTAATAGGCATTATGACCATCATTGCAGGAATTGTAGGAGTCAGCAATATAATGATCATATTGGTAAAAGAGCGTACCAAAGAAATAGGAATCCGTAAAGCCATCGGGGCCACCCCATGGTCGGTTATACGCCTGGTGTTATCTGAGTCCGTATTTATTACCACTTTGTCCGGATTTTTTGGTCTGGTGGCAGGAATGGGGCTTATGGCCGCTGTATCGATGGTATTGCGAAACATGGCACAAAGCGCCCCCGGTATCGAAAGCACTTTTTTTAACCCGTCAGCCAACCTTTCAGTGGCACTTTCTGCCCTGACGCTGCTGATTATTGCAGGACTAATCGCAGGCTATGTCCCGGCACGCAGGGCCTCAGGCATCAAACCCATTGAAGCTTTGCATGACGAGTAAAACAAATGCAAAACCCTATTTAATCCATAGATTTTATAAAACATTAAAACTATTGTATTGTGTTTGACTTAGACCGCTGGCAGGAAATACTAAATGCCATAAAACAAAACAAATTTCGCAGCATTCTCACTGCTTTCGGTGTGTTCTGGGCGATTTTCATGCTGGTTGTGATGACCGGTGCAGGTAACGGCCTAATAAATGGTGTTACCAGTGGTTTCAAAGACTTTGCCACCAACAGTGCCTTTATTTGGTCGAACCGGACCACCATCGCTTATCAGGGTTACGATCGTGGCAGACACTGGAGCATCAACAACAACGACATAGAAGCTATTCGCAGTGAAATAAAGGGGATTGATGTTATTTCGCCCCGCCTGAACGGCTGGGACCTTCGTCAGGGGCAAAATGTGGTACGTGGAGAAAAAGCCGCTGCATTCAATGTCATGGGCGATTATCCCCAGTATCGGGAAATTGATCCCTGCACAATGCCTTGGGGACGTTACATCAACGACGAGGACATCAAAAACAAAAGGAAAGTATGTATCATCGGAGAAAACGTTTATGATGTAATGTTTGACGAAGGCGAAGACCCGGTAGGTACATACTTGCGTGTCAATGGTGTTTATTTCATGGTTGTGGGGGTCTTCAGATCCAACAATCCCAACATCAACATCGGGAGTAATAAAAAAGAAACCATATATCTTCCGTTTACCACGATGCAACAAACCTTTAACTATGGTGACCAGGTACATTTCTTCGGTTTCACGGCTAATCCTGGAGTAAATGTGCAGGGGTTGGTGGATGAAATAAAACCCCTGATAAAAAAGCACCATAAAATAGCACCTGATGACGAGGAAGCCTTTGGTGGATTCAATGTCCAGAGTGAATTACAAACAATGGAATACACCTTTTTGGGAATTAGCATTCTCATTTGGGTGGTGGGCATCGGAACGCTGATTGCAGGAGCAGTAGGAGTCAGCAACATTATGTTGGTAATTGTGAGAGAACGTACCCGCGAAATAGGGGTTCAGCGGGCCATTGGCGCCAGACCGGCAATTATCATAGGGCAAATTCTTACAGAATCGGTATTCCTGACCACCGTAGCAGGATTCCTGGGACTGGCATTCGGAACCCTGGTTCTTCATCTAACTGACATAGCCCTCACGGCCGCTGCAGCAAATGCACCGGAAGATGAAATGACTTTCTTTGCCAATCCTGAAGTGGGATTACCACTTGCCATTTCTGCACTGCTTTTGTTAATTCTGGTTGGCCTGTTTGCAGGGCTGATTCCGGCTTTGAAAGCTGTCAGAATAAAACCTATTGATGCACTTAGACATGAATAGTTTTTTACTTCTCCCGCAGTTTTATGATTTATCATTTATTATCAGCATAATTCCGGCGAAAACAGATGGAATTCACAAAAGGACTGACAGACCTGCACAATCTCTGTGACATTGAAGGATATAAAGTAAAATCAAAAACAATTAAAGATACAGGCAACACTGCCTTTAAAACCTGATCAAAATGAAAAAGTTTCTCAAAATTCTGATGGTTGTTGTATTAGTAGCTCTTGTAGGCTGGGTGGTTTATTACCTTTACAACCAGACAAAAAAATCGCCTTTGGTTTTTGAAACCAAACGTCCCGAAGTAACGAATATTATAAAGAAAACCGTGGCTACCGGCTCCATCGTTCCACGAAAAGAAATCCTGATTAAACCTCAGGAGTCGGGCATTATTACAGAAATCTACGTTCAGCCGGGCGATGTGGTCACTCATGGTGATTTGCTGGCAAAAATTCAGATAGTTCCGGAAATGTTGCAGGTCAACGAAGCAGAGAACCGCCTGGATAAAGCACGCCTGGCTTACGAGAATGCAAAAATTGAATTTGAACGATCCAAAGAGCTCTACGACAACAAGGTTATTCCCGAATCTCAGTTTTTTAATGATAAATTGTCATTTCAAACTTTCGAAAAAGATCTGGAGTCGGCAGAGAACAACCTGGAACTCATAAAGGAAGGGGTTATCAAAAAAGCCGGAGCGCAGACTAACACACTGATCCGGGCAACTACACCTGGAATGGTGCTGGATGTCCCCATCGAAATTGGCAACTCGGTAATCAAAAGTAATACTTTCAATGATGGAACTACTATTGCTCTTGTAGCAGATATGGGTGAAATGGTGTTTGAGGGAAAAGTGGATGAAACCGAGGTAGGAAAAATTAAAGAAGGTATGCAGTTACTGCTGACCATAGGAGCTCTGGATGAGGAAGAATTCAAGGCTAACCTGGAATTTATCTCCCCCAAAGGTGTGGAAGAAAACGGAGCTATTCAGTTTGAAATTAAAGCTGCCGTTGAACTACAGGAAGGAAGTTTTGTGCGAGCCGGATACAGTGCCACTGCGGATATTGTACTTGATCGCCGAGATAGTGTAATCACCGTTCAGGAGAAGCTGATTACCTTCAAAGACGATTCTACTTTCGTGGAAATCATGACCGGTCCTCAGATATTTGAAAAAAGGATTGTTAAGACAGGCTTGTCCGACGGAATCAATATAGAAATAATGGAAGGCCTCAGTGAAGAGGATGAGGTGAAAGTACCCAGATCCTAACCGAAACGTCATAACCAAATTATTTTAGAATTCTAATTATGAGAACAATATTCGCTATACTAACGCTTCCGTTCTTGTTTGCTCTCACGGAAGCCAATGCTCAACAGCCCGAAAAGTGGAGTCTTAAAGACTGTATTGACTATGCAAAAGAAAATAACCTTTCTATCAAACAACAAAGTTTGAATACTGAATACCAACAAAATATCTACGAGCAGAAAAAACTGGACAGGATCCCTTCTCTTAACGGAAATGTTGGATATCAGTTAAGTTTTGGACGGGTTCCTGATGAAACCACATATAGATATGTTGATCAAACCACGCAGTTTGGAAGGTTCTCGATAGGCAGCTCCGTACCATTATTCCAGGGTTTTTCTCTGCAAAACCAGATCAATCGTGATGAAGCCAACTGGAAGGCAGCCCGTCAGGAACTTGAAGCAGCCAAAAACGATCTGGCGTTGAATATAACCTCATTTTATCTTCAGGTGCTATTCGACAAAGAACTCCTTGAGGTAGCTAAAGAACAACAGGAAGTTGCCAAAGAGCAGGTGGAAAACACCCGAAAGCTAGTGGATGCAGGCCGGGTTGCAGAGGGAAATCTCCTTGAAATACAATCGCAGTTAGCACGTGAGGCACTGACAGTCACACAAATGCAAAACAACCTTACCATGTCTCTGCTAAGCCTTGCCCAGGCTTTGGATCTGAAAGAAACCGACGATTTTGACATAGTCATTCCTGAAATTCCCGAGCTGCAGGAAAGTTCTCTTGAAACTCCGGCTGTTCTATTTAATCAGGCAGTGGAAATAATGCCCCAGATTGAAGCTTCGGAATATTATCTGGAGAGCAACAGGTACGCCCTTAATGCCGCAAAAGGACAATTGTATCCTTCCATCAGTATGGATACGGGATGGAGTACTAATGTTTCCAAATCAGAGAGTACGGTGGATTTTGATTTTGGAAAGCGCTTTAATGACAATGCCACTCAGTATGTAGGGCTGACTTTGAGAATTCCTATTTTTAACGGAATGACAGCCCGATATAACGTTAAGAATACCCAATTAAATATCCAAAGTGCGCAGCATGACTTAAATATCCAAAAGCAAGATCTTCGCAAAGAAATTCAGCAGGCTTATGCTGATGCCCAGGCGGCTTTTCAAAAATACACCTCTGCACAAACAGCCGTCGGGTCGTACGAGGAATCGTTGAGATACACTGAAAAAAAGTATGCAGTAGGTCTTGTTAGTCCGGTAGATTACAGCGTAGCACGTTCAGACTATATGCGTGCACAGTCAGAACTTCTGCAATCGAAATATGAATATGTTTTACGCACCAAAGTTCTGAATTTCTACACCGGAGCCCCTCTGAACCTTGAATAGCTTTCGTCCATTTGTAGAATGAAAAAAGGGGCTGTCCAAAAAGTTTCAATAGTCATTGTTTTTGCATAGTGAAGATCATTAATTATGAGATTCTTCACTATGATACCAATGACAACTATAAAATTATGTCTTTGGGGACAGCCTCTTTTTGCAGAATATGAATCAGGGTTTCACTTTGAAGGAAGCCCTGACTTATACAATTATGGAGCCTTAAAACTCACTTTAAACTCCAGATCAAAGTCATCATAAATAAGATTATCTCCCAGATTATCAAAAAACGCATCCGAGCCATAGCGTACATTATACTTAGCACGGTCAATCACCAGTTTACCTGAGAAAGTTTTCCCATCCGCTTCAGCTTCAAATGAAACCGGGTTGGTCTGTCCTTTAATGGTCATATTACCCGTAAATTTATATTTCCCTGTGCTGACTTTTTCCCCATCATCAATTTCCAAAGTTGCAGTTGGGTACTTATCGACACTAAAGAAATCATCTGATTTCAGGTGACCTACCAATTTAGCCCTTGAATCTTCATCCTCAATATCCCTGTTAGAAATCGAGGTCATGTCAGCCACAAATTTTCCGGAAACAAAACTGTCACCCGATTTCTCCAGATAACCCGACAACAACTGAATTTCTCCGGTGTGCGAGCCGCCAACTTTTTTGCCTGTCCATACAATCTGACTATCCTCAATTTTCATTTCACTCTTTTGCCCGTAAATGACTGGCGAAATCATCAAGAGTGACATTGCCAGTAAAAATGATACTCGTGCTTTCATAACCTGTTCTTTATTTTTATTTGTTTTAAATAAAAACAAAGATGAACAAAAAAGGTTCTGATTGAAAAAAGGGTCACCATCAGGCAGCCCTTTTATATCTTATATCGTTTTCAAAACTGGAAAGTCATAACTGAAAACTAATGAATTTTGATTTTCGGCATAGTGAACCAGGATTATTATTATTAATTCCGGTCCACCCAATTAAACAACAACGGTTATCTAACAAAAGTGATAAACATCTAAAAGGGTGATATCTATATTGTCCTGTCAGGGCCTTAGATTAAATAATTGAAATTCTACCACTGGCTTCTGACCATCGTTTAACTAGTAAATTACGTTCAACTCTTTACCAATCTTAACAAAGGCAGCAATCGCCTTGTCAAGATGTTCTTTTTTATGTGCTGCCGACAACTGTATGCGGATCCTTGCCTGACCTTTAGGTACAACAGGATAATAAAACCCGGTAACATAAATTCCTTCTTCCAGTAATCGGGTGGCGAAGTCCTGAGAAAGCCTGGCATCATAGAGCATCAGAGCGACAATGGCCGAATTGGTGGGTTTAATATCAAAACCGGCTTCAGAAATCTTCTGCTTAAAGTAATCAGCATTATCCATCAGTCTATCGCGCAAAGCAGTAGATTCACTCATCATTTCAAAAACCTCGATGGCAGCCCCAACAATAGAAGGAGCCAGAGAATTACTAAACAGGTAGGGACGTGAACGCTGGCGTAACAAATCAATTATTTCTTTTTTTCCGGTTGTATATCCTCCCAAAGCACCACCCAAGGCTTTCCCCAATGTACCGGTAATAATATCCACCCGATCCATTACTTCATGGTATTCATGAGTTCCACGTCCTGTTTTTCCTATAAAGCCCGAAGCATGACTATCATCTACCATTACCAAGGCATTATATTTATCGGCCAGATCACAAATCTTATCCAACGGAGCAATATCGCCATCCATAGAAAACACCCCGTCCGTTACAATAACCCTAAACCTCTGGGCAAGGGAATCTTTTAACTGCTTTTCCAGGTCTTCCATGTCGGCATGTTTGTATCGAAAACGGGCAGCTTTACAAAGCCGAACCCCGTCAATAATGCTGGCATGATTCAATTCATCCGAAATAATGGCATCTTCATCGGTGAAAAGTGGTTCAAAAACACCACCGTTAGCATCAAAACAAGCAGCATAGAGAATGGCATCTTCCATTCCAAAAAATCCGGAAATTTTTTCTTCCAGTTTCTTATGAAGATCCTGAGTACCACAAATAAAACGAACCGATGACATGCCGTAACCATGCGAATCAAGTGTTCTGTGGGCAGCTTCAATCACTCTGGGATGTGATGAAAGACCCAAATAATTATTGGCACAGAAATTCAGTACTTTCTCTCCGGTATTGAGAATTATCCAGGCATCCTGCGAAGATGTAATTACCCGCTCTTTTTTGTACAATCCCGAATCCTGAATGTTTTCAAGTTCTTTTTTCAGATGTTCTTTGAATTTACCGTACATATCAATACTATTAGATGTTTTCAAACCAATCACTTATGTCCGGTTAAAGGATTAAAACTACTTCGCTACGTTAACTATAACGGATTTTTGCAGAATTTCAGGGGTGGTTTTATTGGATAGCACCATTGCAAACGAAACAATAATTCTCCGGACATTAATAAAAACAAATATAAAGCTCCTTGTAATAAGAAAAAATGATAAAAGATATCAGAATCATAAAAACCCGGCATTTTCAACGACCGTTGCAAAAAAAAACCTGATCACAGGCAATTTTAAAGAACAGGTCTTGCACAGAGAATACAGGGAAAAGCCAAATTTTTTGTCAACGTTAATTGTACACTAACGTCAATTTACCAAAAAAAATGGTCCTTTACTCAAATTGAACCCCCGTGATTTTTAATAATGTTAAGCTTTTTATTAATTTTAAAAAAATATTTTAACCCCACAACCCCAAAAATGATAATGTATGCACGAAGTCAAAGGTTTCCCCCCCTCAGCTTTGGAAACCCTAAAAATGTTGGCCACGTTTACAGGCTCTGCTGTAGCACTTACTATGGAAACAGAAGGTACTGTCTCCTTCATTCATGCTGGCATTAAGAATACCAAAGATGAAGAATTATCACTGCGTCAGGCCATTCTTCAAACAACTAAAACAGGAAAAGATATTACAGGATGGTTTGAACTGGACGATTCTCAGTTTGTACACCCCTTCAAAACAGGTCGTTTCTTCAATTTAAATTCAAAATCAGTTAACGCCAACAATCGCCTGTGTCTATATAACATTGAGCAGAAGGGTTGGGATCATAACCAAAAGTTATTAATGGATCAAACCCGCAAAAACATTGAACTACAATTTGAAAATTATTTTTTCAAATACAATATCGCTGATCAATCAAATTTTGATCGCTTTCGATTGCTTTTTGATTTTTCTCCGGTAGGCATATTTTTCTACAGCACCTCTCTTAAAATATCGGCATTCAACGATCGTTTTGTTTCCATTCTTGATGCCCCTGCTGACAAATTGCTTAATTTTGATCTTAACAAGGTGACCGACAGGTCAATAATTTCTGCCATTTTAAAGCCTCTGACCGGGAGAGAAGGCTTCTATGAGGGCTCTTATGTATCATCTATCAGCGGCAAAGAAGTTAATGTAATTCTCAAGACAGCTCCTATATTGACCAGCTCTAAAGAAATAACCGGGGTTATCGGGATGGTTGAGGACAACACAGAAAGAATTACCACTCTTAAAGAACTTAAAGAAAGTAAAAACCGCTTAAAATTGTTGATAAATGCAACACCCGACATCATCTGCTTTAAGGATGCTGAAGGCCGATGGCTGGAGGCTAATGAATCCATTCAACAACTCTTCAGGCTCAAAGGGAAAAATTTTCTGAATAAAAGTGAAAGCCATCTTAAGAAACTCGTCCCCGAGCTATCAGAAGTATTTGAGAAATGGAGAATCTCAGACATGGCAACGTGGGAAAAACGTGAAGCTGTAGTGGTGGAAGAAGTTATCCCACTCCCAAACGGTGATGAACGAAGACTAGACGTTATTAAGACACCGGTGTTTGATGCCGAAGGAAGCCGCAAAGGAATAGTAATTCTGGGGCGTGATATTACCGCACGAAAGAAAGCCGAAGAAATGCTGCGCGAGAGTGAAGAGCGCTTTCGGATTGTTGCGACCCATGCCAACGATATTATTTTTGAGTGGAATCCGCATAACGATAGAATAAGTTGGTTTGGTAAAGCCGGTTATATAGGAACCGCCCAGGCCCCGCCAAAAACATTCAAAGATTTTCTTCAACTGATTCATCCGGAGGATCGGAATAGAATTGAACGGTTCTGGACAAACCGTTTCCCGCTCAAAGAAGAATGGAACGATGAATTTAAAGTAGAACTCAAAAACGGAAACATCAAACACTACCGGGCAAGCGGAATCATGATTTTCAAAGACGGAGCCCCGGAAAAAGCCATCGGCACATTTACCAACGTGACTCAGGAAAAAGTCCTCATAAACAGTTTGAGAGAGGCAGTGGAAGAAGCACAGCAAAACCAGTCTCGCATAACCGGTCTGCTTTCCGTAATACCTGACCTTATTTTTGTTTTCGACGGCAAGGGAGTTATCAAGGATTATCATGCCGAAAACAGCAACAATCTTTACGTGGCTCCCGATGTATTTCTGGATCAAAGCATAGATAATATTATGCCCGATGATATAGCCCGCCTTACACATGAGAAAATTGCAGCAGTAGTAAATCACAAAGGCATTGAAACCTATGAATACCAACTAGAAGGCGAATCGGGAATCGGAATCTATGAATCACGGATGGTTTTTGTGGAAAATGACCGGATAATGACCATTGTAAGGGATGTTACCCGCGCCAGGCAGGTAGAATTGGATCTGATTGAAGCAAAAGAACAGGCAGAGAAAAGCGATCGCTTAAAATCAGCCTTTCTGGCTAATATGAGTCATGAGATCCGTACACCTATGAACGGAATTATCGGATTTTCCGAATTATTACGCAATAGCGACATTTCTTCAGGGGATCAAAATCATTGTATTGATGTCATCGTGAAAAGCGGTCAGCAATTACTTGCCATAATCAATGATGTATTGGAAGTATCTCAGCTTGAAACCGGACAGATTCGCTGTATGCCTGACAGAGTCAACCTGAACCGCCTCATTTCAGATTTATCCAGATTCTTCGAGATGGAAGCAAAAGAAAAATCGGTAGAAATAATTGCAGAAATACCTGAAGAACAAGTATTTTCCATGATAGATGGCGGGAAAATCACTCAAATATTCAATAATTTGCTCAGCAATGCTTTCAAATTCACTACTCCCGGAGGACACATTGCCTTTGGTTTTAAAAAAGAAGGTAAACACCTTCAGTTTTTCGTACATGATGATGGAGTGGGAATTGCAGCCAAACATCATAAGCTGATATTTGAACGCTTTGGGCAGGTTTTAAAAGTAGGTGAAAAAAATAAAGGTGGTACAGGTCTGGGACTCTCCATATGCAAAAGCCTCACAGACCTTATGGGAGGAGAAATCTGGGTAGAGTCGGAAGTGGGCCATGGTGCAAGTTTCTTTTTCCGTTTTCCCCTAAAACAATAATCCTTTCCCGCTTCATCCGGTGGTTTTGTTTCTTCATCCTGATTTTGAGTCCACACAGCGGATTTTTAATTGAACTGCGAAGAATATCTTTGTAATATTACGGTAAAAACGGATGATATTATGAGTTGGAAGAAAACAATAATTACCTCAATAATAATCTTTTCTCTTTTTCCCGGGTGTGAAAATATCATTGAATACAGCCCATACCAGTCAGGGACAGGCGATCTGCCTGAAAAAATTAACGAAAAGGTCATTGAGCAACTGGAAGCATCAGGAGATAAAAACTTTCAGTCCTTTCGTGTTGCCATTATCGGCGATAGTCACACTTATTATGACGATTTTAAAAAGCAAATAGATGCTCTCAATAAAATGGACAGCCTCGATTTCGTAATTCACAACGGGGATATTACCCTGAGTGGCATTTACAGGGAATTTGTTTGGTTTGACCAAATATCTTCGCTTCTGCGGCACCCTATGCTTACCGTCATTGGAAATCATGATTTCCTTTCCAACGGAAATCTGGTTTTTCAGAACATGTTTGGCTCCTTCAATTTTACTCTTGATTACAAAAACTGCCGCTTTGTATTTTTTGATGACATCATATGGGAGAAAAACATGGAAGACCCCGATTTCCAATGGATGCATCAGTCCCTTGAAGTGGATGAAACAGTTTCTCATATCTTCCTGATTGCTCATATCCCCCCCTGGAGTGCATCGTTTAGCATAGGAAACAGATTTTTGTTCTACCGAATCCTGGAAGAACAAAAGGTAACTCTTTCCATTCACGGACATACGCACAGTTATTTTTATGGTAAACGTGATGAATGTACAGTGCCGTTTTTGATTTCGGGAGATGCTACCGACCGCGAAATTGTAGTTCTGGACATCAGGGAAGATACGGTTATGGTAAATCGTAATTCATTTTAAATTATAATTATGCGTTGGATTTATTTCTTAACTCTGATATTTCTTTTCACTTCATCAGGAAAACTAACAGCCCAGTTTTACCCAAAAGGCAGTTATCCCCGTGGAGCTTTCTTCGAGCGTATGAACCAAACGAGGTCAACAGTACTATCGGGAGACACCGTTTATTTTCGCCCTAAGTGGTTTTTCCCACACCATGGCAAGATTCAATATGCCGGGAGTGTTGGATTCTTATCCGTTGGTGCCGGCTATCAATTATGGAAAATCTATGAACCTACATTATCCTATGGTCTTCTGAATAATGCTTTGGGCGGCAGCAAAGTCACGGTTCACACTATATCATTAAAAAACAGTTTCTTTTTGACGGATAAACCCTGGTTTCTGCGTTTCTGGCCTAAAGCTGGCCTGCTTATTAACTGGGGAAATACCAACAATACCTTCAGCAGTCTGCCTCCACATTATCCGGAAAAATACTATTTCCAGAACAAGATTCATGCAGCTCCTTTTTGGGGCGGTGAATGGTATCAACCCATAAAAGATAAACACCTTACCGGCATAGGCCTCTATTTTGAGTTCTCGGCTCTTGATGCTTATCTCCTGGAAGCTATTCGAACTGAATATATTACCATGCTGGATATATGGAGCCTTGCAATCGGGGTAACTTTCTATTTTCATTAGTCAATTAAGCTAACCTCAACTATTGACCTGCGCGAACTTCGTTTCATAGATTATTTATTACGATGTCCAATCAGCTATGAAACATGGACATCCACAATAAAATTGATTTCAAAATAGTACACTATTCTTTTCATCAATTTTAATCTGATATTGTCAATTATTCTTGATGATTGAACATCTCATCACGTTTTTTTCATGAATAGATCAGGCTAATTCTTCCGTAAAAAATTTATTTCTTAAGATTGGATGGAACTCGCATGCAAGAAATGACTTCGGATTGCGATTCGAATTCCCCTAAGTCCAGGACGATGTCGTTAACTTTGGGGGTTTGTTTGAAACATCTTCTTATTTCACGTATACAGTGTAATCTGCGAATTTATTCTGAAGGATGCTAAAAAACTATTGATTTACACCATATGGCTAATTAAATTATAAAAAAA